>JBEKTF010000077.1:0-23678 GCA_049516355.1 Bryobacteraceae bacterium | reverse complement strand
TCGCGGACGCAGTAGCGGTGCGCGTGGAACGCATGGTTGGATGCAATCAGCGCCTCCTCAGCGTTGAGGAGGCCGCCACGTATCTCGGCATGACGGCGGTTGCGCTTCGCCATAAGGCGGGCATCGAGGTTCCGGTCGTGAAGATTGACGCAAAATTGCGTTTCGACAGGCGCGATCTGGACCGGTACATCGATCAAGCGCCACGCGACGGCGTATAGTTCTCATATGTGTGCACGGATTCTCAGTCTGCCAAATCGGGAGGGTATCGATGCCTAAGGGTGAACGAGGGACTGCCAAACCCTACTTGCGCGGGAATATCTGGTGGATTCGCTATTCGGTGCCGGGCGAGACGGGAGAGCGGCGGGAATCTTCCGAATCCACGGACAAGAACGATGCGATCCGGCTGCTGAACAAACGGCGCGGTGAGATGGATACCGGCACAATCGTACCCTCCAAAGCCACGATCGGAGACTTGCTGGACCTGTATCTCGCGGACAAGAAAAACACGAAGGGCTACCGGGACGCCGAGACGTATGTGCGGCTCCATCTTCGGCCTGCATTCGGGAAGGTTCCGGTGAGGCAGTTAACAACCAGGATGGTCACCAGTTTCGTCGATCAGAAGAAACAACTCGGACGTGCCAACGCTTCGATCAACCGATGGCTCGAAGGATTGCACAGGAGCTTCACGCTCGGTTACAAGAACCGGCCGCGGCTGGTAGCGGAGATCCCGGATATCCCGATGCTCGATGAGTCGGAAAACGTCCGTGAAGGACTCCTCTCGCACGCCGACTACGTGAAATTGCGTGGTGAGCTGCCACCGCACCAAAAGCTACTACTCGTGCTCGGTTATCACCTCGGGATGCGCAGCGGGGAGATCCTCGGGTTGCGCTGGGATCAGGTGGACTGGAAAGCGAATCTGATCCGCCTCGAAAAACGCCAGACGAAAGGGAAGCAAGCGCGGAATGCTCCGCTCTACGGAGAACTGCGAGTGTGGCTTGATATGGCCTACGCGGACCCGAAACGAGGCCAGACGATCGTTTCCTGGCAGGGCGTGAAGATCAGCGAAACAAAGACATCGTGGAAGAAGGCGTGTGCGCGCGCCGGGGTCCCCGATCTTTACGTTCATGACCTGCGCCGGACAGCCATTTCCAACATGATCAACGGCGCCAGCATACCGGAGAAGACGGCCATGCTGATCTCCGGGCATAAGACCCGCTCGATTCTCGATCGCTACAACATCGTCGTCGAGCGCGACATTCACGTTGCCGGCCGGCGAATGGTAGCTTACCTCGCTGAGCAGGAAAAAGTTCGCACAGAAGATCGCACAATGGAAGGTGTCCCGGTTTCGGGCGGGGTTGTTAACTGATTTAATATGAGCAGTTTATCTGGTGCGCCCGGAGTGATTCGAACACCCGACCTACTGGTTCGAAGCCAGCCGCTCTATCCAACTGAGCTACGGGCGCACATTTTAAACGACTTACGCGACGAACCAGACCGTTTAGAGCCTCTGGTTTTTGAATGGAACGCTTTGAAGAATTCCTAACTGAACGCAAATACCTCAAGAACGTTTCCGAACAGACTTTACTGTACTACAGGAACGCCTTTCGCTCGTGGAAGGTTCACTCCGGGGGCGACTGGAAAAGCTGGATTGTCAACCTGGGGAAGGCAGGACTTTCCCCCGTCTCGATCAATACGTACATCTGCGCGCTGAACGCCTACTGGCGATGGGCCGGTACCGGGCTGAAGGTTGCGTACCTGAAGGAGGAACAGAAGGTCCTCGCCACGCTGACCCCGGAACAAATCAAACGGCTGGTCTCGTTCAAACCGAAGGGCATCAATCAGACCCGCACCCACACGGCGGCGTTGCTCATTTCTTGATGGGGGGTATCGGATCAGTGAACTACTGACCCTCCCATTTGATCATTGCGACCTGGACAACCTCGTGGTGAGGGTGCGTGGGAAGGGCGGGAAGCACCGGCTGATTCCACTCTCGCTTGAGATGCGAAAGACCCTCTATCGCTATGGCCTGAAGCACTCGGGACCGGGACGGCTCATGTTTGGCACGCGCAACCACACCCCCGTGACTGTGAGGAATTTCGAGCGGGATCTGAAGTTGATTGGGGGGAAGACTGGCATTACCGGCGTGAGGTTCAGCCCGCACACGCTGAGGCACTCGTTCGCCTGCGAGTACCTGAGGAATGGAGGGAATCTGTACTACCTCTCTCGCATCCTGGGGCACAGCAGCGTCAAGACGACGGAGGTCTACCTCCAGTCCGTGAAAATTGACGAACTGGCAGCCGTCCATGACCGGCTGTCGCCACTGGCACCGGGGAGGATGAGGGGCGGAGGGAGGTAGCAGGCCCTGGGGAAAGGGCACGTTCGGGACCTTTGCAAAAGGTGGCGCGCCGGGAACTCATCGCATAACCTCTCCGGCAAGTATAAATCCACCAATGCCGTTGTTGATGGAATCAACATTGGCTTGAGGCACGGCGGGAGCAATATTCGAAAAAGTAACGTTTATCTGTTGCGGTGCGAGCGTGATCGTGGTCCTTCGCACAACGTCTGCCGTGATTGCCTCCTGAAAAGCGCGCTCACCTTTTTGCATAATACCGTCTGGTGTACGAGTCTCGACGTACCTAAGAACAATACGCGCTACGATTTTACGCGCTGGCGACCTGCCGATATTGGCCAGACTTACCGCACCCATGATTTGTCGTCCGGCAACAAGAGTTTTAACTTCCTTGTCCAAAGGTGGTGGCGTGTCGGGGGTAAAGTCATCTGGAATATAAATGAGCGTGGGCTTAAACACAAGCCAAGGTCTATACTCACTGTGAGCCGCTTTTGTGCTCAATGCCAAGGCTTGTGTAGCCTGGGCAGTGGTGGTCTCCAGCGCAATCTTGTTCTGCCTCTCAGTGGCCTCGCTCTGTGCCGCACTAAGTTCCCTGGCAGTTTGTGCATCCCTTGTGGCTTGTTCCCTTCCAAGTCTTGCTTCTACCAGTGCTCCCTGCGCGGCCTCTGCACTACTTTTAGCGGCATCGGCGGAC
This sequence comes from Bryobacteraceae bacterium, assembly GCA_049516355.1. Lineage (GTDB taxonomy): Bacteria > Acidobacteriota > Terriglobia > Bryobacterales > Bryobacteraceae > BOG-234. The sequence goes on along the minus strand of JBEKTF010000077.1, from coordinate 20,634 downwards.
TTGATGGTTTCCGCCAGTCCGTCTCGCATGTAAGTGGCCTGTTGAACCATCGCTTGGTGCTGACGGTGAGCGAGAACGGCAAGGGCACCAGTGAACAGTACCAGCAATGCATCTCTGACGATTCCCCACTAATCAATCGCAGATTTCTCTTTACTCTTTTCGCCGGAATTCTGTTGATCCCTGCGTGCGAGTTCGGCGGAGACCTTATCAGCGAGGGCCTGAATATCTACGGGAGGCTGCTGATTATTGGCGGATTCGGATTGTTTTGGGGCGGACTGGCCCTTATTTTCTTGAGTGGTTTTCGCTGGACCTTGGGATGGTGGCTGTGATTGTTGAGCAAATGCAGCGAAACACAACAAAACTACAGCACAGTGGCGCACGTTATTTGTCGACCGCTTTCACCCGTCGCAATGGCTGCGCTTTGATTACCTGTTTAAGCAGCCCGTGGAAGCGGCGGCACTCCCCTGTCTTTGTGATCTCCGGCTTTTGGTCCCCTGCCTTGTCGGGGTGCTCGCCAGGTTCCACAGGCCATTTGTAACCCGTCCCGCGCTCGGAATCAACTCTCATTTCTACCCCCTCCCCAACGGCCCCCGTCTCCTCCACCCCCACAACAGCTTCCACGCCGTCACCAACTCCTGCACTGCGCTCGCCCATGGCAATCGATCCCCCTCCATCCGGCACGCCTCGTGAGCCTGGCGGTAGGCATCCGCCACGTGGTGAGGGCTCAGCAGGGACAGCCTGCGCCTGCGTTCGTTCAGCTCCGCCGGGGTGAGCGGGCGGTCAAATTCCTCCGGCGACGGACGGCGGGCCATACACACGGGAGGATAGCATATTTCGCCGTTTGTTCGCCACGCACGATCGCAACACATGTGCCGTCGCGGCAGCAGCTCTTGGGGGGTCAGGATCGCGGCGGACTTAACGTGACGACAGAGCCCCAGAACTCGTAACACATTTCGATGAAGCGAAGGAACTGGGCCAGATCGTGGGGCTTCCGCATAAAACAATTCCCGTTCAGTGCGTAGACAGCCCTGATATGTTCCGGGTCTTCAGAACCTGAAGCGACCACGATTGGAATGTGCATCAGGTGAGGGGTTGATTTAATTGCCTTCAGAACCTCCAGGCCCGATACTTTCGGAAGGGAAAGGTCGAGAAAAATCAGATCCGGCGTAGCGACGTTTGCATATTTCCCTTCCTTGCGGACGTATGCAAGCGCGTCTGCTCCGTCACAAACGGAAAAGAAGCCGCTGGTTAGTCCAGCCCTTTTGAAGGCTATTTCAGTTAGCTTTGCATCGGCTGGATCGCTTTCGACAACAAGAATTTCGATCTGCTTGCGCTTTGGAACTAGCGTAATACCGGCGGTGGAAGGGCTGGACATCTGCAGCCTTCCTTTCTGTCGGGCAAAAAGGGCGAACGGGCTGAACGGTCTCTTTGGGCGGCTCTTTAGTGTACCGTTTCTGGTATGAAATTGTCACGGCCATGCGGCCTGCACCCTGGGCCTTCCGTGCCGCGCTCATTCCGGCCCGTGCCGATTTTTGAGTTCCAATTCCTAACGCGGCCATTATGCGTTTATTGGTAAAAACGAATCAAATTGATGCAGTGCCCGCGCTGTGAGAGAACCGACAACTTTTCGCAGATCAAGCGCAGCGTCCTTGAGTTTCTCCTTACGTTCTGGTCGAAGGATCGCCGGAGGTTCGAATGTGGTGTCTGTGAGTGCCGTTTCTGGGCGAACCTGTCTGACGAACCAGATGTGCCACAGTCTTGAGCTTGGCCATTACGCGTTTGTTGCTATGTTTCCTGAGTGGGTCCAGTTCCGACTCTTCGCCGGTTGAGGTGCTACCTGTCTCAGCATCGCTGGCCACTCGACGCCGGAGTGTGTGCGCGGTGTGGGAAGGTCTGCGATCACAAGATTGTGATCTACGAGCCACACTGGCATCGCGGCATGTGCTACGAATGTCTGTCGCTGATCCCGCCCAGGAAGTGAACCTGTTCCAGCAGCCCTGTTAATGCTGCGATCACGACTAACTGGCCGCAGCCGCTGCGTTGCTCAATTGGTTGCTGGCGGCACCCCAGATACCACTAATGCTCTTTCCGGCATTAACAAAAATCGCAGCCGATGCCAGGGCAACGAAAGCCATCAGCAACGTGTACTCGATGAGGTCCTGGCCCTGTTCGTCCTTGAGAAAGCGTTTTAGTAAATCCATGCAGGTAGTATATGGGCGGTAAATCGGGAGAGCCAGATTGTCATTCGGTACCAGGGATGGAACGATAACCCTGACAACGTCTTTCTCACCAGCAACCAACGTGTGCCCACCGGCAGCAAGTGGCACACTCAGCAGCGTTTGACTCGGGGATTCAGGGTACTCTCCGTATGAACTCTCCCTTGAGCCGGGCAGGACCTTGAAAGCAAAGTGTACCCTACCTGCCCAGTGACGGGATGACAGGTTTGACCCCGGTTTCCATAACTTCTCCCCAACCGCTCTCTGTAGAAAAGTTGTAAGAAAATGGTCCTGACCCGTCATGCTGTCATTCGCCTTCGGACGCGGCTCGACGAAGCAATAAAATCGGGTGATTTGAGCGTTTCCCTAGCTAATTTTTCAATTGCAATCTGGGTTGTAACTGCTGTAGAATCAATGAAGAAGGAGCAGAGGCCATACCGTGGTTCGAAGCCAGCCGCTCTATCCAACTGAGCTACGGGCGCACGCTCTCTGCAAGTACACACGAGTTTAACACTCAATCCGCTATCCTGATCGCTTGAAGGCGCCCATCGAAACCGAAATCAAGCTCGCCCTCTCGAGCGCCGCCAAAGGGCGCGCGCTGCTACGCCGCCTCGGCTTCAAAACGATAGCCCCAAGGATTTTCGAACGGAATCTGGTCCTCGACGACGGGCGCGGTTCGCTGCGCGAACGTCGCATGTTGCTGCGGGTTCGCAGCGCGGGCAAGACCGTCACTTGTACCTTCAAAGGCCCCGAAATGCCCAGCCGCCACAAGCGCCGCGTGGAAAACGAGTTCACGGCCTCCGATTTCGATTCCTGTCTGGCTGTCTTCGCGGGACTCGGTTTTCACGAAGCATTCCGCTACGAAAAATACCGGACGGAATTCGCGCGCGATCGCGAGCCCGGGATCGCCACGCTCGATGAGACGCCCATTGGCATTTACATGGAACTGGAAGGTCCGGCCCGATGGATCGATCGCACGGCGAAAGCCCTCGGCTTTTCGCGCGATGCATACATCACCGCCAGTTACGGCCAGCTCTATACCGACTGGTGCGAGGTCCGTGGGATCCAGCCCACAGACATGCGGTTTAATCCCCGCCGCCGCCGACAATAATCTCGGGATCGTCCACGACCGGGCCGTCCGGGAGGACAACGTTCACGGCATATTTGTAACTGCCGGGTTTGCCCACAATCTCGAGAACCTCCGTGTCTGCGCCGCGGCGGCCATGGGCGCCGATACCGGTAAATGGAGATTCGTTTTTGAACAGGATCGAATAATTCCCGTGACCGCAGTTCCATTTCACCCGGTCGCCCCGCTGGACGACGATTGTGGTTGCGTTCGGGTTGTCGGGCGTCGTATAGACGAATTTCTTGCCGTCGATCCGTATGTGGACGGCATGCAACTTCGCTTCTCTTCGCGGGTTCGGCGTCATTTTTTCTCCTTGGCGTGCGCGCTGGCTTCCCGATAGTGAGGGTCGGTGCGCAGCGAAATCAACTCGGGCTCGCGTTCCACAACATTTAAAGAATAACCGGCGCCCAGAGCGGCGCTCAAAGCATCGAGGCTACGCCGCCTTTGGCCGGACAACTCCAGCACCAGAGCCGAGCGGTAGAGGATGGCCGGGTCGGCGGGCGCCAGTTTCAGCGCGAGCCCCATCCTGGCCTGGGCCGCTCCGAAATCTCTCATCTTGGCTTCATAGACCGCGACCTGGCTCAATAACGTCGCATCTTTCGGGTTGACCGCCAGTTGCGCTTCCGCGAGTTCCACCGCCTTCCCATATGCGGCTTTGGCACTCGCATCGCGCCCCGATGCCCAGCGATAGGCATCGCCAAGGTTTCCCCAGATCAGATACGAATAGACTTCGTGACTGCCGCTGAGCGCGACTGCCTGTTCCAGAACCGGTATGGCATCCGCATAGCGCCCTATGTAGATGTAGAGGGTTCCGAGATTTGAGTAGACAGTCCCCCCGGGCCTGAGCCGTATGGCTTCCCGAAAGCTATGCTCGGCATCGGCCCACTTACCCCGTGCCATTTGAACGCCGCCCAGATTTCGATAAACAAGATAATTGTCGGGCGTCAGACGAGCGGCGGTGGTGAGCGCTTTATCGGCTTCACCATAGCGGCCCTGGCTGTTGTAGAAGGTCGCGCTGTCGAAATAACCGAGCCAGAAGTTGGGCCGCAACTGGATCGCGCGATTGTAAGTCGCCTCCGCCTCCGCCGGCTTGCCCGCCTGAACATACGCAGCCGCCAGTTCGCGATAAGCCTCGGCATTCACCGGATCGCGATCGAGCGCCGCGCGCAGTTGGCGTATTCCCTCGTCTGTCTGCCCTGTCACCATTGCGATCGTGCCCAGTGTAATGTGCGGCGAGTCGAGGCTTTCGTTACGCGAGAGCGCCTGGATTGCTGCGTCGCGGGCTTTTTCGAGATTTTGCTGATCGCTCGAGTTGCGGTACTGGCGCATATAAGCGCCGCTCAACCCGGCGTACGCCATCGCATAGGACGGGTCGAGTTGAATGGCGCGCTGAAACGCGGCGATAGCGGAGCCGATGTTTCCAGCCTGGTCATATCTCTGCAGGTAACCATTGGCGAGCACGAAGTAATCGTACGCGTTGGCCGTTTGAGTTGCGTCGGCGCGAAGCTTGCTCACCGCGAGGGGATCGAGCGGCAGGTTGAGCATCGCCGCCGCTTGCTTCAGGACTTCCTCTTCGACGGGCGTCGCGCCATCGCTCGATTTGACCGACGCTGAACGCAGCGTTCTCCCGGAGGCCGTATCGACGAGGTGCATCTCTACATTCATCGCAACATTCATCGCTGGCGGGACTCCCGCCTCGCCGGCCTGTCGCGCCTGCCGTTCCACTTCCCCGGTCAACACGGTCGCCACACCGAATACCTTCCTCGCGTCCGCGGGGGTGGCCACACGATTCTGGCGCAGATCGTTCGCGGGAATAATCCAGACGTTGGTGCCCAGCGCTGCAAGCTTATCGGAGACGATCCCCGCTAATCCGTTGCCGAAAGCCGTATCTTCTGTGACGCCCGATTTCGCGGTAAACGGCAGCACGGCGAGTTGAGTAGCTCCGGTCGGCGCCGTGGCGGACGGGCGAAGTTTCATCCACGCTATTCCTGCAGTCAGAGTGAAGGCCGCTATCAGACCGGCCAGGGCCCCGTTTTGACGCCACAATGGTCGGCGCGAGGCGAGTTGCGGGGCCGCCGGCATGGTCTTCGTAACGCCGGAGTAGTTCAGTTCATCCGTACCAGCTTCGGCATCGGGATCGAGCGCTTTCAGTTCCGCCGCTACCTCTTCCCCGGTCTGATATCTGCGCGCCGGGTCTTTCTCGAGCAGGCGCGACAGAATGCGCTCGAGGCCAGGTGGCACGCCGGAACGAAACCGCCCCAGCGGCGGGGACGGTTCGCTCACGACCGCCTGCATGGTGGCGAACTCACTCTCGCCTCGAAACGGGCGCTGCCCCGCGATCGTTTCGTGCAGCACGATGCCCATCGAAAACAGGTCCGAACGCGGACTGGTCTCGTTGCGCATGGCCTGTTCGGGCGCCATATACGCGGCCGTGCCGACAGTCGTTCCGTCCCTGGTCAGCCCGGACGTCTCGGATTTTGCCAGGCCGAAGTCGGTGATGCGCAGCAGGCCTTCGGCCGTGAACATTACGTTTTCAGGCTTGATGTCGCGGTGAACGATGCCTTTTCGATGGGCGTGGGCAAGTCCCTCCGCGGTCTGGATTCCAATCCTCAGGGCTTCACGCAGCGGGAATGGTTCGTTCCTCGCTCGGAAATCCTTCAGCCGCTGCCGCAGCGTGCCGCCGGGAAGGTATTCCAGAACAAGGAACCGCCGGCCGCGGTATTCTTCCATGGCATAAATGGTGGCGATGTGCGGGTGATTCAGCGCCGAAATGGCACGGGCTTCCTGCTCGAAACGCGCGATTCGTTCGGCTGCCGCGGTTATTTCCGGGGGTAGAAACTTGAGTGCGACCAGGCGATGCAGGTGAAGGTCGCGGGCTTTGTAGACGACGCCCATGCCTCCTTCGCCGAGCTTGTCGAGAATCTCGTAATGGGAGACTGCTTCGCCAATCATAGTGCGCGGCTTCGGATGCCGGCTCCTGCCCGGCTGCCTTATCTCGTTTGAAGTTGGATCAGTTTCTGCTTATCCGGTTGAGCTGCTTCCGGCGCGGGAATCGTTTGGGGCGCCCTCCAGAAATCCATATATGAGGTGTAGTGCACGCACGCCACCGTGCAACGCGGGGCGCAGCCTTTTTCGGTGATAAACTCGCGCCGGATGTCTTCGACCGTGTAACGATCCAGAGGCGTCGCAGGGTAACCGCGCTGCTGGGAACAATAGTGGACCAGACCATCCTCACAGATGTAAAGGTACCTGGCACCGGACCGGCACTTCCATTTATTCTCTTTCCCGGCCGCGATATTGTCCTGAAAGTAGTTCATACGGGCATAATTCTTCTTGCCCATGTCCCTTACTTGCAAGAAGATATGTTGCTCTTCTTCAGAAAGCGGTTGAAGCTGCCCGTCGCTATCGTGAATGATGCCGACGCTGGACGTGAAGCCCATGGCGACGGCCCGCCTCGCGACCTCGATCGCGTCGTGCGGATGATGAATTCCGCCCCCGACCACGGAGTTGATATTGACGTGGAACTCGGCGTGTTCGGCAAGCAGCTGCAGCTTTTTGTCCAGAACTTTGAGGCTCTTTTTCGATACGTCGTCCGGCTTCACGTTGTCGATCGAGATCTGCATGTGCTCCAGACCGGCGCGGTTGAGGCGCTGGATACGGTCCGCGGTCAGCAGATAGCCGTTCGTGATCATGCCGGCGATTGCGCCCCGCTGGCGGATGCGGACGACCAGGTCGTCCAGTTCCGGGTGCAAAAGCGGCTCCCCGCCGCTGAACGCGATGATACTGGTGCCGAGGTTCGCGAGGAGGTCGATCCGGCGCATCATCTCCGAAGCCGGAACCGGCTTCGAAAAATCGTCAAACTCGTTGCAATAGGTGCACGACAGATTACAGCGTCTGGTGGGAACGATGTGAGCGAGTACCGGATGGTCGGTCGAGCGTAAACCTTTGGCCACCATCAAGCCTTCGCGCACTCGGCGGCGCGCGGCGACCAGGTTTCTCCTGAAGCGGACTCCAAATGTCGGCATAGGGGGCGAAAGCATTATTAGAGCACACTACGTGCCTTTTTCAGTTCCCGACAAGCGCGCAAAAGTATGGCGGCCTACAGGGGATCGCGATGGGCCGCATCCAGGGCAAACGCCGTCCGGCAGACCGCGACATACTCGGCGCCGCCCGGGTACGGGGTACTATAGCGAACCCATACGCCCTGCGGAGCAATGACGGCCTGCCCGGCCTGAACGTCCATCGAACCACCCTGGTATTCAACCCGCAAAACGCCTTTGAGAACCAGCGTGTATTCCTCGAAATCGGGCGTCTGACCGGGCTCGATCCAGCCCTCCGGGCTGCGCATGTGGGCGATGCTAACCTCTTCTGTTTCAGTGTTTACGCGGCCGATGTACTCATCGATGAGCTTCGGCTTGTTACCCGCCGAAGCGACCCGGGTTGGCTTCCCGATCAATGTCGGGTTTATAGCCACCGAAACCCTCCGGTTACCCCTGTGCATCTAAACCTATTGACCTTAGTTGTTCCTGGCATCCGGAGCCTCCCGGTCATAATACTTGATCCATACTTGATCCCCGGCCCAAACCATGGCTAAAATGGCCTTTTTACGGAACGAGTCCCGAACCATGACTCCGAGAGACGACTCCGACCCATTAGCCCCACAAAGGGAGGCCGCATTTTTCTACGGCCTGTTCCTGCGTGGGCATTCGCTCGACGCCCTGCGTCAGGATATCGACGTGCCGCGAGTGATTATCAACAAATGGGCGAATGCGAGAGACTTTCAGGGACCCTTCCGGTCCGACCTGGACCGCGTTTACCAATACCGCAAACAGGTTCTGGCGATATTCGACGGCCTTGTTTCGAGCGAACAAGCCCATTTCCATCTGCAGTAACGAACAACCTGCAAGTCGAGAGCGCAGGCGGCGAAAACGCCTACTCTACTTACGACTCCTGCGGAGTAGGCCTTTGGCCTGCGCCTTACTTTTTCAGCAGCTGCTAAGGTTCGGCCAGCCAATCACCGGCGTGCTGTTCGATTGCGATGCGAACGAGCTGGCTCCGTGTGCGCACGCCCGTCTTCTCGAATAACTGCTGCAGCACGGCTTTGACGGAACTCTCGGAAATCTGCATGTTGGCAGCAATTTCCTTGTTCGTCAGGCCTTCAAAAACCGCCTTGAGCACGTTTCGTTCGCGCGGACTCAGAGGTTGCGCCGTATTCGCGGTCCCGGTTCTTACATTTGCGCCGGCGACAAGGGAACGAACGGCGCGCGAATCGAGCCACATCTCGCCGCTCATCACATGATGGATGGCCTCAATCAATTGCGCCGGCGGACTGTGCTTCAGAAAAACTCCGGAAGCGCCCCCTTCGAATGCGCGCAATGTCACCGCGTCCCCCATGCCCGCGGTCACCATGAGGATCCGGCCCTGGAAGCGCTGCCGCCTCGCCTCTTCGAGGAAAGCCGAACCCTGCTCATCTCCCAGATCGTAATCGAGCAGCACAACGTCCACCGGCTGGGCCTTCAGCACGGTCAACGCGTCGCTCACGGCGGCGCAGGTCGCGACGATCCGGAAGTCAGGTTCCGCTTCGAGCAACCGGCTCAGGCTCTCCCGAAACAGGCTGTGATCGTCGACGAGCAGAATCCGGATCTGTTGTTGCATTGTCTTCTCTGAGGCCATTTCTCGTATTGCCCACTGCGGCCGATAACTCCACTATGAAGCTGGATCCTTGCGGTTCCGGCTCGTACCGCAGATCGCCGCGGAACGACCGCATAAACGCCCTCGACAGATATAGTCCCAACCCCGTCGCCTGCGCCTGCTGCTGAAACGGACGAAAGAGCCGGTCGGGATGCGCTACGCCGCAACCTGTGTCCTTGAACCGGACCGTTACCCGCTGTTTGTCAAAACGCGCCGTTATCGTAAGGTCCCGCCGATCCTCATTAATCATCGCCCGTTCGCTGTTTTTAGTCAGGTTCAGGAAGACCTGAAGCAGGCTCTGCCGGTCCGCCCAGACCAGCGGCAGCGCCGAATCCATTTCAATGGAAAGGTTGATGTCCTGTTCCTGCAGAGATGGTTCCACCACGATGCGAAATTCTTCGAGCAGAGAAGCCAGATCCACGCTCGAAGCCTGATCCGCCATCTGCCGGAGGTCCATCGCGGCGATTTTTTCGAGAGCAAGAATCAGGCTTCCCAAAGCCTCGAAATCCTTGTCCTTCCTTAAGTAGGGAGCGAGCGCCGCGTTTCGGGAAAGATTGGCGTGGGCCATCGCGATCGCGCCACAGACATTCCGGATCTCATGCGAAACCGCGCCAACGAGTATGCGCGATCCGGCCAGAAGCTGGTGAAGGCTGAGCTCTTCTCTGTTGCGGAGATCTTCGGAACCATCGACCACCATCGCTGCCAGACGCGAACCAGCGCTTGTGCTGTAAGTCGAAAACCAGATATCGGCCAGAAACACTTCGCCGTTCTGGCGGCGTCCGCGGCACTGCATCGCCGTGCGTATCGGGCGTCGTTTTTCATTGGGTAACAACGGCGCCTGCACATTGACAAGCGAAGGTAGAAACTCATGGATCGAGCGCCCCGGCAGCGCCCCCGCCGGCACCACGAAGAGCCTGTGCGCCGCTTCATTGGCAAGCAGAACCGTTCCTTCGGAATCGGTCGTGAACACCGCCGCCGGGCTACTCTCGACGAGCACCTTCAGTTGCTCTTCGGCCTCGCCGCGGGCTCTTATTTCGCGTTCGATCTCCTGCGTATGCTGGAGCGCGGCCTGACGGCTGCGCACCACTTCGTAAACGAACAGGCCCATACCGAGGAACGCGGCGAAAATCAGAATGTCGCGTGGAATTCCCGCCAGGGACCATTCAAAGCTATCGAAAATCTCGGTTAAAAATGTGCAGAATGCCGACGCAACCGCAATCTGCCAGCGCTTGAGGACGCTGCCTGCAAGCAGCATCGGGAAGAGATACAGGAAGCCGAGAGGAATGTTCCCCTCAATGCGCCAGTCGACGAGGGCGATCAGCGCCGTCATGAGCGCCGCTCTCGTCAAAACCGCTTTCGGCGTGCCACGAAGGAGGAAAGAAAGCATGAAGGTACGCGGGCCAGGCTCGTTCGCGTCCGGGAAAGACACGTCTGAGAAGGACGGGCTTATTCTCATCTTAAACCGACTTCCTCTTCATGCATTCCTGAGATGAAAGCGCTATCGTTTCGCGTAGCCCGGCGCCGCGCTTGCCTTGTGCCTCGCCGCCAATTCCCGATTGAATTTCTATTTTCCGAACACCCTATCGGGGCTATCCACATCTTATGGGGAGCGGGGGCGTATTTTGAACGGTTTGACTGAAAGATGTCAAGCGTTCGACCGGAAGATAATTTTGCGTTGTCCGAAAGATAATGGAGAACTCCACGCTCAGATCGCTACATTGGGATTTGAGTCTGCAACGGTCCTTTTCCCGGTGCATTTCCCGCCGGTCGGGTGGTGACATACCTGCGCTCAAACGCCGTCTCATCTGTCTCTTACCGTTGTGGCTTATAGCGGCAGGTTGCCCCGGCCGGCTGTTGTTTGCGCAACAAACGCCCGCGCAACAACCGCAGGAGAGTTACACCTGGCAGCAAATAAAAGACAAGTTCGAAGCGACGAACCCGACGTTGCGCGCGGGACAACTCAACATCGACGAATCCAGGGCGCAGGAGGTGACTGCAGGTCTCCGTCCCAACCCCGACTTGTCTTATTCCATGGATGGGACTCAGCTCACTCCCCATCTGGGGGTTTACCGGCCGTTCGCCGGCACTCAAATGTCGCCGGCCATCAGTTATCTGCACGAGCGCGCGAACAAGCGTGAACTGCGGCTCGAAAGCGCGAAAAAAGGCACCACGATTGCCGCCTCGCAACAGCAGGATCTGGAACGAAACCTCCTGTTTAACCTGCGGAACGCCTTTGTTCAGACGCTGCAGGCCAAAGCGGTTCTGGGAGTAGCGAAAGAGAATCTGAATTACTACGATCGGGTAATCGAGATCGGCCGCACGCAGCTCAAGGCAGGAGACATCGCGCAAGTGGATCTCGACCGTCTGGAGCTGCAGCGGGTCCAGTACGAGCAGGAACTGGAGAGCGCGGATGTCAATCTGCGTACGGCGAAAATTACCCTTCTTATGTTGTTGAACGATCGCACGCCGATTGACCGGTTCGACGTTACCGGAACCTTCGATTTCGGCGGCCCGCTCGAGTCGCTTGACGATTACCACCGCATTGCGCTCGCCGCGCGGCCGGATCTGCGAGCCGCCCTCGAATCCGTCGACAAGGCGAAGACAGACCATCAACTCGCGGTTTCCAATGGTTCGACGGATCCCACGTTCAGCGCGTGGTGGACGCACAACCCTTCGTTCAACAACCCCTACGACTACAACACGATCGGCGCCAGTGTCTCGATTCCGTTGCGTATCTTCGATCGCAATCAGGGCGAGAAGGAACGAACGGAAATTGACATCCGACGCAATCAGCGGCTGGAAGACGCGGCGGCGGCCCAGGTCTTCAGCGATGTCGATTCGGCGTATGCCGCGGTAAACAGTAACCTGAACTTACTCCGGCCCTATAAGGAAAAGTATCTTGGCCAGGCATTGCGCGTCCGCGACACCATAACCTTCGCGTACCAGCGGGGTGGCGCGTCTTTACTCGATTTTTTGAACGCGCAGAACGATTATCGAACCGTTCAGTTGAGTTACCTGAATCTGGTCGGCTCTTATCTCACAGCCGTGGGTCAGTTGAATCTTGCAGTGGGTCGCGAGGTGATCCTCCAATGAAACGGAGCATTCTGGCAATGAAGCGGAGCATTCTGGTTGAAGTTATCCTTTGTCTCGGCTCTGCCGTGTCTCTCGTGAACTGCGGCCAGACCGTGAAGGCCGATCCGTCGGCCGAAGCCCCTCCCGTGGCGCAGGTAGTGCCCGCGGGGAACTCGAGCATGGTAACCGTCGACCATCCGGAGCAGTATCCCGTGGTGGCCGCCGGCAAGTACGACGCCGCGCCGGAGCTGAACGTCACAGGCACGGTGAACCCGGATGTTTCGCGTAATGTCCCGGTAATTTCGATCGCCTCGGGCCGCGTGCTGGAGATCCGCGCGCGACTCGGCGATACGGTCACGAAAGGACAGCTTCTGCTGCGGGTCCAGAGCGCGGATATCTCGGGAGCTTTCTCGGATTACAGGCAGGCCGTCGCGGACCTGACGCTTGCTCGCGCTCAACTCGCTCGCTCCAAGACACTTCTCGAAGCCGGTGCGATGGCGCAGAAGGACTATGAAATCGCCGTGGATGCGGAAGAAAAAGCCAAAGTGACGGTCGAGACAACGGAAGAGCACCTCCGGGTCCTTGGCGCCGACAAAGATCATCCCACCGCGATCGTCGACATTTTCGCGCCCATTTCCGGAGTGATCACCGATCAGCAGGTGACGCAGGCTTCGGGGACGCAGGGGCTGGCCTCGCCCAATCCATTCACGATCTCCGACCTTTCGCAAGTATGGATTCTGTGCGACGTCTTCGAGAACGACCTCAAGAACGTGAAGCTGGGGGAATTCGCCGATGTCCGGCTGAACGCATACCCGGATCGCGTTTTCCGCGCCCGGATCAGCAACATCGGCCCCATCCTCGATCCCAACATTCGCACCGCCAAAGTGCGTCTCGAAGTTGAGAATTCGGGGCTGATGCGGATCGGAATGTTCGCTACGGCGACCTTCCATGGCTCTGAAAAGCAGATATCCGCCATAGTGCCCTCTACGGCGATCCTGCATCTGCATGATCGCGACTGGGTCTACTTGCCGGGAGGAGGGAAATCGTTCCGGCGCGCCGAGGTGATCGGCGGTATTACGTTGCCCGACAACATGCAGGTAGTCTCGGGTATCAATCCCGGCGACCAGGTGGTGAAGGACGCTCTGGTACTCGAAAATTCGGTGGAGCAATAGCCGAATATGATCCGCAAGGTCGTCGATTTCGCGCTGAACAACCGGATTCTGATTGTTGCTTTCGCTGTGCTGCTGTTTATCTGGGGCGGCATTTCGTTCCATCAGTTGCCTGTCGAGGCCTATCCGGACGTGGCGAATAACTACGTCGAGGTCATCACGCAGTGGCCGGGTATCTCGGCGGAGCAGATCGAGCAGCAGGTTACCATTCCGCTCGAAATCGTCATGAACGGGATTCCCCACCTCACCGCTTTGCGCTCGTTCTCTCTTTTTGGTCTTTCCGACCTGAAGATGACGTTCGACGATGAAGCGGAAAATGACTGGAACCGGGAGAAAGTTCTCGAACGGCTTGCTCAGGTGACGCTGCCCACCGGAGTACAGCCTCAGATGGGTACGGATTGGAGCCCGGTCGGCCAGATTTACTTCTTCACGCTGCGGAGCACGAATCCGCGCTACGACGTGATGGAGCTGAAATCGCTTGAGGACTGGGTTGTCGAAAAATCGTTCAAGTCGGTGCCTAACGTTGTGGATGTTGCCAGTTTCGGCGGCCCGACGCGCGAGTATCAGGTGCGCATCGACCCCACCAAATTGATTTCCTACGGGCTCAGCATCGGCCAGGTCGAACAGCAGCTTACCAACAACAACACCAATGCCGGCGGTAGTTTCATTGAATCGGGACTGCAGCAGATCGATGTTCGGGAAGTAGGCCTGGTCACTAACGTGCACGATATCGAAAACACCGTGCTTACGACGAAGACCGGAACCGCGCTGAAGGTCAAGGATATTGCGGTCGTGGAGCAGGGTCCCAAGATCCGTCTGGGCCAGTTCGCCCGGGCAAGGCACCTTGTCAACGGAAAAATTGTCGACGACGACGACGTCGTCTCCGGAATCGTGCTGCTGCGCAAAGGCGCCGATTCGGATTCAGTCCTCGAAGGAATTCACGCCAAAGTGGAAGAGCTGAACCATGGCATTCTTCCCCACGGCGTCACGGTAGTGCCCTTTCTCGACCGCAGCGATCTGGTGCATTACACCACCCACACGGTCCTCCACAATCTGACGGAGGGCATCGCTCTGGTGGTGATTATTCTTTTCCTGTTTCTGGGAAATGTGCGGGGCGCTCTGATCGTCGCTCTGACGATTCCCTTCGCGCTGCTGTTCGCGGCTACTTGCCTTCAGCTCAAGGGCATCCCGGCTAATCTGCTGTCGCTCGGCGCTCTCGATTTCGGCATGGTGGTGGATGGCGCGGTTGTAATGGTCGAGAATATCGTGCGCCACCTGTCCCGTCACCACGAGGGGGACACAAGAACGCCAATGGAGAAGATCCGGGAAGCGGCGCATGAAGTCCAGCGTCCGGTATTCTACGCGATCGGGATCATTATCACCGCGTATCTGCCGATCTTCACTCTGCAGCGCGTGGAAGGCCGGCTCTTCAAGCCGATGGCCTGGACCGTGGCGTTCGCTCTTCTGGGCGCGCTGATGTTCTCGATGTTGCTCGCGCCGGTTCTTTCCAGCATCTTCTTTCCCAAAGGCACTAAGGAATGGCACAACCCGGTGATGACATTTCTGACGCGAGTCTATCGCAGCGCGCTCGGAAGGGCCATCCACTGGCGGTGGGCGACGTTGGCCGTGGCGCTTTCCGGTTTTGCATTGTCGATTTATCTCGCCACGAACGTTCTCGGTTCCGAGTTCCTGCCGCATCTTGACGAAGGCGCCATTTGGGTGCGCGGGATCATGGCGCCCAGCACGGGCCAGACTGAAGGTACTGCGGTGGCAAACCGGGCTCGCGCCATCCTGTGCTCCTTCCCTGAGGTGCCGCAGTGCACCAGCCAGGTGGGCCGGCCCGACGATGGAACCGATACCACCGGCTTTTTCAACGCGGAATTTTTCGTCGATTTGAAGCCGAAGGAAGAATGGCGTCCCGTTTTTCATCAGGACAAAGATGAACTGATCTTAGCCATGAATCGCGAACTCCAGAAGCTTCCCGGCGTGACTTGGGGATTCTCCCAGCCGATCTCCGACAACATGGAAGAGGCAGTCAGCGGAGTCAAAGGAGAACTGGCGATCAAGGTCTTTGGCACCGACCTGAGAACGCTCGAAGGCAAGGCCGACGAGATCATGGGTGTCATGCGTGGCATCAAGGGCATTGAGGATCTGGGATTGTTCCGCGTGATCGGGCAGCCGAACCTCAACCTCATGGTGAACCGCCAGAAGGCCGCCCGCTTCCAGATTAACGTTGCGGACGTGCAGGACGCGGTGCAGACCGCGATCGGCGGCAACGCACTCACTCAGGTTTTACAGGACGAACAGCGCTACGATCTGGTGCTCCGCTATCTGCCCCAGTTTCGCGACCGGAAGGAAGCAATCGAGAACATCCGCCTTCTGGCCCCTTCGGGCGAGCGGGTGTCGCTGGCCCAACTCTGCGACATTCAGATGCTGGATGGCGCCTCCGAAATCTATCGCGAAGCGAACCAGCGCTATGTGGCGATCAAATACAGCGTGCGCGGCCGCGATCTGGGCGGTGCGGTCGAGGAAGCTATCAAAAAAGTAGACACTCAGGTGAAATTGCCAACCGGCTACCACATCAATTGGGCGGGAGAGTACGAATCGCAGCAGCGCGCGGCACGACGTCTTGCAATCATCATTCCGCTGACCCTGTTGCTGATCTTTCTGATTTTGTACTCCATGTTCAAATCGATGAAATGGGCAACGCTGATCCTGATGAACGTCGCCATGGCGCCGGTGGGCGGCCTGCTGGCGCTTATGTTCACCGGGACCAATCTGAGCGTGTCTTCCGGAGTGGGATTCCTCGCCCTG
The DNA here is from genome assembly GCA_049516355.1 of Bryobacteraceae bacterium. Lineage (GTDB taxonomy): Bacteria > Acidobacteriota > Terriglobia > Bryobacterales > Bryobacteraceae > BOG-234. The sequence goes on along the minus strand of JBEKTF010000077.1, from coordinate 4,546 downwards.
TTCGGCGTCTCGGTTCAGGTCGGCGTGATCATGGTGGAATACATCAATCAGCTCCGCGTCCGCGGCCATACGATATTCGACTCAGCCGTGGAAGGCGCGGTGCTGAGGCTTCGCCCGATCATGATGACCATGCTGGTCGCCATGCTCGGCCTTCTGCCGGCGGCGACGTCGCACGGAATCGGATCGGACTCGCAGCGCCCGTTCGCCATCGTGATTGTCGGCGGACTGATGGCCGCCCTGCTGATGAGCATCTTCCTGCTGCCCACTCTCTACGTCTGGGTTGCGGGCGAGCACGACAGACTGCCCGCTCCTGAAGGCGAGTTCGAATAGATGACGGCCGTACAAATGACCAAAGACGAAGTATGCAGGCGCATCCGAACAATCGGTATTCTTCCCGCCATTCGGGTTCCCTCCGCGGAGGACGCGCTGTTTGCAGCCAATCAGATGTTCAAATGGGGAATCCCCATCGTCGAACTGACGATGACAGTTCCCGGCGCCACCGGCGTAATCAAGGAACTCGCCCGCACCACCCCCCAACTCATCGTGGGCGCAGGCACCGTGCTGGATTGTGAAACCGCTCAAGCTTGTCTGGATGCGGGAGCCGCGTTCATAACCAGCCCTGGTCTCGATGTGGACATTGTCGAATTTACCGTGCGGAACAAGGTCGCGGCCATCCCGGGCGCATTAACGCCGAGCGAAGTGATGAGGGCGCACAAAGCCGGCGCCGATATGATCAAGATTTTCCCCTGCGCTCAAGTCGGCGGGCCGGCATACATCAAAGCGCTGAAAGGCCCGTTCCCTCATGTGCCGTTTATTGCCTCGGGTGGCGTGAATCAACAAACCGCGGCCGATTTTATCCGCAAAGGCGCTGCGGCGCTCGGCATTCGCGGAGAGTTGATCCCGCCCAATGCCATCGAACGCCGCGATGAAAACTGGATCCACGAACTGACCGGAAGATTCCTCGGCCTGGTGCAACACACCCGCGTCGAATTTGGGTTGCAGTAGCCGCGCCGGTCCTTTATCGCGCCCGGGCTTCCTTGACCATGCCGATGAACCGGCGCGTCAGTTCGAGTATCCATGTTGCGTTCCGACGCTGGACAGCCTCGTGCGGAACCAAATGCTCACCGATACCCAACGCAGACGCTCCGGCGCGAATAAAATCGCTTACGGTCTGCTGATTCACGCCACCCGAGGCGATGAATGCCACACCCGGGAACGGGCCTTTCAGAGCTTTGATATATTTCGCGCCCCCAACGAGTGAGCACGGAAAAACCTTGATGAAATCGGTCCCGGCTCTGCAAGCGGCCGCCACCTCGGAGGGCGTTAACGCCCCGGGGATAACCAGAACGTTATGTCTGGCCCCTAAATCTACGATCTCGAGATCCAACCCGGGGCTGGTCAGGAACGCGGCGCCCGCATCCAGACAAGCTTTCGCGGTTTCAAGATTGAGAACGGCGTCGGCGCCCACCATCAATTCGGGCATGGTCCGGGTCAGTTCGGCTATCACTTCGACCGCACCGGGCATCGTTGTGGTGATCTCCACCACTTTGATCCCACCTTTGAGCACGGTTTCCGCGGCGAACAGGGCCTCTTCCACCGAAGAAACCCGAACGGCGGGAATGATGCCAATTTCCTCGATACGGGCCCGTACGTCCTGCTTGGTCATTGCCCTTGTCATCGTGTCGGATTCCCTATATATCCTTACACGGAACCCCGCATCTCCTCGTCCCCATCTTCCAGCGCGCGCGGCGGAAGCCCTGCGTTTTCGTATGATTGTCGGAGACTACCAACTATGGACCTGGAACTCAGAGGCAAAAAAGCCCTCGTCAGCGGTTCTACCGCCGGCATCGGATTCGCCATCGCCGCCGGCCTCGCGCGTGAAGGCGCGTCCGTGATCGTGAATGGTAGAACCGAGGAGCGGGTCCGCGCCGCTATAGCGAACATCGGCGGCGGTAATCTCCACGGTTTCGCGGGAGACCTCTCCGACGCCGAGGTAATCGCCAGGCTGATCGAAGGTCATCCCGATGTCGATGTCCTCATCAACAATCTCGGCGTATTCGAGCCGCGTCCTTTCGCCGAAATCTCCGATGACGAATGGACCCGCATGTGGGAAACCAACGTGATGAGCGGCGTGCGCCTTTCCCGCCATTACTTTACCGGGATGCTGCGGCGGAATTGGGGCCGGGTGATTTTCATTTCGAGCGAATCGGGTGTCCAGATACCTGCCGAAATGATTCACTACGGCGTTACAAAAACCGCCCAGGTGGCTGTGGCGCGAGGCATGGCGGAGGTGAGCGCGGGGACTGGTGTGACGGTCAATTCGGTGCTCGCCGGTCCGACAAAATCCGAAGGCGCGGGCGCGTTCATCAAGCAGATGGCCGAGAGTCAGAAGACGGACGAAGCGGCAATCGAGAGGATGTTTTTTGAAAAAATACGACCTTCCTCGCTGCTCAAACGCTTCGCCACCACGGAAGAAGTGGCGAATCTGGTCGTTTACCTCGCCAGTCCACGGGCTTCCGCCACAAACGGCGCCGCTGTGCGGGCCGAGGGCGGAGTCGTGCGGGCGATTTTATAGCACCGGCAGGCTGCTGAAAAAGATAATGCACAGGCCAAAGGACTACCCCACACGAGTCGTAAGCTATTGAGTTTCTTGTGGAGGAGGCGTTTTCGCCCGCGCTCTCTGCCAGGTCAACGGCCGAAGAAATCGGCGTTCTTCTTCGTGAACTCGTTCCACTTCTCGGGCAAATCGTCCAGCGCGAAGATAGCCGAAACGGGGCAAACCGGCACGCACGCGCCGCAATCGATACATTCGACGGGATCGATGTAGAGCATCTCCGCGTCCGGAAATCGGGGATCTTCTTTTTTCGGATGGATGCAATCAACCGGGCACGCGTCAACACACGCTGTGTCCTTGGTACCGATGCAGGGTTCCGCAATTACGTATGCCATATGTCTGAAACCTTCAAACGTACCACATGGTCCGTGTCCGCAGAAACTCATTCCGCCATGCCTGCGAAATCGCGAAATCGCACGCGTCCAGTTGCGAATTTGCCCCGGCACACGCAAGATAAGTAACGATGCCCGTCGCGAAAGTTCGCAAAGCCGTTTTCCCCGCAGCCGGTCTTGGGACCCGCTTTCTGCCTGCTACAAAGGCGCAGCCAAAGGAGATGTTGCCGCTCGTCGACAAGCCCATTATTCAATATGGCGTGGAAGAAGCCCTTCACTCCGGGATCCGGAATATCATCATTGTCACCGGACGCGGCAAGTCGGCGATCGAAGATCATTTTGACGTTAGTTTTGAGCTTGAGAATCTTCTCGAATCGCGGGGCAAGAAAGATCTGCTGAAGATCGTGCGGCAGGTTTCGGACCTGATCGACATTTCCTATATCCGGCAGAAGGAGGCTCTGGGGCTGGGCCATGCCGTACTGCGCGCCCAGGATCTCGTGGGCCCCGAGCCCTTTGCCGTGGTTCTGGCCGATGACGTCATCGACGCTGAAACGCCCTGCATACGCCAACTGCTCGACATCTACGAGTTCTTCTCAGCCCCGGTCCTGGCTGTGATGGAAGTGCCCAGGGACGCGATTTCATCCTACGGCTGTATCGATGCCGAGCCCGTCTCGCACAATGGAAGCAAAGACAAAGTATTCCGCATTCGCGACCTGGTCGAGAAGCCGAAGGCAAGCGAGGCCCCGTCGAACCTGGCAATCATTGGCCGCTATATCCTGACGCCCGATGTTTTCGAATCGATTTCAAGCGTGGAGCCGGGATCGGGCGGGGAAATCCAGCTCACCGATTCGCTCCGTCTCCTGCTGCGCAGCCGCCCCATTTACGCATTCAAATTCGAGGGGAAGCGGTACGATGCCGGCGACAAACTCGGCTTTTTGAAGGCCACGGTGGAGTTCGCCCTGCAGCGGCACGATCTGGGCGGACCCTTCCGGCAGTACCTGAAAGGCCTCACCCTGTAATCCCGATAAGCGTCTCGCTCGGAGCACCGGGAACGCCGGTGGTCGCCTTTTGCCGCCGGTTCTTCGTAGCCGCGAGTCGGGAGACGCTACATCCAGTCGCGTTATCTTCTAAACTAGACTTAGTTACAATGCGATTCCGTAGCCTTTTCCAGGCCGTTTGTTTGTACGCCGCGCTGGCGCAATCGGAGTTTGCGCAGCAGAAGGTCACGATCACTACCTATGTTCAGCTTGCCACCCAGGCCGGCGATTTCAATGCCGCCACGGACGCGCTGAACCAATATCGCGCCGCGCTTGGTAAAACACCCGAGTATCTCGACGCCCTGTCCTGGATCGGGCGTGGGCAACTGGCGCACCATAATATCGACGCTGCGGAAGCAAATGCCGCGGAAGTCCGGAGCCTCAGCATCGCGGAACTGGCCCATCGCAGCCTCGACAGCGAACCTCACCTCCCGTTGGCTCTGGGAGCTGCAATCGAGGTCCACGCGCAGGCTCTTGCCGAACAACACCGGCGCGATGAGGCTGTGCTTTACCTGCGCGACGAACTGAAAAAATGGCAGAACACGTCAATCCGGGACCGCGTC
>JBEKTF010000076.1:0-23756 GCA_049516355.1 Bryobacteraceae bacterium | reverse complement strand
GCGTCGAGAGCGCTGATCTCCATACCGATGGAACGGATTTCATCGGGAGAGAGGCAGCGTATCACATCGGCGCCGATCTGATCGCCGATCCCGAGTAGAAACACAGCGGCCTTCCTGACGCCGGTGAGGTCCGGATTGGCTTGCGTAAGTTGGGGGGTCATAGGTTTGAAAGGATACGGCTCAGGCTTTTTGGTTTTGCATCCACATACGGAGGACGTTGGCTGTAGCGTTCACATCCCGCTGCGCGAGTTCCCGAATCCGCTCCGCCGTAGTGTCGTTGGCGTCGAGGAGCAGATCTTTGCGGGTGTTCGGGGAGATATCAGCCCGATCTGCCGCAGAATTCGGAATGGCTGCGTAGGGCGATGCGCCTGCTGCGACTGCGGGCGTTTGGTCCAATTCCGCCGTCTGCGCCTTATTGCCCCGGCCCGATAACATTTTCAAGCCGGTGCGGAGACAGACCATGAGAACAGCGAGGCCCGCGAGACCGATAAGAAATACATCGCGGTACTTTGTAATCATTTCCAGCCAGGCCGGGCCCGGTGTTTTGGGCGGAGCGGGCGACTGACGCACGAAGTCAGCGTCGACAACAACGGGTTCAAACGGTAAGGTTTCGACGATCAACTGGTCGCCGCGATCCATGTTGAATCCCGTCACGCCCGCCACAAGATCGCGAATGGTCTTCAGCGTTTCGGGCGAAGGGGGCACCGTGACACTATGCCTCGCTTTGCCCTGCCCTTCAAAATGCGTCTGCTGGCCGACGAGAACTGAGAGAGACATGCGCCGGATCACTCCCTGCGGAATCCGGGTATGCTTCACGACGCGGCTGGATTGATATGTGACGTTTTCAGTTCGATGCGACGATCCTGTACCTGCCGAGGTTTTTTCCGGGGGATGGGGGAGGTTGGAAGCAGTGCCGGGAACACCACCCGCAGACGCGCGCTGGCTATCGTCTTCGGTCTTCTGGGAACTGACCATGACCGACTTGTCCGGATCGAAAGTTTCTTCCTGCTGCTCGCCGCTGGTCAGGTCGCAATCGACGGAAGCGCCGGCGCGGAAATTGTTCGAGCCGAGCAGCGGTTCGAGCGTGGAGCTGATTTTGCCGACGAGGTCGCGTTCGATCTGTTGCCGGACTTCGAGCGACTCACTCGTGATCCGGGAATCGTCGTTCGAGACCCTGCGGGGGCGGCTGAGAAGGTTGCCATCCACATCGAGGACGGCTACCGCATCCGGGTTGAGTCCTTCGACGGCGCTCGCCACGAGATTCGTTACCGCCAGGACATTCTGCGGCGATATCCGGGCGCCGGGACGGAGCTTCACCATCACGCTGGCCTTGGCAGGTTGCTGCTGATCCAGAAAAACGGACTCTTTGGGAAGCGACAGGTGCACGCGGGCCTGAGTCACTTCGGCCATGCTCATAACGGAGCGTTCCAACTCTCCTTCAAGCGCGCGCTGATAGTTGATGTGCTCGACGAGTTCGGTGGCGCCGAAATTCGTCTTGTCAAAAAGCTCGAATCCGACTCTGCCGGATTTGGGAAGACCGGCCCCAGCCAGCGTAAGGCGCGATTCGGCAAGCTTGGCGGACGGCACCAGAACCGAGCTGCCTCCGTCGGCAAGCCGGTACTCGACGCCCGACTCCCGGAGCTTTTGAACCACAGGGGCGGCGTCCTCGGGCGCCATTGCCGTGTAAAGAGGCCGGAAGTCGCCTTCGGTGCGGAAATGCGTGAGCGCAGCGATCCCTCCCCCCGCGGCAACCGCCGCGGCGAGGATGGAGATGCGCTGCACCCACGAAAGCCCGGTGACCAGAGCTTGTAATTGACCCGTAGCGCCTGGCATAGTCTAGAGCTGCATCTTCATGATTTCCTGGTAAGCGGAAACCACCTTGTTCCGTACCTGCAGGCCCAGTTCGAAAGCCATTTCCGCCCGCTGCGTAGCCAGGACCGTGGTGTGCAGTTCTTCGTTCTGGCCGGACAGGAAGTTCTGCACGGCGGTGCTGGCATCGTTTTGCAATCCCTGGACTGTGCCAATCGCGTTCTGAAGGACGTTTTGAAACTCCCCGGAAGCTCCCGTGGCGCCTGAAGGTGCGGTCAGCGACGGGATGGAGATGGGAGCGATATTTGAAATGGGAAGAGTCATGGCTTTTCCTAACGGAGCAGATCGATCGATTTCTGGATCATGTCTTTCACCGCCGAGATGGCTGAAACATTCGCCTGATAACTTCGATTCGCACTGGTGAGATCGACCATATCTTCCGCCGCATTAATGCGTGGGATCGATACATAGCCGTTCGCATCGGCGTCGGGGTGGCCGGGCATGTATTGTTTCTCGGGAGGCGTTTGATCGACGGAAATTTCCGAAACGGTCACGCCCGTCTGAAGCTGCGCCTGGAGTTCGGAAGCAAATTCGGAGGACACCGGCATAGTGGAGAAGACAGCATCCTTGCGGCGGTACGGACCGCCCTCGGGCGTGCGAGTGGTCTCCGCATTGGCAATGTTCTCGACGAGAAGCGCCGCACGCGTGCGCTGCGCGGCCATGCCGGATGCGCTGACCGAAAGACTGGAAAACAAACTCATGAGCCGCCTTCCTTGATCGCCTCTTTCACCTGAGTGATCTGCCCTTTCATCAAATTGGAAGCGATGCTGAACCGGAGAGCATTCTCCGCGAGGAGCCTCGATTCCCGGTCGAGGTCCACGTTGTTGCCGTCATTTTTCGTCGTGAGCCCGGAAACCGCGACCGGTTCGGGGGTACCGCCATCAAGAACGGATTTGAAAGCCGTTTGAAAATCCAGATCCTGCGTCTTGTAGCCAGGCGTATCGGCGTTCGCGATGTTGGACGCAACCAGCTTCTGCCGCATGCTGACGAGGTCCATGTACCGCTCGATGTTGTCTCCAAGGCTGTCGATCACGACGCGTGGCACGATGCACGTGGCGTACCAGCGGCGGGATCCCAATAGCTTGAGCCGCTCACACTGGAAATAAAGGAGGAAAACAAACCCGGGCGACGTCAGGTCGGCGTCAAGGCAGTGACGCCGTCAGGAGTTTGACAGGATTCAGAAGTCGACTTGTACTTGAGACTGACTGGTTCCCGCCGATGCGAAGTAGCGTTTTGCCATGAGTGCCTGGCGGAGCCGCTCGGAGTGGCCAGACCGGGCTGTGGCCAGCATGAGGCGTGTCCATTGCAGAACACCGATTACGCGGGTCAGAAGTTCCAGCCGCAGTGCATCGCCGACCGGGAGGGTCGAGAGATGTGAGTCGACGAGTTCGCAGTGAGAAAGAGTGAGTTTCTCAACCCGCGAAAAGTATTTTTGTTCGACCGCGCGGCGGAGGGCGGTCTCGCTGTCCTGAATCGCTTGAGGTATCATCCGCCGCTCATCGTGCCATTGCTGTTGCCGTATTCGACGTTGAACAATTGCGTATAGTAGCTTGTTTGCGCCTGCAAAGTGGCGATTGCGGCGTCCGCCTGCGATAACTGGGCTTGAAGATTGGTCTCAAGATCGGTGATCACCGTTTGCTGGGCCGCGATCTGACTGTTCTCGCTGGCGATCTGGGTCTGAAGCGCAGTTCCATCGGCCTGCAACACTCCGGTGCTGGGGTCGGTCATTGCGGTCAGGGCGTTGTTGGCGGATTGCAGAAACCCCGACGAACTGACGTTGCCCAGGAACTGCTGGATGGCCGTGGGATTGGCAGCGGCGAACGCACTCGCACTAAAGTCGAGATTTCCGTTCCCGCTGGAATCGAGCGTAAGTCCGAGGTCCGCCAACGAGCCAACGGAACCCGAACCGCCTGTGTACGTCGAGATGCTATTGAGAACATCCGTCAGCGCATAGACGAGGCTTTGGCCGGTCAAAGCCCCTCCGGCCTGGCCGCGCTGCTGATTCAGGGCGGATACGGCGGCGTTATATGCGCTGGCAAAATTCGACAACGCACTCGAAAGCGCGCTGTTGTCTGCTGAAACGGTGATGGTAGCGGGAGAAGTAGTCGGCTGGAGCAGATTGACTGTAAGCCCGGGGGAAAGAGTAATCTGACTGGATGTGCTTTGTATTTCCGTGCCTGTTCCGTTTACTGGATTTACTTTATATGCAGCGTCGGTGCCGGCTGAGAGCGTATTGAGGAGGTTGTTCGTCCCGTCATTCAGCTGAATCGTGTCAGCCCCAAGGTTGGAGCTTGTCACTGCCAGGCGGTAGTCAGGGCTGGTGTTGGAACCGACGTTGACAATCGTGGCCTGTACACCGTCGGAAGCGGCATTGATTGCGGCCGCGAGCGACTCAAGTGAGCTCCCGGAGGGCACAATTGAGGTCGCGACGCCGTTTACGGTCAGCGTGAAGTTGCTGGATGAACTAATGTTACCCGTGGTTGGATCTGTGACGGTGGTCAGGCCAGCGGCACTCAGAGCGGTTGTCGACGAGCCAACACTGTCCACCTGAATGGTGTAGGTTCCATTCAAAGCGCCGGAAGAAACTGTGGCACTGACTGCGGACGGATCGGACGACTGCGCCGTGGAGGAGCCCTGCGTTGCGGTACCGACGGCCTGCAGGGCAGTTTGGAGCGCCGAAAAGTTTGCGTTCAGTCCCGCGAGAGTGCTCTCCTGGCTTTGCAGACTCGTCACCGCGGTCTGCATAGCCTGCAATGGAAGGGATGCGAGGGAGACGGCTCGATTGAGCACGTTCTGGAAATCCGCAGCGTAAGTGCTGCTTCCGGTGAAAGTCAGCGTATTGGAAGCCGGCGTACTGGAAACTGAACCCATGACTTTTCTGTACTGCAAAAATTGGGCCGAACCCGAAAGTCCGGCCCACAATTAAGACAAACCGACTTACTGCAGGAGTTTCAGCAGCGCCTGGGGAGCCGAATTGGCCTGCGCCATGGCGGCGACCGAAGACTGCTCGAGAACCTGCGCCTTGCTCAGATTAGCCGCTTCCTTTGCGACGTCGGCATCCCTGATGCGCGACTCGGCGGCGGAGAAGTTGGTGATCTGCGAGTTTGCCAGATCGGTCGCGTACTGCAATAACATTTCGCCGGAGCCCACGGTGGACTGAACATTGCCGAGCTGGGAGAGCGCGCTGTTGATGGACGTAATCGCCGAGAGCGCATTACCGGTTACCGTGCTGGATGCCACGGGGGCGGTGACGGTCTGAGCGCCGGTCGCGGTAAAGGTGCCGTTCGCAGCCGTCGTCGAGGCGGTGAAAGTGGTACCGCTCTGAATTGAGACTCCGGTTCCCGCCGAGTTCTTGACTGCATATATACCGAGCCCCGCAGTCTGCGCATTGATCTTTGTCAGGGCCGACGTCAGGTTGTCCCCAGCGGTCAGGGAGACGGTCGCGGTACCATTGCCGTTCTGAAAGGTGAGAGTTTCCACCACGCCGGTATAAGTCCCGGCGCCCGCCGTGTTGTATAAGCCGGCGTTGGTAGCAGCGCTGGAGGTACTGGCGATAGGGCCGGTGCCTGCCGCCGTCGTCGTTGCAGTGAAAGCGCTGGCGCCGCCAAAATTCAGGAAGCCGTCGCTGCCCACCTGAGCCGAAATTCCATATGGCGAAAGCTGATTGTTGAGAGAGCTGAGAACCTGGGCCTCAGTCAGTCCGCTCGCACCGCCGGTTACCGTGGCCGTAACTGCGGTCGCCGCGTTGTTGGTGAACACGTTGAAAGTAAATGCCTGACTCGTGCCGGTAAGGAAGGCGGCGCCGGGAGCGTCGAGACGCTGTGTGTTACCGGTCAGTTCCGTTCCGCCCCCGAGTACGTTGGAACTCGCTATGCCGAGGCCGGCTGCGTCGACTGTATTTGACGCGCCGCTCAGGTTGATTTGTACCTGGGCATTGGTCTGGGTCGATCCGCCGCCAATGTAAATACTGTTCAAGGTGTTGAGCGAGCCACCCGAATTCAGGCCGATATTCGATGCCTGCCGCGTGATGTCCGTAATCAGCTGCTGATATTCCACGTTAATGTTGGCACGAGAGCCCGTGAAGGTGGTGCTGGCGGATTGCGTAGCCAAAGTCTTCAGCTGGTTCAGCATCTGGGTAATGTTGCTGAGGCCGCCGTCGGCGATCTGCAGTATGCTGGTGCCGTCGTTGGCGTTCAACACGCCCTGAGTCAGTTCGGCGATGCTGCTGTTGTAGCGGTTGGCAACGGCGAGACCGGCTGGATCGTCACCCGAGTTATTAATACGATAGCCAGAGGTCAACTGCTGGATCGTATCCGTCATGAAGTTGCTGTTCGTGTTGAGGTTCTCGGCTGCAACCAGTGAAGCGTAATTCGTCTGAATCGAAATCGACATGATTAAAACGTCCTGTTTTTCGTGATACGTGCCGGACATCTTGTCCGGTTCGGGTTCTCCTCCGCCTTGCGGGATGCCCGAGTATCAAGCTCTCACCGATCCATATCGGGCAGGCAACTTCGCACTCTAATCTTTTTTTGCGAATCAATGCGGCGCGATGCAAAACCTGCCAACGTTAGTTAGTGTCAGATTCCTGACAGTCACCGGGGCAGCCTCGAAAGGAGACTCTTTATCGACACTTCGTCCATACTCCAGGCGGCGGTCAGGTTCTCATTTCGCGTAAGTAGCGCTTCCTTGCGGACGATCGCTATGGACACCGGTGCTTTGATGCCGAGTTTGACCCGATTCGCCCGCGCGTCGAGCACCTCAATTTCCGTATCCTCGCCGATCATGACACTTTGGCCGGCGCGCCGCCAAACCACTAACACGTGAGTGCCGGTTCCTCAAACAAGAGCGGATGCCGGTGGGAATAGCCCGAATCTCCGTGAATCACCTGGGCTCCGATACGCTCTTTGAGGTTCACAATCACGGGCGCCATGAGATTGGCCGTCGGGGTTGCTCCTTCGGCGGAGCCGATCATGGCTGCGCAAAGGATATCTTTTCCGATTGCGGGCGGGCGGTCCAGCGGCAGATTGAGCTCGATCAACTCTTCGGGCGTAAAGTCCAGCCCGTATTGAGGATCGACGACGAAAATCGGCAGCAGAACGAAACACAGGTTCCGCGTGGACAGACTTTGCATGAAGATGAGCGGATCGCGTTCCGGCAGGTTCAGAAATACGAACTCGCGCTGTTCCTCGAAGCCGGGTAACCCGCCGGGAAAGAGGAACACGGAACTCGGGGAGTATTCGAGGGATCCAAAGAATTTTGTTTGAACACGGGCCATGGTGTGACCGGAAATACAGTGCAATCGAAGTGCCTTACCCGGTTGCGTGTTTGCAGCGCAGTCTATTTTCCAGCCGGGGCGGCCGGTGGGGATGAACCGGGCTCGGTGGATGTCACTACCCGCTGATTGAGAATAGCGATATCGACGCGCCTGTTGTGCGTGCGGCCCTCGGGAGTGTCGTTGGAATCCACGGGAATCGTATCGGCGTAACCAGCTATCCCGAACCGATCCCGCGGGATGTCATACTGCGTTGCGAGTAACTCAAGCATGGCGATTGCCCGGGCCGCGGACAGCTCCCAGTTACTGCGAAAGTGAGCGTTATGAATCGGTATGGAATCCGTATGGCCCTCCAGCCGGACGCCGTTTGGCAGACTCTTAATCACGCCGGCTATTTTGGCCATTGCGTCGTGCGTCTGCGACCCTATTTCGTCTCCGCCGGAAGGGAAAAACGCGGCCTGACGGAGACTCACGACCAGGCCCCGCTCTTCCAGACGGACTTCCACCTTACCCTCCTTGATTTCCTGAGCCAGAGCCTGAGTAAGATAATTCATCGACGGCACCAGATCGGTGACAGTTACTTTGGATGGAGGAATCAGGTCGGTTTTGACAATCTGTTTTTGAGATCCGCCCGGGCCGCGCATCATGGCGCTGCCTTTGCCCGTGTTATCCACCGTGCCGCCGAGAATCTCCCGGACGGTGGGTTTGGTGGCGCCCTGCTCCAGTGCTTGCTTGACGGAATCCGAAACTGCCTGGGCTTTGTGCTTATCGGTCTGGGAGGAGGCGAACATCACGACAAAGAACGCAAAGAGCAAAGTGATGAAGTCGGCATAGGAAATCAGCCAGCGTTCGTGGTTCTCGTGTTCCGCGTGTGCCGCTTTTCGCGCCATCTGTCAGCCTTCGGCCGAAGCAGGTTGAGTTGAGGTCTGCCCCTTCGACTTCGCAGTCTTGGCGGGCGCACTACCGTGCGAGTAGGCCTCCAATTTGACCCGAATGAGTTTTTGATTTAATCCTTCCGCGATGGAGAGGACGCCATCCAGCATCAGTTCCTTGAGATGCACCGCTTCTTTGGCTCGCGCTTTTAACTTGGTGGCCACCGGAAGAAAGATGATGTTGGCGGCTGCAACGCCGTAAATAGTCGCGACGAAAGCAACGGCAATCCCTCGTCCCACTTCGTCGATGTTGGCGAGATTCTTCATCACCTGAATCAGGCCGAGGACGGCCCCTATGATTCCAATAGTCGGAGCATATCCGCCCGCCGCTTCAAAGACCCTGGCTTCCGCTTCGGCGCTTTGTTCGAACAAGGTGATCTCGAGTTCCATGATGTCCCGAATCTTGTCGGTCTCGATGCCGTCAACAGCCAGGTTCAAGGCTTTTTTGAGGAAAGGGTCCTCTATCGACGCCGCCTGCTGTTCCAGAGACACGATGCCATTCTTACGCGCCATGCTGGCGTATTCGACTATCTCTTCAATTTTCACGTCGACCGCGTACGCCTTGCCCATCACCACCGAGCCGAACTGTTTTGCCGCACGGATCAAAACCGGCAAAGGAGTCGTGATCATAACCGCGCCCAGCGTGCCCCCCAATACGATCAGTGCGGAGGTCACCTGGGCTATATCCTGGATCTTCCCGCCCTCCATAATCAACCCGGTCAAAATCCCGCCGAGCGCGAGGACCAAACCGCCGATGGTCGCGAAATCCGGCTGAGAGGACTCCGTTTTTTTCGATGTTTTCGCCATTATCCTTTAGCCCTGCGATTCGCGCCCGAACACCGGAGTGGGGGAGCGTCCCGACGCGGCGAGCGCGGCACAGTCGTTTGCAAGAAGTGAGCGGCGCCAGGCGCGTACGCGTTCGATGATCTCCTCCTCCGTTTCGAGAACAGTAATCTTCTGGCCGGTGGTCAAACTGATGACCGTGTCCGGAGTAGCTTCAATTTCCTGAATCAGGTCGCTATTCAACGCGATTGCACTGCGATTCAGACGAGTGACACGGATCATGCACTTCTTCTCTCTGCTCCACATCGGAGGTTTCCCGATTATTTATAGCGAAGATGCGCTATCTCCCGACAAGATCCGTTGGAAATGAATTCTGGAAAATCGTCCGAAACCACCGAAGAGGAATTTCAGTATGATTGCAAACCCCGATTACAATCCGTGCCCCTCACGATTACTGGGGCGAGCCATGCTGGATGCCTGGCTGTGCGGCGATCAATCACGACTATCGCAAAAGCTGGAGGATGTGCGCTCATTCCGCATCCACTCGGCGGGCATCGCAGAACAGGACCGTCTCGAAGTGCTGAAAACAATGGCTTACCAAATGGCACTGAGTTCCGATCTGTTCGCACCGCGCTCGTCAGATCCGCGTCTCGGCTCGTGGATCGACCTGCTGGATCATCTCGCTACTTCGGACGGCGACACGGTTTGACCGCGTGAAGATCATACCGGCGCGTCAACTCTGAACGCCTGACGACCACCGCCGGCAATCATTTCTCCTCTGAATCGGGACTTGCCATTCACCAGACATTCGAATACGGCGTCGGGAGGAGTTCCGAGCGAAAGAATCTGTCCGGGTCGAATGCTGAGAAGATCTCCGATCCGCACGCCGGACCCATTCAGGACAGCGTCAACCTGAAGCGCCGCTTCACCCAGCGCGGCGAGAAGGCTTTCCTGAACCTGGCCCGCCACGCCCTCCCGTGCCGGTAATTGCCTTGCATTAACCTCGGCGAGCCGAAGCAGAAATCCAGGGAGCGCAATCTCAAAAGCAGCTTCGCCTTCGCCGAATTGAATGCGCGACTTCAGGACGATCATTGCCTGAAGGCTCTGGGTCGACGCAGCCTGCCGGGACTTCTCAGGACCAATCGCGAGGATATCGAATGCCAGCGGATAGATGGGCCGCCACGCGTTACTCAGGGCCTCTCGGAACGCATCGAAGAATTCCTGCAGGATGTGCAACTCAATCGCCGTCACGGTCTCCCGCGGCTTGTTGTCGGCAATGGCCGGGGTGGCGGTGAAGATGTCCAATACGCCAAAGAGAAGCTCGCGGGAAAAACTGAGAATCGCGGATCCGTTCAGAGGCGAGAGGTCGAGCGCTACCAGACACCCGGCTGATTCGTGCTCATCGAGAAAATCCCCAGAGGTACTTTGTGCCGGCGTCAGAAGCGCAGTAGATACGGGAGTCTGCAGCATTCCGGCAAGCGCGGGCGCGAGGATATCGAGAAACGCGCGGTGAATTCGCTCCGCATCCTGCGCGAACCCGGCGGGAAGGTAACCCGGAGGGCACGCGGGAAACTTCTCGTTTTCAGTCGCCAGGCCTGCTGTTGACATCGATTGTGCAAAGCTCCTTAACCCAGATAACTAAACAGAGTCGGCGTTTGTTGTATCTTCGCTTCCACGGACAGAGTAGCTTGTTCCTGAGTCTGGGCTTGTGTCAGCGCCAAAGCCGCAGTCGGTATATTCGCATCCTGCACCTGACTCAGAGAGGACTGTTCCTGAGTCTGAAATTGTTTGGCGAGATTCGTCGCGTTGGTTACGTTGTTCTCCGCGGCGCCATAAAATGCCAACTGCCCATTGAGATACTCGCTGGCGTTCTGAAGCGAGGTGGCTGCTTGTGCCACGCCAGCCGGATCGTTGTTCTGCAGCGCTGTCAACAGAGAGTTGACGGCGGCAAAAGTATTGCCGGTCGCCGGTCCTCCTGTTGTCGAATCCTGAGGGTCAAAAATCTCCGAAGCGGTCTTCGCCACGGCGATGGCCGTGCCATTGACGTCCTGAATGACGCGGGTTGAAGTGGTTGTCAGCAGTTGTTTGACCCCTTCGGGCTGAGTCGGGTCCACCTGGTAGGAAGGCTGGGTCGCCTGATCTCCGCTGAAGATGTAACTGCCATTGACGTTTGTATTACTCAAGCTGACCAGACTCTGCATGATCTGGCTCACCTGCCCCGCCAAATTAGTCCGATCCTGCGCCGTCAATGTAGTGTTGGCGCCTTGCGAGGCCAGCGTGATCGCGGTCTGGACATTTGAGATTGCACTTTGAAGGGCCGTATCCGCGGAGCTTAACTCGGTCTGGACGTTTCCCAGATTGTTCTGGGTCTGCTGATTTTGCGCGAGCGTCGTCTGTAGCTGGTAAATTTGCGCGACGGCGGATGGATCGTCTGAAGCCTGCTGAAGCCGGAGCCCGGAACTCACCTGCGCCTGGGCCTTCTGCATCTGCGTCTGGGTGTTCTCGAGAGCCGTCAGATACTGCTGCGAAGTGCCGGTGATATAAAAGCCCATAAATAATCTCCTCAGATCTGCGGAACCAAATTAAGGATCGAGTCCGCCAGGCCGTTCACAATGGTCAGCACTCTTGATACGGCTTCGTAAGCGCGCTGGAATTGAAGCAGCTGGGTAGCCGAACCGTCGAGCGAAACCCCCGATATCTGATTCTGCAGCGATTGGGCCTGCGAAACGACCTGCTGTTGCGAGGTCTCATTATTCTGCGCGGTCTGATTTTCCTGCCCGACCGAAGCCGCGATCTGACCGAAGAATTGGACGTAACTCATCCCGTTGATTTGCCCTTGCGAACCAGTGGGGTTGGCGAGCGCGGCCAGTTGGTTGGCATTCCCGTTCGCATTGCCCGACGCATCGACCGGAGCGAGCTGGGCGCCTGTGATTGCAGGGTTAACCGCGAGACTGCCGGCCGCTAACGTGGCATCGCTGTTGTCATACGTAAACAGGGGTATCCCAGCCGCGGCTCCGGGCGCCGTGGAGACCGTGCCGGACTGCAGAATCTGGTTAACGGTGTCCGCCAGACCGCTTGCCAGTTGATTCAGCGTTCCCGCCTGCTGCGCATCTCCGATGATGGAGCCGAGGACGCGGTTCCTCGAATCGAGCAAACCGCCCAACTGGCCGCCGGTGATAGCGGATGTAATGTCGTTCCCCTGCGAATCCAGTATTTGCGAGGTGGGCGGGGAGTTCGGATTCACGGGCGCAGGTTGGGTGACCACCGCGTTCTGCGCGGAGATGGAATACTGCTGGCTTCCGATGACCAGGGGCGTCCCGCCGCCAACAAGCACTGTAACCGTTCCATCGGCCTGTTTGAGGGCAGTAAAGTTTACCAGGTGCGATAAGCTTTCGAGATTCGCCTCCAATTGCGCATCCGCGCCCGGATTCGCCTGAGGATCCTTCAAACGCCCCGCGTTATATTGCTGAATCTGCGAAGCCAGGCTGTTGATCTGGTTCACTGTGGACCCGATCTGCTGACCAAGTTGCTGGGATGTTTGCGTGAGAGAGTTGGAGAGCCCTTGAATGGAACTCGCCACGGCGCCGGCATCCGAGATCACGGTTTGCTGTGCCACCGGATCGGAAGGCGTGGTGCTCCAGGCAGAAAAAGCCGAGTAAAGATTGCTGAGCGCCGCGGATACACCGGTTGTACCGGAAACGTCAAAGAAGCTCTGGATCGTCCCCGTCGCCTGGTTCTGCGCTGTATAAAGCCCCAGCGATTGCATCTGACTCTTGACTGCGGAATCCACATACGCGTCGCGAGAATCGATGAGACCATTGGCGGCAATGCCCCCGGCCGCGCCAGTGGCCACGTCGAACGGCATCGCTTCAATATTGAGCTGCTGCGATGCGTAACCGGGAGTGGAAGAGTTGTCCACGTTGTTCTGTATGACTCCCAGCGCTTGCTGCAGAACGCTCAAGGCGCTGGCTGAACTCCCAAGAGATGCGAGAAGATTAGACATCGGCCTGCCTCGCGCGCCTAGCCCTGTACTCCTTGAAACGCAGCTTGGGCAGGTTCGACTCTGATAAGGCCGCCCGAGCCGTAAACCGGAGATCCTCCACCGGCGGTGGGAAATGCACTTCTGAAGAAGGCCGAGGAGGCGTCTACGAGACGCTCGATTCGGAGAGCTTCGGTCTTCAATTCCAGTACGCGGGGCCGAAGCTGCGCGGAGCCGGTGCCCTGTACGCAACGAAGAAGGTTCTCGGCTTCAGCCATCTTCCGCGCGACAGCCTCCAGCGCTTCCCGACATTGATCGATGCGCAACAGATCGACGGCGTCCCAAAGATTTGCGGCCAATCGAAGTTCTTTCAGCGATTCAACGATACTATCGAGCGCCTGCTCCTGAGGCGTCATAGCTTGCCCGCGCCCGTGTTGCCGGCGCCAAGGGCGCTCGAAATCAGCGACTGGCCGACCTGCGCGGAATTCACTTTGTATTGGCCGCTTGCGTACAAAGCACCAAGTTGCTGAACTCTGCCGGCGCGCATAGAGCTTTGTGCCGAGAGTTCGGCCGAGATTTTCGCGGTGGACGGTGAAACATCTATCTGATCCTGCCCCTGGTTTGTGACACCCAGGAATTTCGATGCTCCGTCCGACGGTTTGGAAACCTGGTCAACCCGCGTTGCCGGGGAGGAAGCCGAACTGATCTGATCGCTCTCAACTCTGATGCTCATGGATTGGCCGTCTGTAATAGCTTAAGAGTATTTCTACCCGCATTCAGGGTGACACGGGAAGATGGCCGCCAGCAATCATGGCAAAAGGAAACACGGAACTGTTTACTTTGGAAAGCATATTCGGTACGACCAAGATCTAATAGCCTGTTTCATATTTTCCCGGAATAATTGCTATATGAATTTGCCCGATATTTTGCTAATTGGAAGTGACAACTTATTCTACGAGAGCACTTTCAACGAACTATCAGAGCAATTCTGCATCACGCGGGTTAACGGATCGGATGAACTGGAAGCGACGCTTGCCGCAAAGCAGTTCGATTGTGTGCTGGTGACGGGCATAGACTCAGTCCCGGCAAACAGGGTTCTCGAAATAAGCTCGGATTATGGACTTCCGGTTCTCTTCCGGGACCATAACATGACAGCGTCGATGGCGGTCGGGCTCACGCGCGCTGGCGCATTTCATTGCTTCGGCTACCGGGACTCGCTGGAGCAACTGCGGGAAGCGCTCGACAGCGCCGTTGAGGAAAAGCGATCGCTGGCACGCGCGAGAAACGCTGCGCGCGGTCCGGAGAAATGGCGATCATTTTTAATAGGCGAAAGCCCGGCGATGGCTCAGGTCGCGGAGACTGTCAAGCTCGTCGGCCCACGCCGATGTACGGTACTAATCAGCGGCGAGACGGGCACCGGTAAGGAGATGGCAGCGCGCGCGCTTCACCTGGCCAGCCCCAGAGCGAATGCGAACATGGTAGCGATCAATTGCAGCGCGCTACCGGAAAATCTGCTGGAAGCCGAGCTGTTCGGTCACACCAAAGGAGCGTTCACAGGCGCCATCGGCGCTCGCGTCGGCCGGTTCGAGCAGGCCCACAAAAGCACCCTGTTTCTGGATGAAATCGGCGATATGCCACTCGAGCTGCAAGCAAAACTCCTGCGTGTCCTGCAGGATCGCGAGGTGCAGCGCCTGGGCAGCTCGGAAAACATCAAAATCGATGTGCGCGTTATTGCAGCTTCGAATGTGGACCTTCTTGAGCGCGTCAGGCAAGGAAAGTTCCGACAGGATCTTTACTATCGCCTGAACGTTTTCCCCCTTGGAATGCCTCCGCTGCGCAAGCGGGTGAGCGATATCCCGGCGCTGGTCAGCCACTTTATTGTGAAGATCTGTCATGCGGAGGATATTCCGCTCAAGCGCGTGACACCTGAAGCGTTGGAACAACTCTCGGCAAACCCGTGGCCCGGAAACGTACGCCAACTCGAGAACTCGGTGGAAATGGCGATTGCGGTCAGCGGCGATCGGGACGTCCTTTATACCAAGGACTTCGGTCTCGTGGAATCGAGGCGTGCCTCAGGGCCGATTTCCGCGCTTGCGCCGATTCCGGGTCACCTCCCGGAAGCGGTCGATTTCGACACAGCGGTCAGCAGATTTGAGCTTGCCATGCTGGAAAACGCGTTGCGTGCGAGCGACGGAAACAAGACGGCTGCGGCAGAAAGGCTCGGCATCAAACGCACTACTCTGATCATGAAAATCCGGAACTTCGAGAACTCCGGACTTAGTCTTCAGAAGGCGGGCTGAGTCTTCGGCATGCTGCTCCAACGGGTGCAGGAGGAGGGCTTTTCGGCGGTCCTTCAGCGGCCCTTTTCTATTGAGTCCGTGAGTTCAGTAACCGTTCAACCTTCAAAATAAGTTCGACTTCATTCGCCGGAGTCTGCAGAGCCGCGGCGATGCTGGGAACCGTTTCGCCGCGCCGGTGCATGCGCACTACGTGCGCCCGCTTCGTGAGATTCAACCCCTGGCCGATGGCCTGCGCGGCTGGTAATCCCTCGATCTCGCGTTCGGCCCGGAGCTGGTTCAAGGTGGCGGACAGTTCGCGTACGTTTCCTTCGATGGCGCCATGCGAATCGGAAACTTCACCTCGGACCGCGCGCAGTTCGAATTTTGCAGTAATCCACAAAGCCAGCGATCCAAGCAGGCCCACGCCGATCACCGCATATTGTGTAACCGGGTTCAATATCCAGTCAAACTGCATCGGTTTCTCCTCGATCGATATCGGTAACTCCGGAATTCGCAATGGCCGCCGCCGCGGGAAAGATCCCGTCCTGAGGAGTGGCGATCTCGGAAATGCGGATGCCATAACTGTTCTGTACAATTACCGCTTCACCTCGGGCGATGACGCGGCCGTTTACCATGAGCTCAATTGGATCGTTCAAAGATCCATCGAATTCAATCACCGAGCCTGTGTTGAGGCGAATGAGATCGTCGAGAGGCATTCGAGTGCTGCCGAAGCGTAGCATTACAGGGAGTTCTATATCTTTCAGCAGGTCCAGGTTCGAACCCGTTTCGGTTTTCGGTTCGCCGGGGCTCATCGGTTCCTTCCGGGCAGCTTCCAGACCCTGTCGAGATGGCTTCTGAGGCGTAGCACAGCCTGTACCCTAAGCTGGGCGATTCTCGATAAATGCATACCGGTCACCTCCGCGATCTCCCGTAAATTCAATTCCTCAAAGTAGTACAGGCTCAAAACAGTGCGCTCAATCTTCGGAATCCGATCGATAGCCAGCGCGAGAATCCGTTCCAATTCACGCCGTTCCACGATGTGCGATGGCCACGACTCTTCGTCATCGGAAATAAGGTTGAGCAGGTCGTAGCTTTCGCCGTCCCCGGAGGCGTACTCGAGCCGTTGTATCTCAAGGGACTGCACGTCAGCCAGCCACTTGTGATACTCATCCATCGTAATCTTCAGAGCTTCGGCAATTTCCTCTTCCGCAGGCTCACGTCCATGCCGCTGCTTAAGCTCATGAATGGCCGCTTCGATCCGCTTGGAACGCTTGCGCATGTCCCGTGGAGCCCAATCTATTTCGCGAAGACTATCCATGATCGCGCCATGGATTCTATGTTCCGCGTAAGTATTGAGCTGCACCTTGAAAGACGGATCAAAATTATCGATGGCGTGCAACAGACCAACGACACCCGTCGAGATGAGGTCGTCGAGACTGATGTAATGAGGCAAACGGTCATGAATCCGGCTGGCGATCAGCCTGACCTGGGGAAGATGGGCGAGCACCAGCTCCTCACGCCGTAGCGCGGCGGAGGCGTCGGGACTTGGCCGAGGTCCGTATGTCGCGGTGCCCATCGAAGTTTCTATGCAGCTGCTCTCAAGACTTTTGGCAAGTGTCGTACCAATGATTCGGCGATGCGGCTCTTCGACGCCGGCTCAATGTCTTCCGGAATGAGCTGGCCACCACACAGGAAGGACACGGGCTTCTTTCCACGCGCAGCCTCACAAAACAAAGGCCCAAAGGAGTCTGTCTCATCGAGTCTGGTGAAAATCACACGGGATGGGCGAAACACGTCGAAGCGATTTGCGGCCGCCGCGAGGTCCGAAGGGCGGGCAGTAGCTGTCAAAACCAGGTGGGTGTCAATTTCCTGACGGCTGCTGAGGAAGCCGGCCAGTTCTTTTCCGAGGTCATCAAGCATTGCCGGGCTGAGCCCCGGCGTATCCACCAGGACGGTCGCGTTTGAGGGGGCGGTATCGATAGCTTGTGCGAGCACGGCAGTACTTTCGGCTGTCTGAAAGGGAACGCCAAGTATGGCGGCAAACGTGCGTAGTTGTTCCGCCGCGCCGATGCGCTGAGTATCCGTCGAAATGAGTCGAACCGGCCGTCCCGCGGTCAGACACTGAGTCACTGCAAGCTTGACCAACGTGGTCGTCTTCCCTGCTCCAGGCGGCCCGACAAGGGCTGTAATCCGGCCCAACTCCGGCTGGACGGTGAAGCGGTCGGCGATTTCCGCCGTTGTTTCCTGAAGCACGGCGTCCGTATCCCACTCGCGAGGCTTGCGCACGCGGGAGATTTCATGGACAGAACGCAGATTCAGCCGGTTTTGAACGCCGTCTTCGATCTCAGCCGCCAGAGGAGCATCGACGCCAGCATCAAGGAGCAACTGTTCCAATAACGGTTGACGCCCATGGACCGATGCGGCGACGACGGCGTTCCTCAGCAGGAGATTCCGAATCTCATCCATTTGGCGGCGAAGATCGTCAACTCCGTTTGAGGCGGACGGCGTTTCCGGCACCGCCGGTTGCGCCTCGGCGTAAGTGCCAAAGACGATCTCAAACTCGCCGAGATGGCGTGCCTCGGCTGGAGCGGGGCGTGACTTTAAAAGCAAAGCGTCCACTCCCATCTCCTGTCTCGCAGTCTCGATGGCGTCCTGTACGGATGACGCGAAATAAGACTTCACATACAGTTGAGGATTTTGTGCTGCAGGCATGGTTATTGAATCACTCCTAGAGAAACGACTTTGACTTCCGCCGGGATTTCGTTACTTCCGATGAAAAGGAGATTGCGCAACGTGGGTTCAGCGATCTGGCGCATGAAATATCGCGACGCCGAGCTGGCGATGGCGACGGTGGGCGCTTCGGGATGCCCCACCTTCTGCGTGACCCTCTGCAACAAATCGCGCAGAGCTTGCGGGGCAAGAGTAAGATGACTAGTCTGTTCACCGTGTTCAATGGCCGATTCCACCAGTTGTTCGAGCGATGGATCCAGCAGATACGCGGGCAACTCCCCGTTTGCGTTCAGATAAGGTTTGACGATGATCCGGCGAAGCGCCTGACGAACATATTCAGTGACCAGAATCGGGTTCCGGATGGTCGCCGCGGCCTCGCCCAGGGTTTCCAGAATCGTCACCGAGTCGCGTATGGATACCCGTTCGCGCAGCAGGTTTTGCAGGACTCGCTGCACCGCCGCCAGAGACACCAGCTTTGGAACCAGGTCCTCGACTACCTTGGGATTCTCAGCGGCGACCCGATCCAGAAATCTCTTCGCATCCTGGCGGGAGAAAAGCTCATGGGCGTGTTGCCGGATCAATTCCGAGAGGTGAGTTCCCATGACGCTGACGGCATCGACGACAGTGAACCCTCTGCGCCGCGCGGCATCGGACTGCTCGGCCGGAACCCACCATCCCTTCATGCCAAAGGCCGGTTCTTTGGTTTGTTTTCCAGCAGGGGGCGGCTCTGATTTACCTACCGGGATAGCCAGTTCACAACCTGCAGGTAACTCATATCGCCCGATTTCCGCGCCCTTGAGCAGAATCACATACTCATGGGCTTTGAGCGCAACATTGTCGACCACGCGAACGGGCCCAAGTAGAAAACCCATATCCCCGGCGAGCTGCCTGCGAATGCCCGCAATGCGCTTGAGGAGGGGCGACTCCTGACCCCCGCCAACATACTTCACCAGGCCGAGACCCATTTCGACGGTGAGCGGTTCGACCTTCAGCAACAATTCCAGATTTTCTTTCGCGGCCGCCGGCTGGGCCATCGTCTCAGCCTGCGTCGCGGCTACCTGTTTACGGCGCATGTTCCAGGCGGTGGCGCCGAGTCCCGAGCCCATCGCGAGGAAAGGGATGGTCGGCAATCCCGGGAAAAAAGAAAGCACCAGCAGGACGCCGCTTGCGAGCAGCAATGGCTCCGGATTGCCGAAGAGCTGCTTGCCGAAATCGGACCCGAGTCTCTCATCCGAACTTGCCCTCGTGACGATGAGGCCGCCTGAAATCGAAATCATCAGGGCCGGGATCACGGTCACGAGACCATCGCCTATGGTGAGAATCGTGTAAGTCTCGATCGCCCGGCGCAGATCCATTCCATGTTGCAAGACGCCGATCAGAAATCCCGCGATGATGTTGATCCCGGTAATCAGAATGCTTGCGACCGCGTCGCGCTGAGTGAATCTGGAGGCGCCATCCATGGCGCCATAGAATTCCGCTTCCTTCGCCAGATTCTTGCGGCGCGCGCGAGCTTCTTTGTCGTCGATCAAGCCCGAGCTCAGATCTGAATCGATCGACATCTGTTTTCCTGGCAGCGCGTCGAGTGTAAATCTGGCAGTTACCTCTGAGATGCGAACCGCGCCATGATTGATCACGACGTATTGAATGGCGATGAGAACAAGAAATATGACTGCGCCGATGATATAGTTCCCACCGACAACGAAATTGCCGAAGGCCTGGATAACGTCACCCGCCGCGGCCGTTCCCGTATTGCCGTTCATCAGGATCAGCCGCGTGGAAGAGACATTCAAAGTCAGGCGGAAAAGCGTCAGAAGCAGCAACGTGGTTGGGAAGACGCTGAATTCGACTGGCTTCCTGATGTACATCGCGACCATCATTACGATGACCGACGTCATCACGTCGGTCACAATCAGAATGTCCAGAAGAAAGCCGGGTATCGGCGCGATCAATGCGATGACGATTCCCAGAACCGCGACAGGCACCGCGAGTTCCTGCCAGTTGGTGAGGGCCGTTCCCGACAATTGTTTCCAGGAAGTCGTGGGCGCGATGGATTTGGCCGGTGTCAAATTCCGTAGTTTCCTTGTTGATTTATCACTTCTCTACGCACTTGGCCTTCCATTCATGATGCGGAAGATATAGGCGAGCACTTCCGCAACGGCTTTGTAGAAGTCCGGCGGAATTTCCTGACCAACGTCGACCGACTTATACAAGCCCTGCGCCAAAGGCGGATTTTCAATCAGGGGCACCTGGTTCTCAAGGGCCTTCTGGCGAATTCGCAACGCCAGATAGTTCTTACCTTTGGCCACCACCTTCGGAGCGCCGCGGGAATCCATGCTGTATTTCAATGCCACAGCGTAGTGGGTCGGGTTCACGATGACGGCCGTGGCCGTAGGAATCTCCTGCATCATGCGTCTGCGGGCCATGTCGCGGCGGAGCCGGCGGACGCGCGCTTTGACGAGCGGATTTCCGTTGAGTTCCTTCATTTCATCGCGGATCTCCTGCTTGCTCATCTTGAGCTCCTGCTCGTAGCGGTTCTTCTGGCGGACCAGGTCCACGACGCCGAAGACCACGAAAAGAAGCGCGGCCTTCCAGAGTAGCGATTCAATCGACCCGACGAACTGGCTCGCCCCGCCCGCCAGATTCCTCAGCGGCAGCGTTAAGTATGCTTCCAGATTGTCGCCGACAAGGCGGTAAACGGCGATTCCGAATACCGGCAGCATGATCATCGCCTGAAGCAGCGCGGGAAAATTCTGCTTCGGAAGCTGGCGCAGACGGCTTATCGGATCGAGGCGTTTGAAATCCGGCGTCAGTTTCGAGAAACTGATGCCAAATCGGGTTACCAGGAGCTGGATGGCGATAGTGAGCAGAATCAAAAGGCCACCCATGATGCCGATCGGTATCAGGGTTTGTCTCAACAGCGCAAAGCCCATATAGACTACGTCCATCGGGTTCAGCCTGGGATCGAGCGCGTGCTCCATAATACTGACGAAGCTACGTCTCAGACTGGACGCCCAATCCGGTCCCCACGCGTGAAAAAGACTTACAAATGCCAGGAAATGAATGGAACTGACAAACATTCGCGCAGTCGCGAAGTTACCTTCCTCGCGGGCTTTGAGGAGACGCCGTTGAGTTGGTTTTTCACTTTTTTGATCGCTCCCGGCCATATATCAATGGCCAGCCAGTACTCGCGCGGCCGCAAACGTTGCGCTGCTCGCTCCTCTCAGCAGAGCCGGGAGTAACACGGCCATCCACGCAAGAAGACCTACGCCGAGGAGCATTTTTATCGGGAACGCGACCGAGAGCAGATTCAACTGCGCATTCACGCGGCCGAGCAGGGCAAGCGATATGTCGACCATCACCATCACAGCCATGACGGGCAAAGCCAGCCGCAAACCGGTGGTGAACATGGTCGATCCCGCCTCAAGAATCAACTGCGCGCTTCCACGCGAGAGGACAAACATTCCGGGAGGAAATACGACAAGGCTACGCGCGAAGATTCTCAGGACGTCGCGATCCAGCCCCGTGACGAAGAACAGGATTGCGGCAAATGTTTGTGTAATTGCAACCAACACGGTCGAGTCCGCTTGCGTAGCCGGATCGATTGTGGATGCGAACGAATATCCCGCTTGCAGGCCGATCACCTGAGCCCCCACGGTAAAGGCTTCAATCGCGAACGCCACCGTCAGACCGATGCCGATACCCAGAGACGCTTCGGACAGAGTCCACATGGCGAACAAGGCTGCGGGTGCGTCACCCTGCGGGTGCGGCCATACCGGAAACAATGCGATCGTAATTCCGAGTATCAGAATGACGCGGGCCGGATCAACCGCGCTTTTCAATCCGGGGATCGGTACGAAAACGAAAACGCCTGCGACACGCACCGCCGTCAGAAGGAATCCGAGAACCGTCGAGATTGAGAATGCCGCGTCAGCGCCCATACCGGCCGAGATCCCCAAAAAGTCCTACCGTATAGACGGTCATCTTCTGGAGCATCCACGGAAGCGCCAGGCTAAACGCACCAAGGAACGCCACAAGCCGGGGAATCGCGTTGAAGGCGGTGTCCTGTATGGACGTAAGGATTTGCACGAGGCTGATGAGGATACCTACCGTGAACCCCACGGCCAGCAAAGGAGCCGCCAGCAGGAATGCCGTCATAAGAGCCTGGCGAACGATCTGAATGGCGAATTCCGGAGTCATGCGTAAAACCCTTTCACGAGAGAACCGATCACCAGATTCCAGCCATCCGCCAGAACGAACAACAGAATCTTGAATGGGGCGGAGATCATGACGGGTGGGAGTTGCATCATACCAACTGAAACCGTGACTGACGCTACTACAAGATCGATGATCAGGAAGGGCATGAAGAGCACAGCCCCGATCTGAAATCCCGCTTTCAACTCGGAAAGGATGTACGCGGGAATGAGAATCCTGAGGTCGAGATCCGCGGCATTGCGGGGAGCCGCGCTGTGCGAAATATCGACAAAAAGTTTGACGTCTTTCTCGCGTGCGAAGCGGCCGAGGAACTTCTTGAGCGGCTTGCTGCCTGCGTCGAACGCCTCGCTGGCCGAGAGTTCGTTCTTCTGCAGAGGCTCCCAGCCTTCGTGATACATTTCCTGGGCAACGGGCTGCACGATCAGCATGGTGAGGAACAATGAGATCCCTACCAGAACCTGATTCGAGGGCGCCGTCTGGGTCCCGAGCGCCTGCCTCAGAAAATGCAGCACGATCGCGATACGCAGAAATGGCGTAATCGACATCACGACGGCCGGCAGAAGCGTCAGAAGCGTCAGCAGGATGACGATCTGCATCGGTACACTGAGCGAATCGCCTCCGGCGTTCAGATTTATACCAAGCACGGAATTCGTGGTCTTCGCGGCCCAGATGCGTCCCGCGGGAAGGGCAAGAAGGCAGAAACCGCGGAGCAAACCGGATAACAAACCGGATAACAAACCGCTGAACGATCCCCGGATCATTGGGCCAGACTCCTGTCTTCTTCGAAGTCGCCGCGGTCGAGAAGGGAACAACCGCCGGGCGAGACGGCGATTAACACAGTTCGTCCGGCGACTCGAACCAGATGGAGCGAATGCTGCGGAGTGAGCGGCAATCGCTCGATGGATTGCAGCCGTTTCTGGCCACCCACACTGCTTTTGAGCGTCATAGCCATTCCTTTGGCACGCAGCCAGTAGAATGTGACACCGAGCAGCGCGAGTACGACAAATACCGCGGTTGCCTGTTGGAGCTGATCCACTATTCTTTTCCCCGAAAGCCCAGCATCCTGACAGCGAGCCTGCCTCCGGATACCGTTAATTCACCGGCCCCTATTCTGGAATTCCCGGCGACCACCTCGACGTTATCGCCTGCCGGAAAGCGTGTCGTCACCACACTTCCCGGTTTCAAGGACAGTAACTCGCCGACTCGCAAGTTTGGCCCTTCGAGAACAGCTTCGACCGGCATCAAAATGTCAAGAAAGGGCCCCAGTTCAGAAGCTTGTGGCATGGGTCTATGGGTGCGGCGTTTCTACGGATGAATCAGGTTGACCGTTTCCTGCATCAGCTGATCGGTGGTTGTAATCACGCGCGAATCCGCTTGATAACTTCTCTGGAAAGTCAGAAGGTTGGTGAATTCCTGCGCGATATCGACCGTCGACGATTCGAGAGAGCCTGCTTCGATCTGCCCCAGCGAACCGGTGCCGGCTGCTCCGACCGCCGGCGTGGCAGTCTGCGCCGTCGTAGCCAGGTTATTGTTGCCCACCTCCTGCAGACTATCGGGATTGGCAATCGATGCCATCGCTATCTGCCCTACGGTGAGCTGCTGCCCGTTCGAATAGTTTGCCACCAGAAGGCCGCCATTCTGAAGGGTGACGTTTGAGATCTGACCGGCGGCGTAGCCGTTCTGCGTCGTGCCCGACACGC
>JBEKTF010000075.1:0-23908 GCA_049516355.1 Bryobacteraceae bacterium | reverse complement strand
CACTTGGCCAACGCCGGTACTGTGCGTCTCCACCTGTAACGCATTCTCTTCGACCGTGACTTGCTCACTCACGTTTCCAACCTTCAGGGCCACGTCCACGGTGGGATTACTGTCCACGTTCAAAATAATGCCGGTCTGAACGTACTTATTGAAACCCTCTTTTGTGACTTCGAGTTGGTACGGGCCAATCGGAAGGTTCGCGAAAGTGTAATCGCCCTGCGCTCCGCTTGTGACGGTCCGTGCAGCACCTGTCGCAGTCTGGGTCGCTTTTATCTCAGCCCCCGGAACCGCGAGTCCAGTGGCGTCCCGCACAGTGCCTGTGATCTGCTGCGCCCAAATCGACGAACATGAAAGGGCCGAAACAAATATTCCAACCAAAAGACGCTTCGTGACATGACTCATGTGCAGAAAGAACTCCTTTCCCTGATCGTTCCCAATCATATTTCGTTTTGCGGGCCAGTCCAATAGTTTGTCGTTCTGGATATGACTGATCCATAAGGATCACTTATGGATATTTGGTGGGAAGGTCGCGGCAGTTTAAAGAATGAGACTTAGGACTCGATAGTCACCAGGTTAAGATACTTTGAGGAACGGACCGTGGAATCGTTCACTTCTGATTCAGCAGCGGAATATCTTTCACCGCCGGCGCGTCCGGAATGGACTTCAGAAAAGCCCAGATATCGGTGAGTTCCGCGTCCGAGATTACCTTGGCGGTGTAGACCGGCATATCGCCTGGCGCCGGATGTCTGACATAAGCGATAAAAGCGGGGAGTGCCATGGGGCGCGGAGCCAGGCGAGCCCCAAATCCGCCGTGGCCGTCGTATCCGTGGCACTGGTAGCAACCGTCTTTCACGAACAACTTGCTGCCGCTTTGAGGATTCCCGGCGCTCTGTGGAAACGCAGACAGAGCCGTCATCACAAGTACCGCCAGCGGGCAAGCGATTGCGGAAATGGATCTGCTAATTACCACCTGATTTCTCCGATTACCGTGGCTGCGTTACGACATCGATCAATGCGGGCTCGCCCCGCTTCACGATTTCGATAGCGCGCTTGAGGGCGGGCGCCAGGTCCTGCGGATCGCTGATCGGTCCCGCGCCATACATCCCGTATGTCTGGGCCATTTTCGCGTAATCGATATTCGGGTCCGTGATTGTGGTGCCGATCTGCGCCCGGTCAATCCCGCGATTGGCCCGATTGGCCATCGTCTGCACCTGCATCAGCTCCTGGTGATATCCGCGATTGTTGTGCATGATGGTCAACAGCGGGATACGGTGATGAGCCGCGGTCCACAGGACGCCTGGCGCGTAGTTTAAATCGCCGTCGCATTGAATATTCACGGACAACCGGCCGTGTTTTTTGTTTGCCAGCGCAGCCCCCACGGCAGCCGGAGCGCCATAGCCTATACCGGCGGCACCCTGCGCGCCGATGTATTGGTAATGCTTGTCAAAATCCCAGAGTCTTGTTGGCCAGGCGCTCAGGAAAAGATTGACGTTCGATACCAACGACCAGTCTTCGTTTCGAATCTGCCCCCAGATCTCCGCCGAAAGCCGCGCGGTACTGATCGGACTGGAGTTCCAGCCCAACGTAGCGTTTTGGCGATTCCTGTCGCGAACCCGCTGCCCGGCTTCTGCCAGTTTCACGCCGCGTTCCTTGAAAAACCTCTTGCGATCGTCGGTAAGCAGACGCTTTACCGCTTCGATCAGCGACGGCAGCGTCGCTTCCGCGTCGGCTGCAATTACCAGATCGGCTTCCGTATATCTCTGGAAATCCTGGTAATTACTCTTGAAATTGAGATCGAGCGCCGAAACGGTAATCACTTTTGTTCCCGGCCTGGCGATCGATTTCGCTTCCATCCCAAACCGGTTGACCGGCGTCTGGTCGTGAGTCAGGCTCCAGACATCCTGAACCTCCAGCGCCAGAATTACGTCCGCATTCTTCACGCTGCCCGCCCCATAAAGAGGATGGCGCGAGGGGAAATTCATCCGATGGCGTTGATCTTCCACGGGAGCCTGCAGAGTCTCCGCCAGTTCGACAAGCAGTTCGATTCCTTTTGGCGTCCGCGCGAGACGCCCGGCCACGATCAAAGGATTCTCGGCCGCGACCAGCAGCTTTGCTGCCTCTGCCACTGAGCCCGAATCTCCCTGCGGAGGTCCCGCAATCGTCAGCTTCGGGATTCGCAGATTCGATTCACTGATCGGCTCTTCCTGCAGTTTCGCGTCCGCCACCAGCACCACGGGCTCCTGCGGCGGCGTCATCGAAACCTGATAGGCCCTTACCGCGGAATCGGCGAAGTGAGCCAGCGATACGGGCGTGTCGTCCCACTTCGTAAAGTCGCGCACCAGCGAAGCTGCATCCTGCACGCTATGGAACCATTCCGAGTAGCCACGCCGGTACGTTTCGTCAAGGATATTACCAAGCACGATGTAGATCGGAACGCGATCCGCATAGGCGTTATAGATCGCCATCGACGCGTGCTGCAGCCCGACCGTCCCGTGTGCCATCACCATCAGCGGCTTGCCTTCAATTTTGGCGAAACCGTGCGCCATCGCGACCGCGGATTCCTCATGGCAACAAGTGATCAGTTCCGGAGCGCTGTTGCCGCCGTAGTTAATGATCGATTCGTGCAGAGCGCGAAATGCCGAGCCCGGATTCGCGCAACAATACTCGAAGCCCAGCGACTTGATCACGTCAACCATGAAGTCGGACCCGGGACGCTCGTTGACAAGTACGTCCGCCGACGGCACGGTGCCCCGGTTCTCCGTCGCCGCTACGGCATCGGGGGCCGCAGCCACGCGAGTTGGCGGCGGACCGGATTTCTGCGCGATTGCCCCAGGGGTTTCCGCCAGAAGGGCCGCTGCTCCGGCCGCGCCCTTCAGGAATCCGCGTCGGCCTACGGAATTTTTCCTGGAGTTGGCCATCTTCACGCCCTTTCTGGTAAGTCGCTGATTTTGGAGCGGGAGACGGGGGTCGAACCCGCGACGTCCAGCTTGGGAAGCTGGCATTCTACCACTGAATTACTCCCGCTCGAACGCTGGAAACACCTTTAACGTATCACACGGGGACACTGTCAGGGAGCGGGTTGTCCTATTTCCCCGACAACGGAATCTCGAAGTAATAAAGCTCTTTACCACTCACGGCATCTTCCATGCCGGAGATGTAAACCGAAGCCGCCGCGCTCGTCTGCGAGACCTGGAAATATGCAAACCCGCTTGCCGATTGCCCGGCCGGGACCATCTTCGCGGCGAAGGCCCGGCCCTCGATCTCCCACTCCGCGAGCGGATTTTTCGGCTTGCGTTTGATCACGATGGGACTGGGTACTACGCTGGGCTGCCGGACCCCGTCGAGGAATTTGACATCCTGCGGCGGCGTTGCCTCTACGTGCGAGCCATCGGGCAGGGTGTAGATCAATTTCATTCGATCCACCCGAATCGCGTCGGTCCCGTCGTTCTGGATTACGATCAACACCGGTAAAACGCCGTAGCGATAAGGATTGACCTTGCCGAAAGCTTCGCGCGTTTCTTCGTCGGTCATCATCGGCAGCGCTGCGATCGTGACCTTCTCGCTGGTTTGATGGTAAGGGTAAGCGAGCGCGGGCTTGACCTCGAACTTCGGCTTGTCGTTGTCCGCTCCGGGCGCCGCCGCTATACTCACAAGGAGGAGCAGCAGCCATCTTCCAACTCCGCCAGCGCCCTTTGCGCTAAAACCATTGAAACGCAAAGTTATTTTTCTCCTCTATCGCATTTTGCAGGCGCTTGCTTCACCCGTCATCTTAGTTTATCTGCTCCTGCGCGGATTACGGAATCCAAGGTATTTTTCCACTCTCCGTCAGCGCTGCGGAGTACTTGCGCCATCGTGGCAACAGACTATTTCCGCTTCGATCTGGTTCCACGCAGTTTCGGTAGGAGAAGTCCTCGCCGCGATTCCACTGATCGAGGAAGTGAGGAAACGTTCGCCCCGAACGCCCATCTTCGTCAGTACCACCACCCTGGCTGGCCGCGAAACGGCTGCGAAGCGGCTCACCGGACTGGCGGACGGCGTCTTTTTCGCCCCGTTCGATTTCGTATGGTGCGTGCGGCGCGTGTTACGCCGTATAAGGCCCACGGTTGTGGTCGTTCTCGAGACCGAAATATGGCCGAATCTCTTTCGCGAATCGAAGCGGATCGGCTGCGGATTGATCATCGTGAATGGCCGCATCTCGGACCGCGCTTTTCCGCGCTACCGGCACTACGCGCCGCTATTTTCGACGGTGCTCGCGCTTTGCGACAAAATTCTTATTCAATCCGCTGAAATGCAGAAGAGATTCGAAGCCGCAGGCGCGCCGCAAAGTGTGCTTCAGGTGGGCGGCAATCTGAAATACGATTTCATGCCGGCTTTAATTGCGGAGGATTCGCCGGTATTGAAGTTCATCGAAGCGGATCGCGCACGGCCGCTATGGATCGCGGCCAGTACATCCGCCGACGATCGTCTTGCCGAAGAAGATTTCGCGATTGCGGCGCAACGGAAACTTCCCGGCTGGCGTTTGATCATTGCACCACGGAAACCGGAGCGCTTCGAAGACGCCGCGCGCCTGCTCGAACGCTCCGGATTGCGGTGGATGCGACGCAGCGCATTGGATGTTTCACAAAACGCCGACGTCCTGTTGCTCGACTCTATCGGGGAACTCAGCGGCTTATTTCCCTACGCGGCCGTTGTGTTCATGGGCGGCACGCTGGCCGATCGGGGCGGGCACAACATTCTGGAACCCGCGATTTTCGGCAAGCCGGTGATCGTTGGCCCCCACATGGAGAACTTTCGCGAGATCGCCGAACATTTTGAGTTGCATCGCGCCGTTCTCCATATTGAATTCGGCGAGCAGCTGGGAGAGGCGGTCTTATCCGCAGCCTCCGATGCGGCTCTCGGCCACAGAGCCCGCGCGGCAGCCGAGGCGAAACGCGGGGCCGCGGCAATTGCCGCAAGCGCGGTCCTGGACCTCTACGAATCCCACTACCCTTGTGAACGGCATCCACAGCCTTTGGAAGCGTTTCTGTGGTTACTCTCTCTTCTCTGGCAGGCAGGCAGCGCCCTGGATCGCCGCGCAAAAAGGAACAGGGTCGCCCGGTTGCCTGTTCCTGTGGTGAGCGTCGGCAACATCACCGCCGGCGGGACCGGAAAGACGCCGGTGATCATCGAACTCCTGGGCGAGTTCCGCGATGCAGGCTCCGGTCTGTTGACGCGAGGGCACAGACGCACGATTCGCGAAAATGTTCTATTGCTCAACCAGAAAGATCAACTGCCGGTTTCGCGTACCGGCGATGAAGCTCAGCTCTGCATGCAAGCGGCCGGGGTTCCCATCGGCATCGGGCCGGATCGCCGGGCGACCGGGATGCAGTTACTCCAGGCCGCCGATGTGCGAATTCTGTTCCTCGACGATGGCTTCCAGCACCTTCAATTGCACCGTGATTTCGATCTTGTACTGATCGATGCTCTGCGTCCTTTTGGCGGAGGGGAGTTGCTACCCCTGGGCCGATTGCGCGAGCCTCTGGATGGACTTGCACGAGCGAGCGCATTCCTCATTACGCGCGCGAATGAGGTCCCGAACACCAAAGCGATCGAGACGGTGCTGCGCCGCTACAACGCAACAGCGCCGATTTATTGCGCACAGACCATTCCCTGCAAATGGAAAGCTTCCGATGGATCCGAATTCGATCCCGATCAATTTCCCGACATGATCAAAGACATGCGCGCGATCGCATTTTGTGGATTGGGGAACCCACAGGCGTTCTGGCGCACTCTCAAGCGGATCGGTATCAAGCCGTCGGCCAGCTATGAATACGACGACCACCACCAATACACGCCGTCGGAGATCCGGCGCCTGGCCCGGCACGCTCGCGACATGGGCGCCGGGGCGCTCCTCACGACCGCGAAAGATGCTGTCAATCTGGACCGGGAATATCCCGCGATTATCGGTTCGCTCAAGCTCTACTGGCTTGAGGTCAGGACAGAGATCAATCGCCGTCGGGAACTCTTCGACACGATCCGCAGCCGGGTCAGATCTTAGTGCCCCTCAACGCCGAACCAACTGCCGTGTTCATCATGTTCTCAGCGAGGTGATGAGTCACATCGTTCAGCAGGTCGATCTTTTCGCGGATCAGATGATGATCGGTCCCGTGGTAAACGCTCAGCAGCTCGCGGATTGCGTCGTCGATCCGGTTACGCTCTTCGTGCTCCAGCTCAAAATACGCGTCATTGCGCCTGGCCTTCTCGACTGCCAGTAGAATCGCATCCGCATCCACTCGCGCCTGCGCCACCTGCGCGGCCTGCAAGTCTTCCTCGGCATGATCGATCGACGCCTGGTACATTGCTTCCACCTGCTCCAGTGTCAGCCCGTGAGACGGTGTTACCTCGACGGACTGCTCCTTGCCGGTCCGCGCATCGCGCGCCGTTACATTCAGGATTCCGTTAGCATCGATCAGGAAACGCACTTCAATGCGCGCCATCCCCGCAGGCATGGGCGCGATATCTTTCAGATCGAAACGCGCGAGGCTGCGGCAATCCTTCGCCAATTCACGCTCGCCCTGCACCACGTGAATCAAGACATTCGTCTGTCCGTCAACACCGGTGGTAAACGATTCGCTTGCACTCGCCGGAATAGTCGAGTTCCGATGAATGAGCTTCGACACGACGCCGCCGTAAATTTCGATCCCCAGCGAAAGCGGAGTTACATCGAGAAGCAACTGGTTCTCGACGGTTCCGGATAAAATACCCGCCTGCACCGCCGCTCCGAGCGCAACCACTTCATCCGGATTCAACTCAGTGTGAGGTTTGGCGCGGAACAGAACCTCGACCGCGTTGCGCACCATCGGGATTCGGGTCGACCCGCCGACGAGGACTACTTCATCGATCTGTTCCGGCGTCACGCCGGCATCCTTCATGCAATTCCTGCAGGGACCGAGCGTGCGGTCGACGATATCTTTAATCAGGTTTTCAAAAAGCTCGCGTGTAATCTCGCGATGGTAGCGCTTGCCGTGCCACTCGAACTCAATGTGCGCGACAGGTAGAAACGAGAGCGATTCTTTCGCCCGGATCACATCGCGCCGCAGAGTCTGAACGGCCTCGCCGATATGCGAGAGGTCTTCGCCCCATTCCGATTGCAGATCTTCGAGGGCGATTCGCAGAAGGCGGTTGTCGATGTCGTCTCCACCCAGATGAGTGTCGCCATTGGTCGCGAGTACTTCGAAGATACCTTCCTGCAGCTTGAGGATCGAAATATCGAACGTGCCCCCGCCCAGATCGTAAACGGCGATGATGCCTTCCTTCCGTTTGTCGAGTCCGTAGGCAAGAGCGGCGGCGGTTGGTTCGTTGACAAGCCGCAGCACCTCAAGACCGGCGATACGCCCGGCGTCACGCGTTGCCTGGCGCTGCGCGTCATTGAAGTAAGCGGGAACCGTGATCACTGCCTTCGTGATAGGTTCGCCCAGCGCGGCCTCGGCGTTTTTTTTCAGTTGGCGCAGGATGAACGCGGAAATCTCCGGCGGCGTAAAAGTCTTCTCACCCAAGCGCACGCGGATCACTGCCTCGCTGTCTTCCGTGATGTGAAACGGAAAAAGCTTCAGCTCTTCCTGCACGTCCGCGACGCCTCGTCCCATAAGCCGCTTGACGGAATAAATCGTGCGGTCGGGATGATCGATCAACTCCTGGCGTGCCGCGTTGCCTACGATAATGTCTCCTGCGGGCGCAAGTGAAACGATGCTCGGGACCAGCTTGTCGCCATCCGCGCCAACGATCACCTCGGGCTTCGCCACGTTCATGCACGCGACCAGGCTGTTGGTGGTGCCGAGGTCGATGCCGACTACTTTGTCGTGGTTTTCAAACTCGATCTGAAACATTGGCTTTGGCGATAAGGTTCGAAATGTACTTGCGGCGATTCAATACTCCCCGGATCTCCGCCAGCGTCTCGCGTCGATGGTCCGAATCCCATTCCGCAAACCGGGCTTGCAGATCGGAATCCGTTTTCGCGAGCATGTCTGCTGCCTGAATCCATGGGCCATTAACGTAAGCACCGCCTCCGGTCTCGGGGATCGATTCGAGTAATTCCTCCAGCGCCATATTCAACTCAAACATTTCTTCCAGCATCTCCGGCGGAACGTCCTTCGTTCCCTGCTCGCCGATATCGAAGCCTTCGAGTTTAAGCAGATACATCGCGCGGGCGATGGGATCGCGCAACGTACGATAAGCATCATTGAGATACGCCGTGGCATCGAGCGAATACTGCCGTTCTTCCAGACTCTTGCGGACGAACCGATCTGGGTGCAGCTGGCGGCTCAAAGCGTAGAAGCGCTTCTCGATATCGCCCAGGTCGATGAGCAGATTGCGCGGCAGATCGAAGAAGGCGAAATAGTCGGGAAAACTCACGCCGAGAAAGAGCTACCGCATCCGCAGTTTTTCTTCGCGTTAGGATTGTCAAACACGAATCCGGACTGCATCAACGATTCCCGATAGTCCAGAACCATGCCGCGCAGATATAGAATGCTCTTGGGATCGACGAAAATCCGCACGCCGTCGTAATCGAACACGTTATCGGTGGCGCGTGGTTTGGTGTCAAACTTGAATTGATAACTCAAGCCCGTGCATCCGCCCCCCAGCACGCCAAGACGTAGTCCGGCATTCTCCTGATCCGCGACGCCCATCTTCACGAACGTCTGGCGGATCTTTTCGATTGCCTTCGGCGTGACGGTGATGC
The DNA here is from genome assembly GCA_049516355.1 of Bryobacteraceae bacterium. GTDB lineage: Bacteria > Acidobacteriota > Terriglobia > Bryobacterales > Bryobacteraceae > BOG-234. Next base: position 15,189 of record JBEKTF010000075.1, on the reverse strand, counting down.
CCGCCGCCACGGCATTCTCAACGGCATTTGATTCCAGAACAGCCATTACGCCACCGTTTGTTCGACCGAGACCCTCTTCGTCTGCTTCTTGCGATAGTCGTTGATTGCGGCTTTGATCGCATCCTCGGCGAGCACGGAGCAGTGAATCTTCACCGGCGGCAGGCTGAGTTCATTGACGATGTCCGTATTCTTGATTTCAAGAGCTTCGTCGACCGTCTTACCCTTCAACCATTCGGTTGCCAGCGAAGAACTCGCAATCGCGCTGCCGCAGCCGAAGGTCTTGAACTTCGCGTCTTCAATGATGCCGCTCGCGTCGTCGACCTTGATCTGCAACTTCATCACGTCGCCGCACTCCGGCGCACCCACCATGCCCGTGCCCACGTTTTCCGCATTCTTGTCGAAGGAACCGACGTTGCGCGGATTGTTGTAATGATCGAGAACCTTATCCGAATATGCCATTGTGATGTCTCCTGGAAAATTTGTCGTTAACCAAATTAGTCGTTAACCCATGAAACGGTGCTGAGGTCGATGCCCTCTTGCGCCATCTCATAGAGCGGCGAAAGCTCGCGCAGTTTGCGAACCACATCGATCAGTTTATCCGCTACGTAATCGATCTCTTCTTCCGTATTGAACCTGCCAATTCCGAAACGGATCGACGAATGCGCGATATCGTCGCCCAGTCCCAGGGCCTTCAATACGTAACTCGGCTCGAGCGTCGCCGATGTGCAAGCCGATCCGCTCGATACCGCGACATCGTTGATGCCCATCAGCAGCGACTCGCCTTCCACATACGCAAAGCTCAGATTCAGGCTGTGGGGCAAGCGGTGCTCCCATGACCCGTTCAGATAGATCTCATCGAGACCCGCCTCAAGCTTGCTCCGCAACTTATCCCGCAAATACCGAAGCCGCTTGGTTTCCTCAGGCATTTCACGCTGGCAGATGGCACATGCTTCGCCCAGGCCGACAATTCCCGGCACATTCAACGTACCCGAACGCATGCCGCGTTCGTGTCCGCCGCCGTCCATTTGCGCGGTGAGTTGCACGCGCGGGGCTTTCCTCCGTACATACAGTGCTCCGACGCCCTTCGGCCCATAAAGCTTGTGCGCCGTGATCGACATCAGATCGATGTTGTCCTTATTGACGTCGACCGGAACCTTGCCGATCGCTTGCACGCCATCGGTGTGGAAGAGAACGCCCTTCTCGCGACAGATTTTCCCGATTTCCGCAACCGGTTGAATCACGCCAATTTCGTTATTGGCGTACATGATCGTCACGAGGATCGTTTTATCGGTGATCGATTCGCGGAGCATATCCAGATCGATCAACCCGTCGCCCTTCACCGGAAGGTAAGTGACCCGATAGCCGTTCTTCTCCAGCTTCTTGCACGTATCGAGCACTGCTTTGTGCTCGGTGGCGGCCGTAATGATGTGGTTGCCCTTCTCGGCATACATCTCCGCCACGCCTTTGATCGCAAGATTGTCCGATTCCGTCGCGCCACTGGTAAAGATGATTTCGCGGGCCGAAGCGCCGATCAGATCGGCGATCTGCTTGCGTGCTTTGTCCACTGCCTGCTCGGCAACCCAACCGAATTCGTGGTTACGGCTGGCGGCATTGCCGAAATACTGCGTGAAATAGGGCAACATCGCATCGAGGACTCGCGGGTCCATCTGCGTGGTTGCGTGATTGTCGAGATAAATGGGCGTCTTCATTTCTTCCTTGCAATTCCTACAGTGCGGGATGTCTTTCGCTCAACACCGGATTCAACGGCGCCGGCAGCGGCGTCAATCTCACGGCCGGCGATTCCGCCAGATCCGTAATCGTAAACTTGTTCAGCAATTCGAGTATCGCTTCGTGCACCCGGCGCAACGGTTCGCGCACGGTGCAGTTTTCCGACTGATCGCAGGTCCCATGCTCCGTGAAACAGTGCGTCAGGATCACGGGGCCATCGATCGCGCGAACCACTTCGAGCGCGCTGATCCGCCGGGCATCGCGCGCCAGTTTGTATCCCCCGTTTGTGCCTGCAACCGATTGGAGGATTCCCGCTCGGGTTAATTGCTGCAACACCTTGGCGAGCAATGGTACAGGTAAATGATATGCGTCCGCGATGTCCTTCGTGCTGGCCGTCGCACCCGGTATCGATGCGAGGTGACGAAGGGCAATCAACCCATAATCCGCTTTTTTGGTCAGCTTGAGCACGGAACGAGGACTATTAAGGTCCGTAATCAGTATACTACTCCCGCGACTCCATAGAGTCAACGGGTTAAATTCAGACTGATTTGGTCTTCTTCTACTTCCGCGCGCCCCGTTCCATCGCCATTTGAGCTGGAGATGCCGGAGTTGCAACCGGTACTTCAGCCTCCGGCGGAGGGATCTTTTTCGGGCGTGCGTTGAGGTGCGTTGTAACCATGGTGCGGAAAGCCTTGTCGAACTTCGGCGTACCCGGCTTGACGCCCGTTGCGGCTACCTGCTCCTCGGTGATCTCCTGCGCCAGCGGCAAGTATTTCTGATAGTAGGCGCGGATGCGATCCTGCACGACACGCTGCGCGGACTCATACAGCACCATCAGCACCTCATCGGTGCTCGCGCCCTGCAGCGCCTCATACACGTGCGAAGGCTTGGTGATCCGCGCCGATTTCAAAGCGGATTCCAGCTTCTTCGCCTGTGCTTCCAGTTTCTTCAGCGCTTCCGTCTCCTTTTTCGGCAGATCGAAAGCCCGCAGCAAATCGGCCTTTTCCTTTGGGCTCAGTTTTTCCGTTAGAACTGTCAGGAAGGTCAGCCATCCGCCTTTTGTGCCTGGCGGGAGAACCGTATGGAGCAGTTTTTCGAACCGGGTCAACCCGGCGGCGTTCAACTTCGGGCCGGTCAGGGCCGCCGAGATCAGTTTCAAAAGCCCAAGCCGATCGAAAGCTTCCAGCGCGGCAACGGCATTCTCACTTTCCGCGAGCGCCCGAATCTCCACCGCCAGCCCTGAAACTGGGGCGGCATTCTGATACCCCTCCATCAACGCATTCTCCAGTTGCGATTGCGTACGGGGAGCAATTTCGAAACCGAGCGCATACTGAAATCGGATCAAACGGAAAATTCGCGCCGGATCGTCGAAAAAGATATACGGGTTCGCGCCGCGCAGTTCGCGATTCGCCAGATCCGCCTGCCCGTTTGTGGGGTCGATCAACAGGCCGCGAGAGCCCCGGTTCAAGGACAATGCCATCGCATGAATAGTGAAGTCGCGCCGCGTCAGATCTTCATGAATGGTCGCGGGGGCGATCTGGGGCTTTCCCCCCGGTTTTGAATATTTCTCAGTCCGCGCATTCGATACTGAGGCGCGCACTCCCCCGGGCAGTTCCAGTTCAATCGAGCGTTTCAGGCTGTCCTCAGCCAGGACGCTGCCGCCCAACGATTGCGCGAGCGCTTTGCCCCCCTTCAGAGCGTCGCGCTCGACGGTGAAATCGAGATCGACAATCCGGGCTCCGCGCAATGTGTCACGCATCGCTCCCCCCGTCAGCCAGACATTCATCCCGGCCTCTGTGGCAATGCGCTGCATCTCGGCCACCACCTTGTTTTGGGCGGCGTCCAGATGACTTTCGAGCACAAACATGTAATCGCTCATAGTTCAGGCTCTCGGATGGTGGCTGTCCAGCGTATCCCGCAGACGCGACCGGACGACGTGGGTGTAAATTTCCGTGGTTGAAAGATCCGCGTGCCCCAGCATGGCTTGCACGCTACGCAGGTCGGCCCCACCTTCCAGCAGATGGGTAGCGAAAGTGTGCCGCAGAACGTGCGGCGAAAGATTGTGAAAAATACCCGCCTTCTTTCCGTTGATCTTAATGCTTACCCAGAACGCCTGCCGGGTCATCGCCCCACCCCGGGCAGTTACAAACAACCAGGGCGAACTTCTGGCCTTAAGCAGTTTGGGCCGGGCCGCTGCCGTATACTGTGCCACAGCCTCGAGCGCAGTTGCGTGGACGGGCACGATCCGCTGCTTGTTTCCCTTCCCCGTGACCCGGATCACTCCGAGATTCATGTCCACATTCGACAGCCGTAGCTGGATCAACTCAGTTACACGGATGCCAGTAGCATACAAAAGTTCCAGCATTGCGCGATCCCGCAACCCCGTAGGCTTGCCGCAGTCGGGGGCGGCGATCAACTTCTCGATCTGCTCGCGGTTCAGAAATTTGGGAATCGTGCTCCACTGCCTGGGGCTGGAAAGGTGTTCCGTCGGATCAACTTCGACCTTTTCGTCCGCCAGCAGGAAATAAAAGAAACTGCGAATTGCGCTCAGGTGTCGGGCGATCGACCTGCTGCTTAAGTTCTGTGTGTACAGATGGTTGAGATAGCCTTTCAGAACGTGGGCGTCAGGTAGATCGCCCCCGGTCAACGGCTCGGCGTAAGTCTGGAGCGCAGCGAGATCGCGGCCATAGGCATCCAGCGAATTCCGCGACAGCCCCTTCTCCATGCGGCAGAATGAGAGAAACGCCCGAATCCCTCGCGAGGTCGGCGACTCAGCCGTAAATCCCAATTCCGCCATTCTGGTGGGTCCCTTTCGTGCAATGATACAATACCCGCGAAAATGTTTAAATCAATTCCAGTCAAATCGTTGGATCCGGCTGGAAATGACCAGGTGCTCTTCGGCACCTGGCGGGATTGAGGACCTGGTGGCGAGTTCGACAGCCAAGATGGTCGTGATTCGGCGTTTCGACCGAGAGAATCTGACTGGCTTCGTCAATCCTCTCAGCTATTTGCAACCTCACAGCGTGGAACTGCTGAAACCCGATGGAGCGCTGGTCCTACTGCCTTACGAAGAGGTGAAGAGCGTTTGCTTCGTCAAGGACTTCGAAGCCGAAGCCGAATCGAGACGTATTTTCCTGACACGCCCCAAACTGGAGGGACTGTGGGTGCGGATGCGGTTTCGGGACGGAGAGATCATGGACGGCATCCTGCCTAACAATTTGCTGGCGTGGGAGATCGCCGGATACACAGTCACGCCGCCCGAGCCTGACGCGAACAATCAGCGGGTATTTGTCCCGCGCTCGGCGCTGAGCAGCATTCAGGTGTTGGGAGTTGTGGGAAGCCCGTTACGGCCTAAGCGGAAGAAAGCTCCGGCTGCAACGGACCAACCCACTCTCTTCTAGCTGCTGAAAAAATAAGGCGCAGGCCAAAAGGCCTACTCCACCCAATTCGTAAGTTGCTGATTTTTCTTGTGGAGTAGGCGTTTTCGCCTGCGCCAGGTCACAATGCCAGTTTCCCGCGGTAGATCATTTCCTTCGGTTCAAACTTCGCCCTGATTGCCAACTGGTTCGTGTCCAGGGTGAAGAGTACTTCTTTGTCATTCGCGCTCAACGGCAGCAGCTCCTTCAGAAAACCAAACAGGACCATGGACCCGCCTCTCGTCGTCGCCACGACTCCGGCCTCCACCGCGTCCCTCGATTTCACTCGGAGCGTAGCGGAATTCTTCAGCCAGTCCACCAGTTGTTCCGCGCTCTCACGCTGCGGCCCGGCGTCCACGAGAATTGGTAAATCTTTGACCCCAATCACGTAATGGTTCACGAAGTTCGCTGGAATCTGATATTTCAAGGCATCAAACAAGGGCTGAGCGCTCTCCCAGGTGACCGTAACGTTCGGCGCTTTTCCCCCGGTCCGGCCACCTCCGCTACCGCCGCGAAAGCCCCCGGTTGTAGGGTCTCTTACCGGATCCGCGCCGCCTTGCTCCCCCGCCGCTCCCAAGCCTTTCGCCTTAAGATCCACTCGCGTATCTTTTGCCCACGGAGACCTCGTAGTCAGGAGCAGGACTTCGTCCGTTGTCCACGCCGAGGGTTGTTTCTTATTCCAGAAATCCGTCGCGGCGCCGAACGCCCTTGACGCTAAAGAAAGCCAGCAACTCATCCCCGTCGCCGATCCAATCAGACACCGCCGGGTAAGATCGTGCCGCCTTCTACCTGTGTCCATATTCCTAATATTTAAACGTAAAATCGGCGGATCGCGGATACAGCCGAAAAACGTGAGATTCATCACATATCCGTTTGGCCGAGGTCAAGGCGCTAGGCTAGATTTAAGTCGGTGTCCTTACCCGAATATAACAGCAACGCGCGGACTATATTGGTAGTTGACGACGAATCCGATGTTCTCCAGCTCGTCCAATCTATTCTCTCGGAGAGCGGCTACGCTGTCATAGCGGCTAAAAGCGCCGATACCGCAATCGAGGCCTTTGAGAAATTGCCGCAATGCCCGGATCTTCTGCTGGCTGACGTAGTCATGCCGGGGATGAGCGGACCCATGCTCGTCGACTATCTCCTCGCCAAACAGCCCACTCTCCGGGTCTTGTTCATGTCCGGTTACGACGACCGTCAGGTAGTGCAACGCTACGTTGTGGGAAGAGGCTTCCGTTTGTTGCCTAAGCCTTTCACGATCAAATCATTACGATCGGCAGTTCAAGCTGAGTTTAGTGCCGCCGAGCCCTCGGAGGCGCAGAACTGAGAAAGCCGCGCGCTTCTTAAAAAATGCAGTACGAGGCGCGCCGCTGGTTTGTATCCGGACGTGTGCAGGGTGTGGGATTCCGCTGGTTCGTTCAGAACAGTGCGAATCGCCTCGGCGTTCGCGGATGGGTCCGGAATGATGACGACGGCCGGGTACAAGTCTACGCCGTAGGCACGCCAGACCAGCTCAACGAACTTGCAGGACTCCTGCACCAGGGACCCCGCATGGCCGAGGTTCGGGGGGTTGAAGAGCACGAAGCCACCGTGCAACAATTGAATTCCTTTCGCTCGGAGTAGCCAGCTTCTTTGAATTCACTCAAACAACTGATCCGCGAGGTTCCCGATTTTCCCAAAGCGGGAATCCTCTTTTACGACATCACAACGCTCCTGAAGGACAAGGACGGTCTGCGCCACACAATCGATGGCCTCAGTAGCCGGTATGCTGACGGGGGAGTCGACCTGGTCCTTGGAATCGAGGCGCGGGGCTTCATTTTCGCTCCAGCCTTGGCCTATGCCCTCCACGCTGGCTTTATTCCGGTGCGAAAGCCGAAGAAGCTGCCTTCCCATCGGACCGGAGTTACGTACGACCTGGAATATGGTACCGATACCCTCGAGATCCATACGGATGCGATCTTCGAGGGATCGAAAGTGCTGATCGTGGACGATCTTCTGGCTACAGGGGGAACCGCGAAAGCCGCTACGCAGCTGGTTGAAGAATTGGGCGGGATTGTCGTGGGCACAGCCTTCGTCGTCGAGTTGACCTTTCTCGGCGGGCGCAAGAGGCTCAACGGCTACGACGTCTTCTCCCTGCTCCAATACGACAAATGAAGGCCATAGCCCGGACGGTACGGGTTCCGGCTTATGCCAAGTTGAACCTCGGCTTGCGTGTCCTTTACCGCCGCCCCGACGGCTATCACGAACTCCGGACAGTGTTTCAGACAATATCTTTGGCCGATCGTCTGGAGATTGCCTTCACACCTTCCCGCGCCACTCGAATTGAAATCGAGGGAACCCCCGATATTGCGGATAACCTGGTCGGGCGAGCGTGTCTCCTGGCGCTGGAAGACCTGAAGATTCATGCGGATGTACGCTTTCACTTAAAGAAACAGATTCCCATGGGGGCTGGCCTCGGTGGAGGATCCTCGGACGCCGCTGCCGTGCTCCTCGCTCTGCCGGTTCTGGCCGGAAAAACTCTGCCTCCCGACCGCCTTCTCGCCATCGCGGCCGAGCTGGGAAGCGATGTGCCGTTCTTCCTGCATGGTGGAACCGCCCTCGGCCTGGGCCGGGGCGAAGAGCTCTATCCCCTTCCCGACATATGTTCCAGGCGCGGCCTGCTGGTGGTCCCGCCCGTGCATTCCTCTACTGCGGAAGCCTATCGGGATCTGTCTCCGACATTGACATCAATTCGGTTACAAAATAAACTGTTTAAGTTCCAGCAGGAAATCTGGCAACAGGAAATCAGACAAAGAAGCGCGGAAGGTGACACAGCCGCGGTGGATGAAAACGACTTTGAGGAGGTCGTATTCGCCCGGCACCCTGAACTCAAGCGAATCAAGCAGCGCCTCTGTCGTCTTGGCGCAAAACCTGCGGCGATGACAGGCAGTGGTTCCGCTGTCTTCGGAGTTTTCGCGGACGCTTCACAGCTGGATCGCGCTCGAAAGTCGTTTCCGGATACAACCGTGTTTTCAATATCGTTCCTGAGTCGCGCGCAATACCGCTCCGCATGGAGACGAGCGCTACATCTCCATTCCGAAGGTACCCTATGGCCTCCCCGAAGCCTGTACGCCCGAAACCAGTCCGCGCAATGAATCCCGACCGGATAAAAATCTTCACCGGCAGCGCCAATCCGGCCCTTGCCGAGGAGATTTGCCAGCAACTCGGGCTCGATCTGGGCATGATGAAGCTGAAGCGATTCTCGGATGGGGAAATCAACCTGCAAGTCCTCGAGAACGTGCGCGGCGCGGATTGCTTCGTCGTGCAGCCGACCTGCACTCCGGTCGATCCTCACCTGATGGAGCTGCTGGAGATCCTCTATACCCTCCGGCTATCCTCAGCGGAACGCATCACGGCAGTGCTACCCTATTATGGGTACGGTCGACAGGATCGGAAGGACAAGCCGCGGGTGCCGATTTCGGCCAAACTCGTTGCTTCGTTAATCGAAACGGCCGGCGCGGACCGCATAATGACCCTGGATTTACATGCGGCGCAGATTCAGGGATTCTTCGATAAGCCGGTGGATCATTTGTTTTTCCGGCCAGTGGCTATCGATTATTTCAAGCCGTACAATTTCCCCGATTTGACGGTGGTATCGCCCGATGCCGGGGGTGTGGAGCGTGCCCGGTCTGTCGCCAAGCGTTTGAATGCGCCTCTGGCGATCATAGATAAGCGCAGGGAGGAAGCGAACGTTGCCGAGGTAATGAATGTAATCGGTGATGTGCAGGGCCAGAACTGCTTGATCGTGGACGACATAATCGACACGGCCGGCACACTGGTAAAAGGGGCGGAAGCGTTGCTGGAGTACGGCGCCTTGAGCGTAACGGCTTGCGCAACGCATGCGGTGCTTTCCGGTCCGGCGGTCGAGCGGATCGCGGAGTCGAGGATTAAAGAAGTGGTCGTGTCGAATTCGATTCCTCTTTCGAGAGAGGCAAAGGCTTGCGGGAAAATAAGGTCGTTGTCGGTCGCGCCGTTGCTGGCGCGCGCCGTGCAATCGATCCACGAAGAGACATCGATCAGTGCATTGTTCTTATAGGTAGTACAGGCTTCAGCCTGTGGTTGTTTTACAGGTAGTACAACCGCAACCCACGACTTGGCATTCTTAACCGGAGCCAAAACGGACTTGCGGAAGGAGATTGGAAATTGAGAATCGAAACGGTAGTTGCAGCCGAAGCTCGCGAGAGCCGCGGCAAAAATGAAGCGCGGCGCGTCCGCGTAAGTGGCCGGATTCCGGCAGTTATCTACGGCGCATTTCAGGACCCTCGCGCTGTAAGCCTCAACCCCAAAGACATTCTGCGCATCATCCACAGCAAAACGGGCCACAACTCGATCTTCGATATTGAAATTGCAGGCGTCGAGAAGACCCCGGTGATCGTTGCCGAAGAGCAATATCACCCGGTCAAAGGCACGCTGATGCACATCGACCTGAAACGCATCGACCTCACACGGAAGCTACGCGTGGCAGTACCTGTCCATGTAACCGGCGAGGCCAAAGGCGTCAAACAGCAGGGCGGCGTGCTTGACGTAGTCACCAAGACCATCGAAATCGAATGCATTCCGGACGATATCCCGAATCAATTCGACGTCGATGTCACGGAACTCATGATCGGAACGAATATCCGCGTTTCCGATCTTCCCGTCAAGGAAGGGATTCGCGTTTTGACGGCGCCCGAGGCCGTGATCGCGCACGTGGTTGGCATCAGGGAAGAAGCGGTCGCTGAAGTCGCTGCGGCGCCCGTTGTCGCGGAGCCCGAAGTGGCGAAGAAGGGCAAGAAGGAAGAGCCCGCAGCCGCTGCGCCCGCCGCTCCGGAAAAGGGCAAGAAGAAATAACCGGGAATGTTCCTGGTGGCCGGCCTTGGTAACCCCGGCGAGCAGTATGCTGCGACACCCCATAATATGGGCTTTCTCGTGGTGGACCGGCTCGCGGCGCGTCATGGAATTCGGATGTCGCGCAAGGAATGCCAGGCAATCGTCGGCCAGGGGAATATCGGTGGCAAAACAGTGCTTCTGGCCAAACCACAAACGTTCATGAATCTGAGCGGTATCGCGATCAAGCCGTTGCTCGAGAGGAATGAAATTCCGCCCTCTGATCTGATCCTCGTCTATGACGAGCTCGATCTGCCGTGGGGCTCGCTCCGGGTGCGGCCGAAAGGCTCGGCGGCCGGCCATAACGGCGTTACCGATGTGATCGCGAAGATCGGGACGCAGGAATTTCCACGGATTCGGCTGGGAGTGCATCCCGGCCACCGCATCTCAAGTGGTGTGGATTATCTGTTGTCGCGTTTTACGCGGCAGCAAACCGAAACCCTGGATGCGTTCGTCGACCTCGCGGCCGACGCAACGGATTCCATAATCGTCGAAGGCGTCGAAAAGTCCATGACGAGATTCAATCGTCGCGCCCAAGGCAATACAACAGAGGAATAGATGAGAATCTACGAGAATCTGTTCATCGTGAAACCCGATGCAACAGAAGAAGAGATCGATCACCTCGTTGACCAGATGAGCAAGAGTGTCACCACATCGGGTGGCACGATTGACAAGGTCGACAAGTGGGGTAAGCGCAGACTTGCTTATCGGATCGAAAAACATCGCGAAGGCAGTTACATCCTGATGCAGTTCACCGCGGAACCCGCAACCGTAAAGGAATTCGAACGCCGTCTGCGTGTGCAGGACTCCGTGATCAAATTCCTGACCGTTCGCATCGACGAGACGTTGAAACGCCTCGATAAACGCAAGAAGGAACGCGAGAAGCGCGCGCACCGGCGCCCGCAGGCGGCCGTCCCGCAACCTTCGTTGGCCCAGCAGATGTTGGGAGGCGGCGCGGAAGGGTCGCATCCTCTGCCCGGCGCTCCGGTACCCGCCGCTGCACCGGCCCACGCCGCGCCTGGTGCACCCGTAGCCGTAGCCGTAGCCGCTGAGCCCGCCGCAACCGAAGAGAAGGAGAGCTGAACATGGCCGAACAACGAGGTGGAAGACCGATTGCGGCGTCTCAACGCCCCACCGGTGGCGACAAAGCCGCCGCGGTAGGAAAGAAACAATACTTCCGGCGCAAGAAAGTTTGCCGTTTCTGCGTCGAAAAGATCGATGACATTAACTACAAAGACATGCGGATGCTGCAGGCATTCATCGCCGAGCGCGGCAAGATCGTTCCCCGCCGCATCTCGGGCGTTTGCGCGCCGCACCAGCGCCGCCTGACCGACGCCATCCTGAAGGCCCGCAATATCGCCCTGCTGCCCTTCGCGGCGGCAGTGTAGAGGAGAATCGACCCTATGGAAATCATTCTTCGGGAAGACGTGGAAAAACTCGGCACGCGCGGTCAGGTCGTCAAGGTTACGGAGGGCTACGCCCGCAACTTCCTGCTGCCGAAAAAGCTGGCTGTCGCGGCCACCGATTCGAACAGGAAAATCGTCGAGCAGGAGCGCCAGGCTCATCTTCGCAAGGAAGCGAAGGAGGTGGGCGAGGCGCAGGAGCTCGCGAAGCTGGTGGGCGCCGTCACGGTGACCATCTCGCGCAAAGCCGGCGAAAACGACCAGCTCTTCGGCTCCGTAACGGCGGCCGATATTTCCGACGCTCTCACCGTCCAGAAGTACAACGTGGAGCGCCGCAAGATCCAGCTTGAGGAGCCCATCAGGGCTCTGGGAGAGCATAAGGTCACGGTCCGCCTGCATCGGGATGTAACCGCTGAAATAACAGTGAACGTTACCCGCGAAGAGTAAGCTCTGCAACGGGAGGGGCCGGCGTGCGCGCCGGCCTCACTTCGCTCGCGTATACTGATAAACCTGCTTGACCCAATGGCCGTCGCGCTTCCGTTCGAGAAGCATATCCATCGTGCTCTTACTCGTGCGTGAATAGGTCATCAGCGGGTTCGATGGATCGTTGCTCTCAAAGAGCAATTCGTAGAACGTAGTTTTCCCGCCCTGCATCTCGCGATACATTCCGGTCACCGATCCTTGTTCGGGAGCGTTCCAGGTTTCCTCGATTTGTGTTCCACCCGCTTCACCGCGCCAGTGTCCCGCGATGAAACCCAGGTCCTGCAGATCCGCGGCCGGGGCGACCGAAAGGAATGCCCAAAAAGTCCAGGCCGAACCCACATTCTACGGCCATCCTGGCGTACTTCGATATGATTGGAGCATGGCCCTGGTGGTGGATGAGACATTGGACGGGACGCTCGCAGCAAAGCAGGAAAATCTTCTCGCCCTCCTGCGCGAAATGCGCCGCATCATCGTGGCTTACTCCGGTGGCACGGACTCTGCTTACCTCGCATGGGCTGCAAAACAGGCGCTTGGCGATAACGCCATTGCGATCACAGCCGATTCAGCCTCTATTCCCGCATCCCACAAGCACGATGCCGAAGCCTTCGTTCGTCAGTTCGGCATCCGGCATGAGTTTGTTGAAACTCACGAGTTCGACAATCCTGATTACGTAAGGAATGACCCAAACCGCTGCTTCCATTGCAAGGATGAGTTATTCACGGTTCTCGAGAATGTAGCCGCCGAGCGTAATTTTACGGACATTGTCTATGGCGTGAATAAGGACGATCTCGGCGACTATCGGCCGGGCCAGCGAGCCGCAAAATCGCATCGGGTAAAAGCTCCGCTGGTTGACGCCGATCTGACCAAAGCCGAGATCCGCGAACTCTCCCGTCAGGCAGGCCTGCCTACATGGGACCGCCCGGCAGCCGCGTGTCTAAGCTCACGTATCCCCTATGGAACTCCCGTGACAATCCAAAACATCAAGACGATTGAAATCGGCGAAGAGGAAATCAAGGCTCTTGGATTTCGCCAGTTCCGTACCCGGTTCCACGGCGAACTGGTCCGTATCGAGATCGCGTCCGAAGAATTGCCGCGCGCTTTGAACCTGGAAACCGCCCGCAAGCTGACAGCGATCTTCAAAGGTCTCGGTTACAAATACGTCACGCTGGACCTCGAAGGCTATCGCCAGGGTTCTTTGAACGAAGTTCTCACGCGCCAGTGAACCCCGCGCGCGGACGAATCGTTTACTCCACCACCATCGCCTGCAGTTCCCTGCTGCTCTTCTCGATCCAGCCGGTGATCACAAAAGCGATCCTGCCCGCATTTGGCGGTTCCGCCGGGATCTGGGTCACCGCCATGTTGTTCTTCCAGATGGTGCTTCTCCTGGGATACTTATACGCTTACTGGATCACCCGCCTTTCACCCAAAGTCCAAAGCCTGATCCACGCGACACTCCTGGTAGTCAGCCTTGCAGTGCTACCGGTAAAACCCCACCTTGAATGGGCATTATCGGGCGGGCAGAGTCCGGTGCTCTCGATCCTCTCAGTTCTACTTGCCTCCGTCGGATTGCCGTACTTTCTCTTGTCCTCAACGAGCCCCCTGCTGCAGTCCTGGTACGCCGCTTCGTATACCGCGGCGTTCCCCTGGCGCCTCTTCGCGCTGTCAAACCTGGCGTCTGTCATCGCACTCCTGGCGTACCCGGTACTGATCGAGCCCCAGTCGACGGGTAGCCAACAATTGCGCTGGTGGTCTGTCGGATACGCGGTGCTTGTGGCGATCGCGTCCATCGCCGCGATCCTGCATTTATCCGCCAGCCGCGTACCGAGCCCGACCCAGCCTTCGACAGAAGAATCCAATAACCGGCCTGTTCTTTGGATTGCTCTCGCCGCCTGCGCATCCGCCCTCTGGCTCGCGGTCGCGAATCACCTCAGCCAGGAAGTTGCACCAGTTCCGTTTCTCTGGGTGTTACCCCTCAGTATTTATCTGTTCAGCTTCATCCTCTGCTTTGAAAGCGACCGGGCCTGGTATCGACCCGCGCTGTTCCGTTGGCTATTACCCGTAGCCTGGATCGGCGGCGGCTATAGTATCGCGGCTGTCCAGGGACTCCAGTGGGAGATCTCCGGATTCTCCCTCGCACTCTTCGTCTGGTGCATGTTCTGCCACGGCGAACTGGCGCGCACCAAACCCCGCCGTCGACAGGATCTGACGTTCTTTTACCTCATGCTCGCCCTCGGCGGTGCTCTGGGCGGATTATTTGTAGCCGTTGCCGCGCCGAATCTCTTCAGTACTTACCTGGAGCTTCCCATAGGAATCGCCGCATCCGTTCTTCTCGCCATGCCGTTGATCTATGGCTTGACGTCGAAGAAGAGGCTGATCCGCATGGGCGTCATCGCCTGCGCGGCGTTCATCCTTCCCACCATGTTCCGCGACTATGGAGACGTGCTCCATTTGCGCAATTTCTACGGCGCGTCCCGGGTGACAGACGATGGTTCAGGTGATCTGGCATTCCGTTCGCTCTATAACGGAAGAACGCTGCACGGTGTCGAATTCCTCTCACCCCAAAAGAGCCTGCTTCCGACCGCATACTACGGTCCCGAATCGGGCGCCGGCCAGGTTCTCACCGTCGCGGGAACAACCCCTCGCCATGTAGGCGTCGTCGGACTCGGCGTCGGCACGCTCGCCGCCTACGGCCGCCCGGGAGACTCGTTCCGCTTTTACGAAATCAACCCCGCGGTGATTCAGATCGCGTCACGTAACTTCCACTTCCTCGACGGCTCTCCGGCCAAAACCGAAGTCATCACCGGCGATGGCCGGCTCGCTTTGGAAAAGGAGTCGTCCGGCACTTTCGATGTGTTGGTGCTCGACGCCTTCTCGGACGATTCAATCCCGGTGCACTTGATGACGAAAGAGGCGTTCGGGGTCTACTTCCGTCTCCTGCGCAACGGCGGCGTCCTTGCCATTCACCTGACAAACCGCTATGTGGATCTCGACCCTGTCGTCGACGCGCTCGCGGCAGCCTTTCAGAAGCGCGTTACGCACATTCACAGCCAGGCGAACCCGGCTCAGCACATACTCGACGCGGACTGGGCTTTGATCTCCGGACACGACGATTCTCAACCAGCCAACGCGCAGCCCCGGCGCTTATGGACCGACGACTACAGCAACCTCTTCCAGGTTCTGAAGTGATTTCTAAACATCCACCTTGTAATCCAGCGTGTGCTCATCTCCCGGCAATCCGCGAAAGCCCCAGTTCA
>JBEKTF010000074.1:0-32512 GCA_049516355.1 Bryobacteraceae bacterium | reverse complement strand
CGCACCCTTCGCGTGGCCGAACAGCTCGCTCTCGAACAGCGTTTCCACGATGGCCGAGCAGTTGAGCACGACGTAGCGGCCGGAAGCCACCGGGCTGAGCCTGTGGATCGCCTGGGCAACCAGGTCTTTTCCCGTCCCGGTCTCCCCTGTGATCAGCAGTGCGCGATAGTGCGGGGCCACGCGCCGGATGCGCCCGAACATTTCCCACATCTGCGGGCTGCGGCCGACGATTCCTTCGAACTCCGAGTGTGTTCGCAACTCGTCCTCGAGCTCCAAAGCACGTTGCCGTTTCCTGACTTCTTCCACCAGCTTGCCAACGCGCTCGCGGAGCGGGCCGATCGAGACCGGCTTGTTCAGGTAATCGCTTGCCCCCTTCTTGACTGCCTCAACGGCGGATTCGGTGGAGTAGTGCGCCGACATGAGGATCACATCCGTGGTGGGATCGACCTCCATGATCCGCTCCAGCACTTCAATGCCGTTCATGCGCGGCATCATCAGATCGGTCAGCACGATCTGAGGGCGCCGGTTGCGAACCAAGTCCAGGCCCTCTTCAGGGTCGGACGCGGTAAGAACTTCAAGGCCGGGCTGCGCTACGGCGTTCGATAGCAGTTCCACACTGCCCGGATTGTCGTCGATGACGAGCAGCGTAATCGCCGCCTGAATGTCGCCCGACAGAGCGGCCTTAGCGGCGGTCGGCATATGGGGACCTCAGGCCCGGCAAACGTTCCATCTCGCCTCGCAGCGCATTGAAACTGATGGGCTTCGCGATGGAACTGGTAAAACCCGCGGAGGGATCTTCACTCCGGACCGCTGCCGACGCACGAACCATCGTGGCTGGCCGTTTCGCAGGCTTGCGGGAAGCTCTCTTCATCGCGCGCGCACGCAGGTCGTTTCATAGAGGTTACCACGCAGGTCAGGGTAAGATGGCGCAGCCCTGACCGTAGGTGGTCACTCGATGGTCGGTAGTCACGGATATAAGGTGCCAGTCGGGGCGCCTCCCTCATAGCTGGCCAATTGACTTTTGTGGCTGTGCTTTCCGCTGTTCTTGCTCAACTAACTTGCCTTCCCACCTGGCTCCACGTCTCTGGACCCCGAAATGCCGTGTAGATCGCGGGGCAAGTCCCGGATCTTCCCTGAACCGAAGCCAACAGCAAACTACACAGTCCGGGACAAAGGAGCAAACCAAATGAAGCTATTCAAGGCAGCAACAACGGTGTGTTGCGTGGCGCTGATGGGCGCGGCACTCACAACAATTGCAAGGGCCGACGATTGGAACAGGAAAACGGTGTTCACCTTTAGCGGTCCCGTGGAAATCCCCGCGGTTCACCTCAAAGGATGGCGTGTGTTACCCGCCGGCACCTATGTGTTCAAGATCGTGGATTCGCAGTCCGATCGCCACATCGTCCAGATCTTCAGCAAGGACGAAAAGACTGTCTATGCCACGATTCTGGCAATCCCGAACGTTCGCCTCAAAGTCACCGGCAAGACCATAATAACCTTCAGAGAAACAGCCGCCGGCGAGCCGCCTGCACTGCGAGCGTGGTTCTATCCCGGCAGAAGCTGGGGCGAGGAATTTGTCTATCCGAAGGCGAAAGCGATCGAAATAGCCCAGTCCACCAACACCCCCGTCCTCTCCATGCAGGCCGACATTCCCGCGGAAGTCTCGGAGCCGATCAAGACGGCGGACGAGCCTGCGGTAGCGCAACTGCCTGAGGTAGCGCAACTGAAGGAGGCGCCCGTAACGGCGATCCAGCCGACAGGAGAAGAAGTGCAACTCGCGCAGGTGGTCACGCCGCCGCCGGCGGAAGAACTGGTAGCCTCGGCCGCTCTCCCCGCCACAGCGAGCAACCTGCCGCTGATCGGGCTGTTCGGACTGATAAGCCTCAGCGCGGCCTTCGCGGTCGGTGCGTTCGCAAGACGCTTTTCAGTGGTTCCATCGAAGGATCGTGATCTGTAGCGCGGCGCGCTCAGCAGCCTGTGGGCTTTTGCCACAGGCTGTTTTAAGCGAACTCTGCGGGGAATCGCGGAACGAGGCTCAGTAGAATGCTGAAAAAGGCTGTTCCAGCAATACAGCCAGGATTGTTGATAAGAGGTGGCACAGGCTTCACACGGTGAAAAAGTAAGCTGCAGGCCAAAAGGCCTACTCCACGGTCTTGCAAGCTATTGATTCTTCGTCGTGGAGTAGGCGTTTTCGCCTGCGCCTTTGTCGTGTGAGGGACTTTTTCAGCACCGTGTTCAGCCTGTGGGCGTTTCAAGCCTGGCAGAGTCCTTTTTCAGCAACCCTGTTAGGGAATGCGACAGAGAGTTATACCCGTGCTGGTCCTGATCGGTCTTGTGGGCAATGCCGAAGCGCACCCTCCGGAGCCTTTTCAAATCTCGGGTGAATCGAAATGAGCGCACAGGCCCGATGGGTCCGTTGTGCGCGGTCAAGTCTTAATGAGCGCACAGGCCCGAAGGGTCCGTTGTGCGCGGTCTAATTCTAATTTATGATGAGGCGCGCTCTACAATGCGTTCGATTCGTACTCTTTGCCGGGGCGATCTCCATGCTGGCTTATTGCGCATTCGTGCTGGTGGACACCTGGATTTTCCAGAAACAGCAGTACCGCCAGTTCGAACAGTCGCTGCATGACAGCCAGAAGGCCATCGGTGGAGCACGTCAATCGTTATACTCTCTCTCACCGAAAGACTTGCCGCCCAGCCCAACCACTCTCCGGCGCGCGGTTGGACATATCTCCGGAACACCGATGCCGGGGAAGCCGGAGAACGTGGGTATTTCGGGGCATCGCGACACGTTTTTCCGGCCGTTGCGAAACATCCGGCAGAACGACATCATTACGCTCACTACATTGCTTGGCGAATACCGTTATCGCGTAGTGTCCACCAGGATAGTGGATCCGTACGATGTCGCGGTGTTGAATCAGAGCGGAGATGAAATCCTTACTCTGGTCACCTGCTATCCGTTCTACTTCGTTGGCTCCGCCCCCAACAGGTTTATCGTTCGGGCCGAAAGGGTCGGTTGAGAGACCCATCGACACTTTGGCATTGGGCGGAAAATTGCTTTTCCTGAACTGAAGGAGCACGAGAAAATGCCTTTGCTGAATATTGTCGTTGTGCTGATCGTCGTTGGGGTGGCCTTGTACCTGGTCAACAGATACATCCCCATGGCATCGAGCATCAAGACGATTTTGAACATCGTCGTCGTGGTTGCGGTTTGCGTTTGGCTGCTGCAGGCGGTCGGATTATGGGAGAACGTGAAAAGTTTTCGGCTTACGCGATGACGTTTGCCGCCAGGCTAGCGCCAGTGCCCTTCCACTAAAACCCACCCGTCCCTACGGTGAACCCAGCGATGCGCTACCCAGTGGGCGTGCGGCCGTGGAGGCTGTTCCCACCGTCCCGGGGTCCAGACGTAACCGTTGCCATCCCAACGGTGATAGCCGGAAACCCACACATGATCGCGGCTGGGCGGCGGCGGCCGCCTCTCGACTACAACACGTGGCGGCGCAATGCGAACCACAATCTCGGCCCCCGCGGCGCCGAAGGCCAGCGCGCCCGCAAGAACTAAACCCATTAATCGCTTGAAAACCATAGTGCTCTCCTTTTCTGGTCGCCCGCACCTCCACGTCAGCGCGCGCGAGTAATAAGTCAGTTGCCCGAGGCGCGCGCGACTGATTTAGCACACGCGTGCGTCATTCGCCGAAAGGCGAAGCCGGTCAGGAAGCCCACGCCAGTCGCGATAACAAGCGACTCGACTGGATATCGCCGAACGAGCTGCCGGGATTCGCCAATCGCCCGTTTCAGGTTGTGCTTCTCGACGTATGATCCGGCCCCGTCGAACTTGTCTGCCGTACTTTCCCCGAGGTCTTCGATCGCTTTCGAACCCTTGCGAATCGAGGACGCAGCGGCATGGAGGCTCTCGGCCGTCTCGCGGCCGAGGTCGTCCACCCGCTCCGCTATCCGGGAAGCTTTCGCATCGAACAGCGACGTTAAGGTACTCATAAACGAGACTCCTTCAGTTTTGGATTTAACACGCATGGTTCAGAGCACTTGGCGTACCACTCAACCGTATCTAGTTGTGATGTATCCGAAGTGTCGATATCGATCTTTCGTACACTCGATTGCATTTTCCGAGCCGCGCGTGTCAACAAGCGGTAACGATACTTCAGATACAGGAGACTAGCGGTTGCCGGCCCCGGATGCCGGACGCGTCTTTTCAAACAATACCTGGAGATCGCCCAAAGCTCCCGGATCGCCATTCGCCAACTCTGCGGTGATCTTGTCTTGAGATGTCAAAAGGTCTTCCAAAGCCTTGCGTCCGTTTGCATCCGGCGCTCGATCCGCCATTTCACGCGTACGGCTGAAAAACTGTGTGCTTGTTCCGGCCGCGAGCCCATAATTCTTCTGGCTGGCCTGAACGAAAGTCAGAGCTGCCAAATCGCGGAGCTGCGCCAGGGAGTTCTCCTGCCTCGCTACAGCTAAGTCGTTCTCCAAACGCTTCACTTTCAGATATTGCGGGACGAAGCCGGCCAGGAAAACGATGATCAGCAGGATGAATACGACGACAACCCTGTTCTTCACGAGCACGAACCTATGTGGCCCACTTCCGCCGGTTAACCGGGGCCCCTCCACGCTATCAGAGTCGCCGCTCCATTGCAGCTGGGAAAACTACCAGTTTGCGCGCAAAGCAGTGTGAAACGTCTTCGCCAGGCAGGCTGCATTACTCTCGCCTCACTTTCCGGGTTCGGCTTTCAACGCAATTTTGCCGCAGCCCCGATCGTATTTGGTCACTCGATCGCTTCTGGCCGGAAAGTTGTGTTTCTGAGGGTTTTCCTGAAGTGGCCTCAAAGGTGCCTGAGTGGTTAGTGATCAGGAGAAAGCATGAAACCGAGCACCACAGATCAGATCAAAGGCAAGATCCATGAACTAAAAGGTGTCGTTAAAGAGAAAGTGGGACAGGTGACGAACAACCCTGACCTGGAGGCCGAAGGCCAGGACGAAAAACTCATCGGCAAGGTCCAAAGGAAGATCGGGCAAGTCGAAAAGGTATTGGAGAAATAGGTAAGGTGGCTCGGCTGAAATATCGCCGCTGAAGGAGGCTGCTGTGAAGATATTTGGAATGATTCTCATTGCGCTTGGTCTTTTCGGTCTTGCGTGGGGAGGGTTCACGTACACGACCCGCGAAAAGGTCGTCGACATCGGACCGATTCACGCTACTCGCGATGAGACACATCATGTGCCGCTGCCTCCTGTCGTGGGCGCGGTGGCAATTCTGGCCGGCGTTGGCGTTTTGCTCGCAGGAAAAAGAGCCTGACTACCGCGGACAGCGTAATCAAGGCGTAGAAGAAAGGAAGTCGGCAATGCTGCTACTCATAATCGTGTTGTTGTTGCTTTTTGGCGGGGGTGGAGGCTATTACGGCCATACCCGCTGGGGTCCCGGCGGTGGGTTTGGTATAGGGCTGGGGACAATACTGTTGATTCTCGTTATAGCCTGGATGCTTGGCGGTCTCCGCTGAGCGTGATAACGGGATGAATTATGGTTGAGGCTCCCATTGAACCTCTTGTCACTGTAACAGGAGCTAACTACTATGAAAATCGCGAAACTAACGGGGACCGTTGCGGTTTTCCTTTTTTTCGGAACCATAACGCCTATGTTCGCCCAGCGGGGCGAAGAAGGCGGAAAGCAGGAAGAGAGGCAGCAGGCCAAGCCCCAACAACAGCAGCACGCCCAGCAGCCCCAACAGCAGCATCATGCTCAGCAACCTCAGCAGCGGGCTGAACAGCCCAAACAACAGCAGCCGCAGCAGCGCGCTGAACAGCCCAAACAACAGCAGCCGCAGCAGCGCGCTGAACAACCCAAACAACAGCAACCGCAGCAGCGCGCTCAGCAGCCGAAGCAACAGCAACCGCAGCAGCGCGCTCAGCAGCCGAAGCAACAGCAACCCCAGCAGCGTGCTCAACAGCCCCAGCAGCGACAACAACCAGAGCAGCGCGCTCAACAGCCCCAGCAGCGAGAACAACCACAGCAAGCCCGGCAACAGCCGCAGCGAACGCAAGAGCAGGCGCGATCATGGCAGCAACAGAAAGGCTGGGTGCAGAAAGGCGGCTGGCAGGGACATTCTACCTTCCAGCAGAGCCGCTCCCAAAACTGGTCTTCCGACCACCGCGACTGGGCGCAGCGCGGAGGCTATGGCGGTTACATGATCCCTCAGGACCGCTTCAGCCTCTCTTTCGGCAGCCAACACTTCTTCCGTCTCGGCGGGCTTCCGGGTATGTACATGGGGTACCCGCGCTTCTCGTACGGAGGGTTTTCGTTCCTGATGGTTGATCCATGGCCTGGAGACTGGCCCGAAAACTGGTACTCCGCCGACGACGTTTACATCGACTATGACAACGGCTATTACCTTTGCAACCGCCAGTTTCCTCAAGAGAGGCTTGCGGTCACGATTGTGCTGTAGTTGTCGTTACAGGATCCCTTTGGAAGCCGCGATCCGGGTTGAACAGCGTTCGGCCCGGAACACGGCTTTCTTGTATGGAGACCTTCGCTCGATGCGGGCGCTCATACTGGTATCGAACGTGCTCCCTGACCGGTGAATATGCAGAGGAAAACGGCTCTTATCGCCGCGGGTGTGTCGAGCGCCCTGGTGGTGGGGCTGGTCGCGTGGCTCCTGCTCCGAGGTCAAGCTGGCGTTCAATACCGGACTGCGACTGTCGGACATGGCGACATTAACATCACCGTCTCCGCTACTGGCAACCCGAACGCCGTGGTAACCGTGCAAGTGGGCACGCAAGTGTCGGGCATCATTCTGGCCTTGTTCGCGGATTTCAACACCAAAGTCACCAAAGGTCAGTTAATAGCACAGATCGATCCCGCCCCTTTCCAGGCCAAGGTCGATCAGGCGCAGGCCAACGTCGATGCAGCGCAGGCCGCCGTAGCCAATACCCAGTCCGTTGTCCTGCAGGCTCGGGCGGGCATTCAGGCTGCAAACTCCGCTCTCGCAGCCGGGCAGGCGAATGTTGTCAAAGCACAGGCCGTCACCGACGATACCAAAGCCAAGGTCAACCGGCGCGTCATCATGGTCGCGCAGGGTGCGGACGCCGCCGAGGATCTGGAAACCGCTCAGACCACCTCGAAGTCTGCCGTTGCGGATTATAACGCAGCAGTGGCGCAGCAGCATGCGTTGGAAGACAACGTCAAGGTCGCGCAGGATCAGTTGAAAGTGGCGAATTCCGTGTTGGCCGCCAATCAGGCACAGGTGAAACAGTTCATCGCCGCGCGGCAATCGGCCCAGATCGATCTGGACCACACCAAAATTACGGCACCGGTGGACGGCGTCGTCGTGTCCCGGAACGTTGATGTCGGACAGACCGTTGCCGCGAGCCTGGCGGCTCCCACGCTGTTTCTGATCGCTCAGGATCTGACAAAGATGCAGGTGGACACCAACGTGTCGGAAGCGGACGTGGGCCGCGTGCGCGCGGGCCAACAGGGATCCTTCACCGTGGATGCGTATCCCGGGCTTGTGTTCAAAGGCGCCGTTACCGCGGTCCGCGAGGCGCCCATCAACGTGCAGAACGTCATCACGTACGACGCGGTGATCGGCGTTTCGAATCCGGACCTGAAGTTGTTTCCCGGCATGACCGCGAATGTGAAGATTCTCGTGGACCAGCGGCCGAACGTGCTGAAGGTGCTCAATGCCGCGCTGCGGTACCACCCGCCGTCCCAAACCTCGCCGTCGGCCAGTGCCGCCAAGGCGGGAAGCAAGGGCGCGCCACCGGAGCAGGCGGTCTGGATACTGGACATGGATAACAAGCCGCAGCGGGTCGTGGTCACGACGGGTGAAAGCGATGGCACGTACACGGAGGTTACCGGGGGCGCCCTGAAGGACGGAGACCGCGTGATTGTCGCGGCGCTGGCAAATGCGGCCCCTGCTTCGGGCAGCACTCCCAGCCCACAGGGCAGAGGGCCGAGTTTATAAATGAGCGGCGCATCGATCGGCAACGAATCTTTAACCGAAAGTGCGGCGGTAATCGAAATCAGGGATCTGGTGAAGGATTACAAGCTGGGGCAGGTGCCGGTGCACGTGTTGAAGGGCATATCGTTCCAGATCGGGCGCGGAGATTTTGTTTCCATCATGGGACCATCCGGATCCGGAAAATCCACCCTTATGAACATTCTCGGATGCCTCGACAAGCCGACGTCGGGGACTTACAAACTGGACGGAGTCAGCGTGGGAGAGTTGAATCGCGACCAGCTGGCGCAGATACGAAACAAGAAAATCGGATTCGTTTTCCAGCAGTTCAACCTTCTCGCCCGGACTACCGCGACGGAGAATGTGGAACTGCCTCTGATGTATACCAATATGCCGGCTCATGAGCGGCGCGAGCGGGCGATGAAATCGCTGTCCGCGGTGGGTCTGGCGGGACGCGAGGACCACCAGCCAAGCCAGCTTTCCGGCGGCCAGCAGCAGCGCGTGGCCATCGCGCGGTCCCTGGTGAACAATCCCAAAATCATCCTGGCGGACGAGCCCACCGGAGCGCTGGATTCGCGAACCAGCATCGAGATCATGGCGATCTTCCAGCGGCTGAACCGCGAGGAGGGCATCACCATGGTCGTGGTAACGCATGATTCCGATGTCGCGAGTTACTCCGGCCGGATCATCCACTTCAAAGATGGCAAGCTGCAGGCGGACGAGGCGATCGCGCAGCCGCGCGATGCCCGGAAAGATCTGGAGCAGCTCCCGGCCGCGCAGACGGAGGAGTTAGCACCGGTATGAATCAGCTCCTCGCAAGCATAAGGATCGCGCTGCGGGCGCTCATGGTGAACCGCGCGCGCTCGGGGCTCACCATGCTGGGTATCATCATTGGCGTAGCGGCGGTGATCGCGATGGTGGGTGTTGGCGCGGGCGCCACCGCACGGATACAGGACCAGATCCAGAGTATCGGGAGCAACCTGATCATCGTCCTGCCGGGCAGCATCAGCAGCAACGGCGTGCGGCTTGGCTCCGGGGCGGTCGTGACTCTGACCCAGGATGACGCCAAAGCCATTGCCGCCGAGTGCCCCTCCGTCTCAGCCGTCGTTCCCACTGTGCGGGGCGCGGTCCAGGTAGTGTACGGAAACAGTAACTGGGCTACCAACGCCCAGGGAGTGACTCCGGATTACATGACGATCCGCGATGCCTCCATGATGTACGGCCAGTTCTTCACGACCCAGGATGTGGATGCCGCCGCCAAATCCGCCGTGCTGGGTGAAACGGTTGCGCAGAACCTGTTTGGCGACAGCGACCCTACCGGTCAGGTGGTCATCATCAAGAACGTGCCATTCACCGTGGCGGGAGTACTTTCACCGAAGGGCCAGTCCCCTACCGGTCAGGACCAGGACGATGTCATCCTCCTGCCGATCTCCACCGCCATGCAAAAGGTGCTTGGCGCCAACAAGGCCAACGCGAGCGCGGTAGGCAACCTCATGGTGCAGGCGATCGGGCCGTCGGCCATGGACCAGGCGATCGAGGAGATGACGGCTCTGCTGCGGGAACGGCACCGGATACTGCCGGGCACGGCCGACGACTTCACGGTCCGCAATCTGACCGAAGTGTATGCGGCTCAGGAAACTTCGGCACAAGTGATGTCGATTCTGCTGGGCGCGATCGCGTCGGTGTCGCTGATCGTGGGCGGAATCGGCATCATGAACATCATGCTGGTCTCGGTAACCGAGAGAACGCGCGAGATTGGCCTCCGCCTGGCCGTGGGCGCCAGGACGCGCGACATCCTCTCGCAGTTCCTCGTGGAAGCGGTAACACTCTCAGTGCTGGGTGGCCTTATTGGAATTGTAGTCGGGTTGACGGCTTCGCTGCTGATCTCGCACTTTGCGCAATGGTCGACACAGGTGAGCCCGATGTCAATCCTGATGGCGTTTATGTTCTCGGCGCTGGTGGGAGTGTTCTTCGGCTACTACCCCGCGCGCAAAGCGGCGTTTCTGGATCCCATTCAGGCTCTCCGTTACGAATGAAGTTCCCGATCAGACTTCGCAGCATCGCGCTGCCCATGCAGGACGACAAAATATGCACGCGAAAACGCCTGGTCCACGACGAAAAATCAATAGCTTGCAAGTTCCGTGGAGTAGGCCTTTTGGCCTGCAACTTACTTTTTCAGCAGCGCGATAAGTAGCGTGTTGGCTAGCCCCGCGATCAATGCCCGAGAGCACGGGATCGTAATTCTTCCACAGCGTGGAACCAATCTTCGTCCGGCGATCCGGCTGGACAGCCTCTGGATTCCCAAAGTTTATGCGCGAGGGCTGCGATCTCATGGTGTCCGAATGCGACGATGCCATGTCCCGTCGTAGCCGGACCAGTGTGTTCGTAAACCTCGGGAGAGTGCTCGACCTTTTGCCGTGACTGCTCGCGCCCCGTCAGGTGCTCCTGCTTTCCATGCTGCTCGCCAACACTATGGGCATGTGCGGCGACCTCGTGTAGTTCGTCGGCACGTTGGTGGTTCTCGTAGTGCGATCCGTCGTTATACCGTTTGGACATAACTTAAATAGTCTCCATCCGACCTGACTTGTTGTGGGCTTCCTTTGCAAGCTTGAAAGCGTGATCCGAGTATTCCATTGCGCGTTGCGAATGCCAACTCTCCCCTGCCTGATCCCCTTTTTCATTGTGTTCAGCGGCAGTACGATGGGCCTGCGCCGCAAGGTTATGCTGCTCCGCGGCTCTCAGGTGTGCCTCGCGCGCGGCTTTGTCCTTTGTGTCGGGCATGGTTTCCTCCTTTTATTCAAAACAACTCCCCAACGTGGGCGAGATATCGGGTTAAGGCGCATCGCCCGTCCCAGCCGGATTGCAGTCGATGCGCCTTCTGCGCTCAGTAGATCGATACTCCTTGAGCTGTACCTGTCAGTCGCGGTGGGGCGACTCCCTATGCAGCGCCCTTTCAAATTTTCCCGCGGCCGCCGGGGCCTTGAAGTCGCCCGTCAGAATCTCACGATTGGTTGCGTCGCGAGCGTAAAGCTCCCGGTTGGCTTCCTCATCCGGACGAAGGGTCGCACCCTCCAGCGAGACGCCGGCAAACAGCCCGCGCGAACGGGAATACGACAGCATTTCCGCGTTCATCTGCGCGTCTGTCAGAGCACTCGCGTTGCGGCCAAGCGGGCCCGCCGCCGCTGATGCTTCTCCGCCGATCGTAAATTTATCGGATAAGAGGTGCCTCATTCCGCCGTCGTTCATTACGAGCAACACAACATCCGTCTCCGAAGCGCCAATCTGAAACCCGACACTTCCACCTTCAACCCGCATCGCGGCCGGGGCGCTCCAGCCCGAGCCACCTGACCGGCGGCATGCCGCGAACCCGCGGCCATACTTCGCGCCGAATATAAATCCGGCCTTTTTCATCCCGGGCACAACAACGACGCATTTCGCCTTGTTGAGCAGATCCTGGGGGACACCTTTATCGGAAGCCTTCATCATATCGATCAGGGTGTCGGCCGAAGCGTCCAGCCTGTCGTCGACTTTGACTTCTCTTTCTGCCGCGAAAGAGACGGTACCAATGGAACCGGCAATTGCCAATATCGTTACCAGTGTTTTGCGCATACTCAGTTACTCCTTTTCCAGTCGAGCCGGGTTCCTCCGCAGGACCTGCGAGCGACTGCTTTCGTGTTTGCACGAGTCATGCCAAGTCTTGAAATATGAAACATGCCCAAAATATGCCAATGAATTCCTCACTTCATGAAATGCGATGGCAGCGATGTGACCAAGTGCGCGCTTTCACGCAGTGACGATTAAGGTGGAAATGGCTCCCTTTTGCAGGTTAGGACAGTCAAAAGTGCCTCAAGAGCAGCAGCTTGCGCGTGGACCCCGGATTGCACATGGGACAATCGCACGACTCTTTTGAAAGGAGAACAAGAATAATGCTTTGGACAATCTTTGTAATTCTGCTGGTGATGTGGCTGCTGGGGCTGGTCACGGCGTATACGTTCGGCGGGTTTGTTCACCTCCTGCTGCTCCTCGCCGTGGTTGTACTGGTCATCCAACTGGTTCAAGGACGCCGGGTCATCTAACCGCGCGAAAGCCTGGCCTCGCCCGATTTCAGCCAGTACCCCGGGCCTTGGGATGTTGTTGCTCTTGAAGAACAAGGCCTTCGTCGTAGTCATCCTGGTGATCATCGTTTTCCTGGTCGGCTTCGTCCCGCAGTACATGAAGGTCAAGCCCCTGGAGAACGACCTATCCGTAGCGATGCAGGAGAATGCCTTGGAGTAAATCCGCGATTTGGTGGGTCTGGAATTATGGGCTGGCGGCCGAGACGAGCGAACAGTTTTTCAGCCGTACACGTGAGGTGGCGAACCGCACGCCGGACGCAAACGGGCGCAAAGGTTTGGAAGACCTGCTGGCGTCTCAAGGCAGGATCAGTGCAGAGTTTGCCGGGTCTTTTCAAACAATACCTGGAGATCGCCCAAAGCTTCCGGGTCGCCCTTTGCCAGCTTCCAGTTCCATCGACCGCTAAAGCTTGACGTTGATTGAACAAGGTCCGCACACGATGTTTGCGCTTAACTCCTTCCGTGAAGCCTTGGTCATGGCCGGAAGCTCAGGAGCTCGGGTCCGAGGTCGTCGCTGTTGGACCCGCACACTGACCCGAATCGGCAGGTGTAAGCTCACCTGAATTCGGCACCCGGATAAAGCACCCCACCGAATAGTATGCTCATGCCAGTATGCGGGCCCGTCGCCCCAGTATCGTGGGCGGCATCGGCATCATGAACATTATGCTGGTCTCGCTAACCGAGAGAACGCGCGAGATCGGGCTGCTTGGGAGTGTTCTTCGGCTACTACGCGGCGCGCAGAGCGGCGTTCCTCGATCCTATTCAGGCTCTCCGGTACGAATGAACTTCCCGATTAGAATTCGTCGGTAAAAATCTGAAAACTCTCGAGTATATTCGGGCCGAAGGTGGTGATGATGGCGACATCCGCGGCATCGCGCCCGCGCGCTATCAACACACGTCCTATGCGCGGAATGTTGTTGCGCGCATCGAACGTATACCATCGGCCCCCTATATACACATCGAACCATGCGGCAAGATCCATAACCCCGTATGGCGGCGGCATTCCAATATCGCCGAGGTAGCCGGTGCAATACCGCGCGGGAATATTCATGCATCTGCAGAACGCGATGGCAAGATGGGCGTAATCGCGGCAAACGCCCGTGCGCTCGTTGAATGCCTCCCAGGCTGTTCGGGTGGGGCGCGACTGCTGATAGTCGAAGGCGATATGGTTATGAACGAAATCGCAGATCGCCTGCACTCGTGCCCAACCCGGACTTGTGTTTTCGAACAACTGCCACGCGATTATCGAAAGGAGGTCCGTCTCGCAATAGCGGCTGCCCAGCAGGAATACCAGTGTTTCTTCCGGCAGGTCCTCAACGGCATGTTGCATTGCATCGGGGACCACAACGTCCGGAATTCCCGAATCTCTTATAACTCCGCGGGCAGCGAGTCGAATACGTCCCGGCGGCGCGACAATCCGGCTGCACCAGTTTCCGAACCCATCCCGATATGCAGTGATCGGGACGGAGGGGTCTGTAGTCAGATTGTCAGGGACGACGATGTCCGATGCCCGCGAGTAGTGGATACTGATCGTCAGGATCATCGGAGTGGCTTGAGGGAAGTAGTAGATGAATTCGTAGCCAACTTGTATCTTCATGATGTATTCGCCCGGCCGTGAAGCATGTGCTTCACAACCGGGGAAAGCAGCATGATGCGTTAGCGTACCACGGACTCGCGGAGCGCTTCATAGAGCTGCCACGCGGGGCAACCTTCCGAGTCCTGGGTGGTGAGCTACTTTGAAAATCTGGTTTTTCTCTCCGGAGATACGAGGCCGACTACCAGCGCGCGCAGTTGTGAATCGACAAACGGTTTTGCCAGGAAATGCCATCCTTCGTTGAGCACCAGCATCCCTTCCGGGAACCCGGACATCAGCAGTACTTTGAGCTGAGGTCGTTCCAGGGTCATCGCGGTGGCTAAGTCCACCCCGGACATTCCCCCCGGCATTTGGAAATCCGACAGAAGAAGATCGATTTCGCCTTTGAATTCGCGTGATTGCTGAAGTCCCGTTGATCCCGTGGTGGCCGTGAGGATCTGGTATTCGCTGTCTTTAAGCACTCCAGAGACAACGGAGAGCACCTTAGGCTCATCATCCACAACAAGAATGGTCTTTTTACGGGGTGCTTGCTCCATCGGGCTTCTCTCTGTTCCCGGCAGAGAGTGGCGGGCCGGTGAACGCCGCGCATCGGTGGGGAGAACCCTTTCATTTTCTCACGAAAAGAGTACGCCGCTTACCTGAAGAATTCAAAATAGCCTCACCCCGCCTGACTGGAGGGCTGCTGGCGCCTCTGCTTTGCGCGAGCGAAACCCACTTCCGCGAGTGCGACGAATGCCTTTTCACGTACGAGATTGAGCGGGACAATTACGTTCCAGGAAATAGCGAATCTGGAAAAAGCCTCGAAAAATCCTCTTCAGCGCCGATGCGAATGTTGAGAGTTGTTTCACCGATCCGAGCGGAGGAATTAATGCACGACAACGCGGCAAATACGGGCAAAGACACCATACCGGCCACTCAGGCAGCGACCGGGGGCAGCAACCAGCGCCGCGAGAGGCGGCTCCCGTGCGTTCAATCCACTGTTGTGCTGGAGGTGTCCGGTCATCCCGAACGTGTCGAAGGGCGGGTTGTTGAGGTATCCAAATCCGGCCTCCAGCTTGTATTGGGTACCTCTGTACTCGCCGGTGATCTGGTCCGCATCACGTGCACCAGGATGATCATCAGCGGCCATATCCGCTATTGCCGGTCGAACGATGCCGGGTCCTTCAATACAGGCGTTGAAATCGACGACGCCCAGTACATTGATTGACGGGAATACATAAAGCGTTACATGATGTCATCCGTCCACCTCACTGTTTTTATCATCGTAATTTCTTAAGCTACTATCGGAAACGTAAGGATGCGGGTCCGATTTCGGCCCCGGCCATCCAGCCGCCTTCCAGGTGTCAACCACATCTTCCAGATCGCGGCCCCCGTTCTCGGCCATCAACTCAACCGCTTCCCGTTCCAGGGAATCGTCGACTTCCGCGACTACCATCAACGCTCCCCGGCGCACTGCTTCCTCGTAAAGCGGAGCCTCCTCATGCGGAATGGCCATGTTGTGAAAAGCGGAAATCAGCCCGCCGGACGCCGCGCCGATCCCGAGGCCTGTAAGCACAGTGGCGATCGCACCCCCTGCGATGATCGGACCAACACCGGGAATCGCCAGTGCCACCAGACTCGCTACAATCCCGATGCCTCCGCCGAACGACGCGCCCGACGCTGCCGCCGCACCTGCGCTTCTCGCCGCGCGTTCAGCCTTTTCGAGATACTCCTTATGTCGATTGTCTGCATCGCCCGCGATGACGCTGATGGCCTCGTTCGGAATGCCGACCCGCTCCAACCCCCGGACGGCTTGTACCGCATCGGACATTGAAGAAAAGATTCCTGCCACGGTTCTCATGTATTCTCTCCGATACAGCCAAGGCACGACATCTGCCAAATCGCTAAAGTGGTTACTTGGCTCGAATTCTGGCGATTGAGAGCTCCTGCGATGAAACCGCGGCGGCCGTGATCGAAGACGAAACGCGCGTGCTCTCTTCGGTTGTCGCGAGCCAGTTCCCGGTTCACGGCAAGTACGGCGGCGTGGTCCCGGAACTGGCCTCGCGGGAACACTTGCGTGCCATCGTACCGGTGGTCCGGGAAGCCCTGGAACTTGCGGGGTTAAGTTGGAGCGATCTCGATGCAATTGCAGCCACTTCGGGCCCCGGCCTCGCCGGCTCTTTGCTCGTCGGGTTGACTTACGCCAAAGCGATCGCCTTCGCTACCGGGCTACCGCTGATCGCCGTAAATCACATTGAGGGCCATATTCACGCCGTCATTCTCGAGGCCAGCCAGCGAGGCAGCCCCGTCGAATTCCCTGCCCTCGCCCTGATCGTCAGCGGCGGCCATACACATCTGTTCGAAGTGCCGGAGCCCGGTATCTACAAACTTTTGGGGCGGACGCGCGACGATGCCGCCGGCGAAGCGTTCGACAAGGTCGCCAAACTTCTCGGCTTTGGATATCCGGGCGGACCGGTGATCGACCAGCTCGCGCCTTATGGCGACCCTCGCGCCGTGCGATTCACTCTCGCGCGAATGAAAGGAAATACGCTCGATTTCAGCTTCAGCGGGCTCAAGACCGCCGTCGTTCGCTGGGTGGAAAGCCACGAAATCGCGGAGGAGATAGAAAATCGCAAGCGTCTTATCAGCAATGGATTACAGCCATCGCTTGAAGAATTGCTTCAGGCAACTCCGCAAGCCACGCGCGATCTTGTCGCCAGCTTTCAGTACACCGTGATCGAGGAATTGCTGCGCCACGCAGCGAGTGCGGCCGATCGGATGGAGGGAGTTCGTTCGCTGATCGTCTCCGGTGGAGTTGCCTGTAATTCGGGCTTACGGTTGGCTGCGAATCAGGCCGCCCTGGGGCTGCCCGTTTTCTTTCCTTCGGCCGCTCTTTCGACCGACAACGCGGTCATGATCGCGGCCGCCGCATTTCCGAAATTCCGCCGTGGCGACTTCGCGCCGCTGACCCTCGCCGCGCGGCCGAATCTGCCGCTGGCTTAACGGGGCTTAAGTTTCGAAAGGAACAATGATGGCAGACCGGGCGTCGGCCGCCGTCGGGAATACGGTAAACAATGGTTTGGTGCGCACTTTTCGATCGAGCACCGTAGTGATCCGCACAACCGAAACGTTGCCCGTCCGCCGGTCGATTACGAGCGCGTATTCGCCGTCTGGTGTGAGCAACACGTCGCCCGGATTCTCCCCCACGTGCACGGAAGCAGCCCGGCTTCGCGTTTCGATATCCAGAATCGTCAGGTCGCCGCTCTCCATGTTCGTCACGAAGAGAAGGTTCCGGGCCTCCGATACCGCCATCGCATACGGTGTGCGTCCGGCGAGAATCGTCTGATCGACTTCGTTCTGAAAGGGGCTGACAATGGCCACTGCATCTTCGCCCACGCCCGTCACGAACATCTGCCCGCCGTCGCCGTTGAAGCAGAAACGTGAGGGAGCGATCGGCAAGGGAAGCCTCGCCAGCAATTTGCCCGTTGCGACATCGATCGAAACGATCTCGCGGGCCGCCGACGCACCCGCCAGGATTGTCTTGCCGTCGCGGCGGAAGCGAAGCGCTTCGCACGGCACGCCAACGTCGGTAATGCCTATCAGTTTCAGTTCGGGGAAGGCGACGCGCGCGATGGAATTCCGGCCGGGGATCGCGATCGCCGCCTGAGTCTGAGTCACGTCGAGATCCGAGGCCGCGCCAGGCAATGGTAACCGCGCTGTAACACGCTGCGTCGCCAGGTCGATTGTGAGCAGCGCGCTGGGCTCGTCCGTCACTATAATTGCCGACTTGCCATCCAGTTCCAAACGGGCGGCGACCGGTTTCCCAGGCAGCCCGATCTTCCCCGCGACGCGAAGCGTCTGCGGATCGATCTCGACGAGAACCTGACCCTCGCGGCACGTCGCGAAAACCCGACCGCCGGAGTGGAATAGCTGGTCGGGGGCGTGAGCGAGCGGAATGGTCGCAACGCGCCGGAAAAACGCCAGATCCGCGACCGCAACCGACTTCCCCGCACCACTCGCGACGAACAGCCACCCGTGATAGCGGGTCGCCCGCTTGCGGCTGCAGGCGGTTGCCGTCAGGCCGGCAAGCAGCGCGCGCCGCGAGAACTCACCAGCCATGGCGCTCTTCCTTCCAGGGGTCGCCGCGCATGTGATAGCCGTTACTTTCCCAGAAACCCGCTTGATCGCGGTCCAGCAGTTCAATGGCTTTCAGCCATTTCGCGCTTTTCCACGCATAGAGTTGCGGTACGATCAGCCGCGCCGGGCCGCCATGGTCCACAGTCAGCGGCTCGCCATCGTGCGTAATTGCGATCAAGGCATCTTCGGCCAGGAAATCCGCCAAAGGAACGTTGGTTGTGAAGCCACGGTCGTAGCCGTGCGCCAGCACGAAAGCCGCCTCCGGCAGCGGACCGCCCGCGCGCTCCATAATTTCGCGAGTCGAGACGCCTTCCCACACATTCCCGAGGCGGCTCCAGCGCGTGACGCAGTGAAAATCCGAGAAAACCTGCACCCGCGGGAGTTTCAGAAATTCTTCCCATTCCCATTCCACCGGTTGCCGTACCAGGCCGAAAACCCTCAGTTTCCAAGCCGTCAGGTTAACCTGGGGCGGCCCGCTCGCATCGAGGACAGGCCATTTCTTCGTCTGGGATTGACCCGGCGGAATCCGCTGCGACCGAAGTGTATCCGGACTGACGATGGCTCCCGGCGGTGCGTCGTTTGTAGTCATACCAAAAAGTGGAGAAAATCCTACTGACGATTCACGATTACGATGTACGATGGAAATAATTCCCGATAACGGAAGAATAACCCACTCGTTCAGGCATCGGAGGGGCACTGAAATGTCAAGGGCGCCAGTAATTTCGTGCGTAGTCTTCGCAAGCCTGATTACGAGCGCCGGCCGAGTCTACCCTCAGACAATGATGCACGGCGCCGAGCCCGGGGGTACGGTCAATCTGATCGGTAACGATTCCACCGTTCTCGATTCCGGGGAGACGAAAAAAGACATTCCCTGTACCGTTACTCCGGTAAAACCTGTTCTGGGCTTTGACCTTCGGATGCATACCGGATATCAAGTCGCGATTCCGCTCAAAGAACTGGCGGGCGACGGTGACCTCCTGACCATCATTTTTCGGGTCACGTCGGCCAAGGCAAAAGATTCGCCCATCTACTTTTCTCAAAAATTCACTGTCCCGGAAATCGATGCCGACGCCTCAGGCGATGCCTCCCTGGGAGGCGGCTTCGACGTCGGCGAAGGCGAGTATCACGTCGACTGGATGATGCGAGACCGGATTGAGCGCGTCTGCTCGTCGAACTGGGACATAACGGCCGCGCTTTCCGGCAGGGACCAGAGCGTAAAACTGGAGATCGAGCGGGATCGCGTCGATGCGTCTGAGCAGGAGTTTTTCAGGGAAGAGCCTCCGGTCGCCCGCCTCGTTCCGGAGAGTCAGCTCAAGGTCAAAATTCTGGTGAATTTCGCGCCGCAGCAGGGCAACGCCTCCAGCATGCAGCCGGTCGATACCAGCGCGCTGGTGTCGATTCTCCGTAACATTTCCCGTGAGCCCAGAATCCGTAAATTCTCCGTCGTCGCGTTTAATATGAACGAGCAGCGGATCGTTTACCGGGAAGACAATTCCGATCAAATCGACTTCCCGAAGCTCGGAAAGGCGCTCGCTTCCCTGAAATTCGGCATGATCGACTACAAAAAGCTGGCCGATCCGCACAGCGGGACCGATTTTCTGACCAGGCTGGTCACGACCGAGCTTGGCAACAACAATAGCGATGCGGTAGTCTTCGCCGGCCCCAAAGTGATGCTGGACGAGAATGTTCCGGCCGAAAGCCTCAAGGACCTGGGGAGCGTCTCTTTCCCCGTGTTTTACATGAACTACAACCTGTTCCCGCAACAGAATCCCTGGCGGGACCCGATCGGGAACGTGGTCAAACGCCTTCGGGGCTCCGAATACACGATCACCCGGCCCCGCGATCTTTCGACTTCCTGGTCTGATATCATGTCCCGTATCGTAAAGTTGAAACTCGTTACGGTCGAGGCAACGTCCTCAAATTAGACATGACATACGGCTTTGGTGGTCTGCTGACTCTCCCAACCCTGGCGGTTGCGCTGCTGGGCGTTGGATCGACTGACGCCATAGCGCAACATTTTACCGATCGCGACACGCTCGCTCCCGTATATCCAACCCCCCAGACAGTGGTGGATCAGATGCTGGCCATCGCGCAGGTGCGGCCTGGCGAAATGGTTTACGATCTCGGGTGCGGCGATGGTCGCATCGTCATCGCGGCAGCGCAGAAATACAAGGCTCGCGCCGTGGGGATCGAGATCCGGCGGGATATTTAC
Organism: Bryobacteraceae bacterium; assembly: GCA_049516355.1. GTDB lineage: Bacteria > Acidobacteriota > Terriglobia > Bryobacterales > Bryobacteraceae > BOG-234. Next base: position 12,514 of record JBEKTF010000074.1, on the reverse strand, counting down.
GAACGCACCCTAAGGAAGGTGGCCCTCCTGGGCCTGAGCGATCAGGTGCAAATCGTGCATGGCAACGCGTTGCGCTATGATCTGAGCCCGGCGGATGTAGTGACTTTATATCTTCTGACCAGCTCAAATGAGCGGCTGAAGCCTATTCTGGCGAAGGACCTCAAGCCAACGGCGCGGGTTGTGTCCCACGATTTTGAAATTCGCGGATGGAAACCGGCGGCCGTCAACCGAATGACGATTGACGGCCAGCCGCACACGATTTATCTTTACCGGATTTCAGATCGGTAGCAAGCTAAACAGCTACCGGCAAGCCGGTAGGATTGATTGCGCCTCGCCACAAGTGTCCGCATGAGTACGGACACGGCACGCTGAGAGCGTGCGCCACGTCGGCTCCGAAATAACCCGGCGATCGATAACGGGATTATTTCGCGAACCGCTTCTCGATTTCCTTCCAGTTCACGACGCTCCACCACGCACCGATGTACTCCGGGCGACGGTTCTGATACTTGAGATAGTACGCGTGTTCCCAGACATCGAGACCCATCACGGGCTCAACTCCCTCCATCAGCGGGCTGTCCTGGTTGGCCGTTGAAATGATCTCCAGCTTCCCACCCTTTTTCAAAAGCCATGCCCAGCCGGAACCGAAACGCGTGGTCGCCGCGGCATTGAACTTTTCCTTGAACTGATCGAACCCGCCGAATGCACTGTTAATCGCATCCGCCAGCGCGCCGGTCGGCGTAGCCTGCCCACCTGAGGCAGCCATGATTGTCCAGAACATGGAATGGTTCGCATGACCGCCGCCGTTGTTGCGCACGGCTGTCCGGATGGCTTCCGGGACGATCGCGCAGTTGTTGGCGAGCAACTCCGGCAGCGATTTGTTGGCCAGATCGGGCGCCGATTCCAGCGCTTTATTCAAATTCGTTACATAGGCCTGGTGATGCTTCCCATGGTGGATTTCCATGGTCATCTTGTCGATATAAGGCTCCAGCGTATCGGGAGCGTAGGGCAGCGGCGGAAGTGTGAAAGCCATATTCTCTCCTTGAAGTTATTCCTGATGAAAGTAGTCGCAGTTTCGATGCTACCTTTTTTCAAAGGCATCCGCGAGGCGGAACATCTGCTGCTCGTGGAAATGATTACAAAGTATCTGCAAGCCCACCGGAAGGCCCTCTTTCGTCGCGCCGCAGGGCACGCTCATGCAGGGTATTCCGGCCAGACTTCCGGTGATGGTGTAAATATCCGAAAGGTACATCTCGATGGGATCGTCCACCTTCTCGCCGATCCGGAAAGCCGGGGACGGCGAAACGGGCGCGACAATCGCATCCACGGTCTGAAATGCGTTGGTGAAATCGCGGGTAATCAGGGCGCGCACTTGCTGCGCTTTCCGGTAATACGCATCGTAATAACCATGGCTGAGCACGTAGGTGCCCAGCATGATCCGCCGCTTCACTTCGGCGCCAAAACCTTCGCCTCGCGTGTTGCGATACATATCGCTCAGCGTTCCCGAATCGGCGGAACGAAGGCCATATCGGACCCCGTCGAAGCGGGCGAGGTTGGAGCTCGCCTCGGCCGTGCAGATGATGTAGTACGTGGCAATCGCGTAATCCGTAGCGGGCAAACTGATCTCGCGGACATCGCAGCCGAGGCCGCGCAGCTGGTCGATGGCCTGGTCGATCAACGCGGCCGTTTCGCCCGTCGCATGTTTCATGTATTCCACTGGAACGCCCAATTTCATGCCGCGCACATTGCCGTCCAGATGGGCCGCATAGTTCGGCACGGGCGCCGCGGCCGACGTAGAATCCAGAGGATCGCGCCCGGCCATGACTTCGAGAAGCGTGGCGGAATCCTTCACGTTGCGCGCAAAGGGCCCGATGTGGTCGAGCGAACTGGCGAACGCCACCAGTCCATAGCGCGAAACGCGCCCGTAAGTGGGAGTCACGCCGACGACTCCGCAGAACGAAGCCGGCTGCCGGATGGATCCGCCGGTATCGGATCCGAGTGAAACTACGGCCGTGTTCTGTGCTACTACGGCTGCCGATCCGCCGCTCGATCCGCCGGGAACCCGGTCGAGCGCCACCGGATTGCGTACCGGGCCGAACGCGCTGTTCTCATTCGACGATCCCATGGCGAATTCATCGCAATTGGTTTTGCCGATGATGACTCCGCCGGCCGCTTCAATGCGCTCGACGGCAGTGGCGTCGTAGGGCGGTATGTAATGCTCCAGCATTCTGGACCCGCATGTGGTGCGCAGACCTTTGGTGAGAATGACGTCCTTCACCGCGACGGGCACACCGGCCAGCTGCCCGGGATCATCTCCGGCGGCAATTTTTGCATCAACTCGTTCCGCCGTTTCCAGCGCGCGCTCGGACGAGAATAATAGATAAGCGTTGGTTTTGGGATTTTCCCGTTCGGCATGGATCAGCGCTTCACGGGCTATTTCGACCGCGCTGAATTCCTTCTTCAGCAAACCGTCGCGGATGGATTGCACCGTGTGCGCCGTCATCGCTCGATCACCTTCGGGACCTTGAAATAACCGCTGCCGCGGGCCGGAGCATTGGCGAGCGCGACCGTGTTGTCGAGCGGCGCGCGTTCTACGTCCGGCCGGAGTGTGGCGGTTTCTTCGGCGTCATAGAGCACCTGCGCCATGGGTTCGACGCCCTCGGTATCGATTGCAGCCAGGCGGTCCATGTGCTCCAGAATGCCGCCGAGGTCGTGGACCATGCGGTCGATTTCCTCGTCGGTGAGATTGAGGTTTGCGAGACCCGCGACGTATCGCACTTGCTTTTCGGTGAGCTTCAAGTCTGTTTTCCCGAAACGGCTTTCTTACGCAATTTTGCTTTTATCAGTTTCACGTTGGCGCGCGGCCTTGTAGATGCGGCGGAGTCCTGGATCGCGGATGTCCGCAGCCTCATCCAGAGGTTCCAATACGAGCCGCGATTCCACTTCGCGCTGCGGCCCCAAACGCGGCGGCATGATGCGGAGCTCGACGTCGGTCACGATCTCCGGTCCAATGGCTTTTTCGAGATTCCGGAGAATTTGATAGCGCAGACTCCAGAGATTTTTCCGCCAGAGTTCGTCTTCCACTTCCACGACCAGCGTTGTGCGGACCAGCTTGAGCGCCCGCGTTCGTAATGCAACGTTTTTGCCGACCGCCTTCTTCCACGCCGTGCAGGCGATCCGCTCCGGAGTGATCACGCTGGAAACGCCTGTCCATTGAGCAATGATCCGGCTGGCTTGATCCATGAGACGGTATCGATCATAGCAAGCGGGCACGGCTGACGTGAAAACAACCGGCGGCGCAAGGCGACCGCCGGCGTTCCCGGGTTTTGCTATACACTCATCCGATAAGGAGACTTCTGACGCTCGTATGCGCCTGTCTGGCATTGGCGCATATCCGGATCTATCCCACCGAACCGGCTCCTGGCGCTCGTGAAAAATACACGCAAGTCGCAACAGTGAGAGTGGAGGGCGAGTTTCCCGCCGAGCTGACTGTTTACGATTTCGAATTCAAACCGGGTTTCAAGATCGATTTCAAGAAGGACGATAAAGGCAAGAATCGCCCCTTACGAGTTCGTCGAGTTTGGCATGCTGGGGATCAATCCGAAGCAGGAGACGAACCTGGTCTGGAAGTTTGTGCAGTATTACGACGATGGGTCGAAGGAAGAATTCACGGGTCCGGTTCGAGGTTGCCTTCGCCCGTGGTGACTTTGAAAGCGCCGCCGACACTTTAACTGTGCCGCGTCGGCACTCGTGCCGACGCCCGTACCATTCGCAGAAACGGGTGTCGAGAAAGTCTCGACACGGCACGCTGAGAGCGTGCGCCACGGTATACACTGCTGCTATGCGGACTATACCGTTGTTCTTTCTTGCTACGCTCAGCGTCGTTCACGCGCAGAATACCGATGCGGGGCGGCGCCAGTTCGAGAGCCGTTGCGCGCGGTGTCATGGCGGCGATGCGATGGGTGGAGAATCCGGACCCGCCATCGTCACGCAGATCGCGTCCCGTAGCGATGCCCAGTTGACGGCGTTCATTCGCGAAGGAAGTCCGGCGAAGGGCATGCCGGCGTTTGCGCTCCCCGACAGCGAGATGAAAGAGCTGGTGCCTTACCTCAGGACACTCGCGCCGATGTCGCGGAACGCGCCGGCTGCGGTGGTGCGCAGGAAAGTACAGACGACCGACGGAAAGACAATTGAAGGGCAGGTCCTGAGCGAGGGCATGAGCGACCTGCAACTGCGGACGGATGACAAGCAGATCCGGCTCCTGCGGAAAGTAGGCGACAAGTATCGCGTCGTAACATCGCAGACTGACTGGACCACTTATAACGGCGACGTCAGCGGCAATCGTTATTCCAAGCTCACGCAAATCAACAAGGCCAATGTCGCGCGAATGACTCCACGGTGGATCTTCCCGATTCCGAATGCCTCGATGGTTGAGAATACGCCGCTGGTCGTTGAGGGAGTCATGTATGTGTCCAGCGCCAATGAGTGTTATGCGCTCGACGCGGGCAGCGGGCGCGCGATCTGGCATTTCCAGCGGCCCCGGACGAAGGGAATTGCGGGGAACGCGGCCCTCGGATTCAATCGCGGCGTGGCGTGGGCCGGCGACCGTATTTTCATGCTCACCGACAATGCCCATATCATCGCGTTAAACCGGTTCACGGGCGAGCTTCTGTGGGAGACCGAGATGGCGGATTGGCACCAGAATTACAACGGGACGTCCGCGCCGCTGGTGGTAGGCAACATGGTGATATCGGGAACGGCGGGCGGCGATGAGGGCGTGCGCGGTTTTGTGGCCGCTTTCGATCAGGCTTCGGGGAAAGAAGTCTGGCGGTTCTGGACCGTGCCGAAGCTTGGCGAGCCGACTTCGGAAACATGGACACCTAAGTCACTCGAGCATCCCTCCGGAGCAACCTGGATGACCGGCACTTACGATGCCCAGTTAGATACGATTTACTGGCCGGTGGGTAATCCGGGGCCGGATTTCAATGGAGACGAGCGGCAGGGAGATAACCTCTACACCGATTCAATCGTGGCGCTCGACAGCAAGACGGGCAAGCTGAAATGGTATTACCAGTTCACTCCGCATGACGTGCATGACTGGGACGCGCAGGAGCCGGCGGTTCTTGTGGATACTAACTGGCAAGGGCAGCCGCGCAAGCTGCTGTTACAGGCGAATCGGAATGGGTTCTTCTATGTATTCGACCGGACCAATGGGCAGTTGTTACTCGCGCGGCCGTTTCTCAAGAAGCTGAATTGGGCGGAGGCTATCGGGAAGGATGGGCGTCCGATTCTGAACAAGCTTACGGAGAATGCGGACGGGGAGACGATGGTTTGTCCGGGTTTCCAGGGAGGGACGAACTGGTTTTCGACGTCGTTTAATCCGGGTACCGGAATGTATTATTTCCAGGCGCTCGAGCGATGCAATCTGTTTTCGAAGAGGACGATGGATTGGCAGGCGGGCAAGGGATATATGGGGGGAGCGGCGCGTCCGGTGCCGGGGCAAACGTTCGACAAAGTTCTGCGCGCGATTAATATTCAGACCGGGGAAATCAGCTGGGAATTGCCGCAGGTGAGCGGGGCTCTGACAGCGTCCGCGGGGACGCTTTCGACGGCGTCCGGGCTGGTGTTTTTTGGAGAAAATAGCGGGGCTTTCATGGCCGCGGATGCGGTAAACGGAAAACCCCTGTGGCAATTTCCGACCAACCAGGTCTGGAAGGCTTCGCCGATGACATACGTGTTCGATAACAAGCAGTATGTCGCTATCGCGGCGGGGCAAAGTATTATGGCTTTCGCTTTGCCGGAGTAGCGGGTCTGGAGAAGAACGCGACTTGAAGCCGCGTCTCCAACCCGATAAGAACGATAAGAAAATGCGGGGCGCCCCACCCGCCGCACCAATAACGGGAGCGCCTGCCGCCCATTGTTTCTGCATTCACCGCACATTGCATCGAGGAGTATACGGCTTAGCGACCAGATACGTCATGGGTACGATCCGGTTCTCGATTGGAAGTTAACACCGTGAGCAGAAAATCAGAATCATTGAGGCGTCGAAGAGCCCGTAACTTGCTGACGGCGCAGGAGAAAAATTATTTTCGATATCTGTCAATCGCCCGAGGCTCGTTCACTTCTGCACGAATCGGGATGTTCACATCATGCGCTATTGCGGTCGCTAAATCGGTGGCGTCCATTCCGCGGGGTTGCCGACTTTCGGCCAGGCGGGTCGGTGTAGACTCGGATTATGAAACAACGGTTAACCGCCATCATCGAGCGTGAGGACGACGGGTACGTTGCGTTGTGCCCCGAGCTCGATATCGCAAGCGAGGGTGCGTCGATTGAGGAATCGCGTGCGAACCTGATCGAAGCCTTGACGCTGTTCTTCGAAACGGCATCGCCATCGGAAATCGCCAAGCGAAGTCACCATGACGTTTTCGTAACCCAGGTTGAGGTACCTGTTGGGTAGATTCCGGGTTCTTTCGGGCGCGGAAGTCTGCCGAATTCTCGAACAGAACGGATTCGTCACCGTCCGTCAGCGCGGTAGCCATCGAATTATGCAAAAGCGGTTGGATGCAACGACGATTACGATTCCCGTCCCACTTCACAATCCGCTTATCCTTCTCTCCGGCCTGAACACATCGATGCAGCACTTGCCTATGCCGCCGAGTTGGCGCATGAAGAACAGTTGATTCCTTTGCAGGTCCGGTGAAATTCAAGATCGACGAGAAGCTTGCGGGTGCGTCCGATCTGATCGTCCACCGCGCTTCGGGATAGTCGCATCGTGTTGACGCTCGACAAAGGGATTGCGAATCCGATCCAGCACCCAATGAACACCCATGCGGGGATGGTATTGTTCCGTCCCGGAGTTTCCGGCCGTTTGGCAGTGCTGCATTTCATAAGATCGCGTTTGGCCGAGCAGGCTGCCGAAAAAGGCTTGGCAGGCTGAATGCCTGCCCCACCATGGTCTGTAAGCTAATCGCGTAACGAGGATCGGCCCTCTCAGACGCCGCAGCCCGGACGAAATCCCGAATCTCACAAGCGCAGGCGCTATTCGCGCCTCAACCGATTACACTGGATGCGTGCCGGCATTAACCTTTCTCGACGCGCGCGTCATGGTGCTCAGGGAAGTTTGCGCGTTACGCGTTTTGCCCGCGACGGAGACGGTCCCGATCGAGGACTGCCAGGGGCGCGTACTCGCTGAAGACATCGCCGCAGACCGGGATTATCCTCCGTTCAACCGCTCGGTCCGGGATGGGTTTGCGGTCCGGTCGGAGGATATGCCGGGGCGGGTTCGGGTCATCGGCGAGGTTCGGGCTGGGGAGCGCTTCGAGGGTTCGGTGAAGGCCGGTGAGGCGGTCGAGATCATGACGGGCGCTCCGGTTCCGGACGGGGCGGATGCGGTGGTGATGGTGGAACATTGCATTCGGCACGGCGTGCAAGGTTCAGGCCTGGATGGATCCGTCGAGACGGATCGCAGCGCGGAGAAAGATTCGAATATCGCGCAACGCGGCTGCGAAGCTCGCGCGGGAACGGTGGTGCTGAAGCGCGGCACGCGTATCGACTATGCGTCCGTTGCGTGGCTGGCGACCACGGGGCACGGTGTTGTAAACGTTTATGCGCGACCGCGCGTAGCGATCATTGCAACAGGCGATGAGATCGTGGCGGTTGAAGCCACGCCGGCGCCGCATCAGATCAGGAACTCGAATGCGTATTCGCTGGCGGCCCAAGTCAGACGCGCGGGCGGCGACCCGGTGATGCTTCCGGTTGCGAAGGACAGCAAGGAGGCTACGGCTCAGTTGATTCGGCAGGGGCTGGATGCGGATCTGCTGCTGCTCTCGGGCGGTGTGTCGGCGGGGAAGTATGACTTTGTGGAAGCGGCGCTCGAGGAGTGCGGGGCGCGGTTCTTTTTCGATCGGGTGTTGATTCAGCCGGGGCAACCGTTGGTATTCGGGGTGGCGCAGGGCAAGTTCTTTTTCGGACTTCCCGGCAATCCGGCATCGACCATGGTGACCTTCGAATTATTTGGCCGCGCCGCGCTGGATTTGCTGGCCGGGATGAACGACGCTCCGTTGCCGCTTACGCTGGCAAAGCTTTCACGTCCATTCCACCATAGATCGGGAATGACACGATTTCTGCCGGCCGAAGTGAGTTGCGCGGAAGTCACACCTGTCGACTGGCAGGGGTCGGGCGATGTTCGTTCGATTTGCCGGGCGAATGCGTTTCTGGTAGCCGATGCAAATAAGCCCGAATACGCGGCAGGGGATCTGATTCCGGTGCTATTAAAGTGATCAGCTTTGGAACCGGGAAACGCGACTTGAAGTCGCGTCTCCACATTGAAACGAGCAGATTGAAACGAGCAGATTGGAACGAGCAGATTGAAACGAGCAGATTGGAACGAGCAGATTGGAACGGGCAGGTTGGAACGGGCAGGTTGGAACGGGCAGGTCGGAACGGGCGGGTTGGAACGGGCGGGTTGGAACGAGTTGGGTGAAACGGGCGGGTTGAAGTGATCCGGTTGACATGAGTAAGCTTTCGCATTTCGATTCGGCGGGCCAGCCGCGGATGGTCGACGTGGGTGAAAAAGGCGCCACGCGGCGGACGGCCCGCGCCCATGCCTTCGTGCGCATGAGCCGCGAGGTTCTCGATGCGCTGCCGGATAATCCCAAAGGCGATCCGCTGGGGGTAGCCCGTGTGGCCGGGGTTATGGCGGCGAAGCGGACCGCCGAATTGATCCCGCTCTGTCATTCCCTGCCCCTTTCCCATGCCGATGTCGAAATCACGATTGAACCGGAGGGGATTCGCATCGTCGCGACGGCATCGACAACGGCGCAAACCGGGGTCGAAATGGAAGCCCTGACAGCGGCTTCGGTGGCGGCGCTGACGATTTACGACATGACCAAGGCGCTGGATAAGCGGATCGAGATCCAGGACATCTATCTGATCGAGAAGACCGGCGGGAAGAGCGGGGATTTCCGGCGATGAGGCGGGCGGCGGTCCTGACGATCAGCGATGGGGCGCATCGGGGAACGCGGGTCGATACGTCCGGGCCCGCGGTTTCAGCGCGGCTGGAGGCGCAGGGTTTCCAGGTTGCGGAGCGGAAAATTATCCCGGATGAGCGGAGTGAAATAGCGGCGGCGCTGCGCGATTTGGCGGACCTGCACGCGGCTAACGTCATTTTCACCACGGGCGGCACGGGGGTCGCGCCACGCGATGTAACCCCGGAAGCCACGCGCGACGTGATAGAACGTGAGATCCCCGGTTTTGGGGAACTGATGCGGGCGCGCGGACTGGGCTCGAACGCTTTCGCGCCTCTTTCGAGGGGGCTGGCGGGGACGCGGGGACCGGTGCTGATTGTGAACCTGCCGGGTTCGCCACGCGGGGCGGTGGAGTCGCTCGATGCTATTTTGGAATTGGTCCCGCACGTGCTGGACTTGTTGAATGGACGCACGGAGCATCAGGCATTAAAGCAGCCGCGGAAGGAGTAGAACGTCTATTATGAGGCCACTTCAAATTGCGGTATCGGTTATTTTATTCGCAACCGCCGTCGTTCAGACGTCAGCCCAGACACCTGCAGTCTCCAATGCCCCGGCGGTTTCAAATACTCCGGCGCCGGGCGCCGAAGCGCCGATCAGCGTGACGGTCACCAACATCGTGGCGCCGGTTCTGGTGACGGACCGGAGCGGCAATATCATCGACGGGCTGCAGCCGAGTCAATTTCGTTTATTCGACAACGGCAAAGAGCAGAATATCCAGGTCGACGTGGCGTTCGAACCGATTTCACTGGTGGTGCTGATCGAAAAAGCGGCGCGGGTGGAATCGATTCTGCCGCAAATCAAGCACCTGGGTACCCTGCTGCCGCTGGTGGTGGGCGACCATGGCGAGGCGGCGGTTCTGGCTTTCGATTCCAGGCTGGCGCTGCTGCAGGATTTCACGCCGGATCCGGACAAGGTTAAAGCGGCGATCGATAAAATCAACGCGGGCAGTTCCAGTTCGCGCATGATCGATGCGGTGGATCAGGCGGTAGCCATGCTAAAGAAGCGGCCCGCGGACAATCGCAAGATTATTCTGCTGGTCAGCGAGACGCGCGACAACGGAAGCGAAGGCAGAGTCAGGGAGACGCTGATCGACGCGCAGCTGGCGAATGTCCTGGTGTATACGGTCGACATTACTCAACTGGCGGTGCGCCTGACGGAGAAGCCGACGCCGCCGCGGCCCAATCCCATCGCCATAGCGGCGACCCCCGGGGTGATGGGCCAGCCGAGTACGCCGACCACGGACGCGCAGAATTACGGCCCTGGACTGGCTCAGTTCGGTCCGGTGCTCGCGGAGATCTATAAGGATACGAAGAGGCTCTTCGTCGACAGTCCTTCTGAAGTATTCGCGAAAGGGACCGGCGGCGATGAGTATTTCTTCCTGAAGCAAAAAGGCCTTGAGGATGCGGTGCAGCGTATCAGCCAGGAGATTCGCAGCCAGTACCTGATCAGCTATAACCCGAATAATAAAGATGAGCCCGGTTTCCATGCGCTGGCGGTGACCGTGGATAACCCGCGCGACATCGCGAAAACGCGGCCGGGTTACTGGATCGGCGGCGGTAAGGTCCAATAGAGTGAACCGGCGGCAGAGACCGCCGGCGTTACCATTGAGTTATTGCGACTTCAAAACGGTTTGACGCGTGGCGAGCGGCGTACGCATCCAACCTCTCAGGTGGGGACAGCTCCAAAGAAGCCGGCGGCGGCACGTCTGCGCGACCTGTGGCCGGATATTTGGGCCATGGTGCGGCCGCGACGCGGGATTCTCTCGCTTGGTCTGGTCCTGATCGTCATCAATCGCGTCGCCGGTTTCGTCCTGCCTAGTTCCACCCGGTATCTGATTGACGACGTAATCAATAAGCACCAGAGCTCGTTGCTGGTCCCGTTGACGCTGGCGGTAGTGGGCGCTACGGCGATTCAAGGCGTTACTTCGTTCTCATTGACGCAGCTGCTTTCGATCGAAGGCCAGAAACTGATTGCCGAGTTGCGCCGCAAGGTCCAGGCGCACATCGGCCGGCTGCCCGTCACCTATTACGATTCGAACAAGACCGGCCAACTGGTGTCGCGCATCATGTCGGATGTCGAGGGCATGCGTAACCTGGTCGGCACGGGCGTGATTGAGTTCATCGGCGGATTATTGACGGCCGCCATTGGCTTGTTTCTGGCGCTGCGGATCAGCCCGATGATGACGGGGATTGCGGTGGCGATTGTGCTGGTCTTCGCAGCCGTGCTGAGCAAGGCCTTCAAGACGGTTCGCCCGATTTTCCGCGAACGCGGGAAGATCAACGCCGAAGTTACCGGCCGATTGACCGAGTCGTTGGGCGGCGTGCGTGTGATCAAGGGTTATCATGCCGAGGATCGCGAGGCGCGGGTTTTCGCGGCCGGCGTGAAACGGCTGCTCGACAACGTCATGCGCAGCCTGACGGCGATGTCGCTGATGTCGCTGTCGGCAACGGTGCTGATGGGGATTGTCGGCGCACTCATCATGTATCTGGGAACACATCAGATTTACGCGGGGAAGTTGACCGTCGGCGAGTTGGTTACTTTCAACGCGTATCTGATCTTTCTGATTGCGCCGATTGTGGGGATTGTCAATATCGGGACGCAGATGAGCGAGGCGCTGGCCGGCCTCGAGCGCACACGCGAAGTCCTGCGGGAGCGTCCCGAGGATGAAGACCCGGAGCGCACGCTGGAGATTGGGCCGATTGTGGGCGAAGTGGTATTCGAAAACGTCGAGTTTGCCTACGAACGGGGCCGCACGGTGCTGCATGGCATTTCCTTCGAGGCACGGCCAGGAACAGTTACGGCGTTTGTGGGTCCTTCCGGTTCGGGAAAGTCGACCACGATCGGGCTGATCGCGGCGTTCCACAAGCCGGTTGCGGGCCGAATTTTGGTTGACGGCGTCGATTTGAGTAAGGTGAACCTTCCGAGTTACCGGACGCAACTCGGGGTGGTGTTGCAGGAGACGTTCCTCTTTGACGGCTCGATCCGCGAGAATGTGTTGTTTTCGCGGCCGGATGCGACCGAGGCCGAAATGCTCGAAGCGTGCCGGATTGCGCGTGTCGATGAGTTCGCGGAGGCGCTCGAACAAGGCTACAACACGATTGTCGGCGAGCGGGGCGTGAAGCTTTCGGGCGGGCAGAGGCAGAGGCTCTCGATCGCGCGGGCCATTCTTGCCAACCCGCGAATTCTGATTCTGGACGAGGCGACTTCGAGCCTGGATTCGGAATCGGAAGCGATGATTCAGCAGGGGCTTGCTCACTTGATGCGAGGGCGCACGACGTTTGTGATCGCACACCGGCTCTCGACGATTCGCCGGGCGGACCAGATTCTGGTGATCGAAGGCGGATCGATTGTGGAGCGGGGCACGCATCCGGAGTTGTACGAGTTGCAGGGCCGGTATTGGGATATGTATACGCGGCAACACGCTCTCGATGACAATTTGTTTCTGGCGCCGGGCGAAGGCGATGTGGTGCCGGAAGAGGAAGAAGCTTCGG
>JBEKTF010000073.1:0-23998 GCA_049516355.1 Bryobacteraceae bacterium | reverse complement strand
CGCGCTCGAGTTCGAAAGCGATATCCGGGTTGGAGACTTCATCAAATGCCTGGATTCAGCCGGATGGGTGCAGCATATCCGGCTGCGGCACACCACGATCGAGACTCCGGACGGCGACCGTATCATGCTGCCCAACAGCGTTCTGACCCGATCGTCCGTCATGGTTGTGGCCCCGTCGCACCGCCAGTTCATTCCGTTCACCATGCCGTACGCGCAGAACCCGCAGGAATTAATGGATGCCGTCACAGCGGCATTGCAAGCCTCTCCCATTCCCGATGTTGCGGAATACCCTGCCCCTTTCTGCATCATTCTCGAAATGGCGCCTGGCCACATCCGCTACGCGGCAGTGGTCTGGATGCTCAAACCCGGCCTGGAGACTCTGGCCGTTTCCGTAGTTTTAAACCGCATCTATTTCTCGCTGGTGCGCGCCGGCATTCCGGCAACCGAGATCACTTATCTCCTCGAAATGAAGTCGGCTACCGATGGGAGAGAGCGCGCGAATCCGGTCGATATTCTGCGCCGGACGCCAATTTTCCGCCTTCTTTCCGATCCTGAACTATTCGAGCTGGGCGCCCACCTTCACCATCTTTCATTCGCGCCGGGCGAGCTTATCATCCGTCAGGGGGATGACGGCGACTCGATGTATTTCGTAACGGCGGGACAGGTGGCAATCACCCTGGCCGGAACCGATCGGACGGAACATCACATAGGAAGGATCGATCCGGGCGATTTCTTCGGCGAGAGGTCTCTTCTGACAGGCGAAGCGCGCGCCGCGAACGCTGTCGCGCTGAGCGGCGTCGATTGCTACAAGCTGGACAAACCCGGGCTCGAGGGGGTCATTGGCCGCCGCCCCGAGCTGGCCGAAGACATGTCGGTGGTGCTCGCGCACCGGCAAATGGAACTCTCGGCGGTGCGCGAAAGACTCGATCTGGAAACAGCCCGGCTCAAGGAGGCCGAAAATCAGATGCAATTGCTCTCGCGTATACGGCGATTCTTCGGGATCACCGGCTTTTCTGCCGGGGCGTGAGGCGGTGCTCGACCTGAGAATGGAACTACTGGTGCGATGCATTCCATGCAATGCCGGAGAGCCAACGGAACCGGCGGCAAAGACCGCCGGCGTTACCCGCCCCCTGACTGGCTTGCATATCGCCGACCCGGCGTAAAGGCTCGAATTGCGTTTGGAATCGCGATATAGTAATGCTCATGCGTAAACTGTCGCGTCGTAGTATCGTCACCGGAGCCATGACCGGGGCGGGCATCTTTGCCGGTGGAAGTTTGTTGCCGGAACTCGGAAAAGCTGCATCCGTTGGAGCTGCCGCAGCGCCTGGAAAGGGCAACATCTGGAGCGCTGAATATACCGCTAAGAAAGGCTCCGTCTCCCTCGTGATGTACCGCAAGCGCGTGGGCGCGCCGGCGAGCGGCCAGTCGACGCTTCCGGTTCTTTTCCTTGTGCATGGGTCTTCCCTTTCGGCGCGAACCAGCTACGATCTGGCTGTTCCCGGACGCGAGGAGTATTCGATGATGAATGCCTTCGCCCGCTATGGTTACGATGTCTGGACGATGGACCATGAGAACTACGGCAAATCCAGCCGCACGAGCAGCAACTCCGATATCGCCAGCGGAGCCGAGGATCTTAAGGTCGGGATGGAGCTGGTGGCCAAGGAAACCGGGCGCAACAAGGTCCACGTTTTCGGCGAATCGTCCGGCGGTTTGCGCGCGGGTGTTTACGCTATGAATCACCCGGAGAAGATCGACCGGCTTGTGCTTGCCGCGTTTACTTACAAAGGCGATGCTTCACCGACGTTGACCAAGCGCGCCGAGCAGTTGCCGTATTACCGGACGCATAATATGCGCCTGCGGGACCGCGAGATGATTCGGAGCATCTATACGCGCGATAAGCCGGGCACTACCGATCCCTCGATTGCGGATGTGGCGGCGGATATGGAGTTGAAGTTCGGCGATCAGGTGCCGACCGGGACCTATCTCGATATGACGGCCAATCTGCCAGTGGTCGATCCGTTGAAGGTGCTCGCTCCAGTGATGTTGCTTCGGGGCGAATATGACGGGATCGCGACGATCGACGATTTGACGGATTTCTTCAAACGGCTTCCGAGCGGAGATCGGCAGTTCACGATTTTGCCTGGTGCGGCGCACTCCTTGATTACGAACATCAACCGAAAACAGACCTGGCACACCGTGCACTCGTTTTTGTCGATGCCGGCCAGTGCCGTGAACCTCTCGTAAGCCGAAGAAACGCGACTTAAGTCGCGTCTACCTGTAAAAGAAAAGTTGGGGCGCCCCACTATCCGATAAACCCTCGGATCAGGGCCTTTTTGGTCTCCCGGAAGGAACCGGGGCCGCACCAATAACGGGAGCGCCTGCCGCCCATTGTTTCTACATTCACCGCACATTGCCTCGAGGAGTATACGGGTTAGTGACCAGATACATCATGGGTACGATCTGGTTCTCGATTGGAAGGTAACACTTGCTGTGCACGGGCGACGGATGGTGACTCGCAAGATGTTGAAAATAGGGCTTAAATAAAATGTGATTGCGGATTATGCCGAGGCAATTCCGGCCAGCGCGCCAGGCCTGAGCGGAGAATCACACTCTGACGACGATTTCATTCGAAGTCACAACCGTTCCGTCCGGTAATCGGCACGAGACCGTCACCCGGTAATCGCCGCTGGCTCTCATGTCGTACAAGATGCCCGCGGGCAGGTCCGTCTCCCTGGCCTTCCCTGGCGCGAGCGTGACTTCGATCCGTTCCGTCTTGCGCTCCGGCTTCAGCAGTTGGCTTCCATAGGCTGTCAGCGGTACGCCGAGATGGACCTCATAGAAGAACAGCCAGCCGGGGACGGCGAATGTTCTCGGCTCCGGCCCTTCGTTCCTGATCACCACCGACAGCACTGTTTGTTGACGTGGATCTTCTTTCGGGATTTCGCGGATCGAGAGCGCGAGACCGTTCACGGTCTGGCCCCATTGGCGCCCGGTCATGTCGATGACCTTGGGCGGGTCGTCCCGGAGAACCAGGCCCATGTTGGCCAGAAAATTGTAAAAGCGCGCGAGGCCCGTTGCTATTGCCACATTTCCTGCAGTACGCGCCCGATGGAGCCGCTGGGTTCCTGCACTCCCGCAATCGCGGCTAAAGTGGGCGCAATGTCGTTCACGGCTATTTTTTCATAGTAGTGGCCGGGCTTGATGCCCGCACCCATGAAAATCACCGGCACGTGCGAATCGTAATCGAATGGAGTGCCGTGCGAGGTTCCGGTGGCTGAAAACAAATAGTAGGGCTCCTGAATCACGTAGAGATCCCCCGAGCGTTTGCCATAGTAGGCGTACGTCAATGCCGTGCTCACCTGATCGCGGCTTACCTGGCCCGTGCGCACTTCGGTGGCCGTATACACGCGAAAGATGTGCGGCAGATTGCGAACCGCTTCCGCCGCAGTGCTTTCGACGTCCGCTTCGTTGAGCTTGTATTTCTCAATGAGAGTCCGGTTCAGATAGGGCATTTCGCCCACCACTCCCGTGACCCAGTTGCCCGGGCCGTATTTCTCCGCGAGAGTCTTCTGCATTGTGTTTGTCAGGGCTGCACCATCGATGCGTCCGCCCGGCATGTGACGTTCCTGGTTCACTTCCGGCACCGGTGAGACGCCGTGATCCGCGGTGAGTACGAAAATTACGTTATCCAGCCCGGCTTCCTTGTCGACGGCATCGAGAAGCTGGCCGAGCAAACGATCGGTCCGGATCGAAATGTCCCGCACCTCCGGCGCATCGGGCCCGACCGCGTGGCCGACATAGTCGTTCGAGGAGAAACTCACGGTGAGGACATCAGTCGCGTCGTGGTGGCCCATTTTCTCGGCAACGAGCGCGCGCTCGGCGAACTCTTCGATCATTTCGTTTCCCCAGGGCGTCGCTTCGAGCGATCCGCAGTAGCGAACAGTCTCCTGCCCCGCAACCATCGTGCAAAACGGCTTATCTCCAGGCTTTGCATCGAGCGCCATCCAGTTGGCGCCAATCGAGCGCGCATGGGGCTTCGCGGCGTTGATCCCGGCGACCCAGGAGGGCAGCGACTCCTCATAGTAAGAACTCGTCACCCAGCGGTTGGAATCCGGATCGAACCAATAGGCGGCGTCAGCCATGTGGCCAGCGGTCAGAATCGCGCCGCGATCCTTGATCGAGATCCCGATCACCCTGGCCTGGCGGCCCTGCATCTTGATTTCATCTCCGATCGTGCTCACCAGCATCCGCCGCGGGGACGATCCCGGAACGCCCGGGACTCCACCCACGAGGTTCGTGTCGTCATCGGACACGCTCGTAACATTCTTCTTTGTTTCGCGGTCGTACCATTCGTTGGCGACGATGCCGCTCAGCGAAGGCGTGGCACCGCTCAGGAATGTGGAGTGTCCGACGGCGGTAACGGTCGGGTAATGGATATGGTGCGCATCGTCGAACACTGCGCCTTGTTCGAGAAGCTTCTTGAAGCCGGCTGTGTAGTCGCCGCGGAATCGTAGAAGGTAGTCATAGCGGAACTGGTCGACGACTACGGCGACGATTAGTTTGGGCTTCTTCGGCAACGGTGCGGAAGACGCATTAAACGAACAAGCGAAGAGTATTAACGCGACCAGGATTCGCTTCATTGACTTGGTCCTATTATGGCGCGGCGGGCGTGGCGCGCGCACTCAGCACTGGTGTCCGCATGAGTGCGGACACCAGTGCTGAGTGCGTGCGCCACAAATGTTCGGTGGGTTTAACCAGGAACGAAGAGGCTCCTTGTTCGGATCCTTCACGCAAAGAAACGCCCCGTAGGACGACGGCAATGCCGGCCCTACTCAGAGTCCCAGGTTACAGAGAAGCTGGTACCGTCATGCGAGAGGGCCGACGCGGTGTCTTCCACGGCGCCACTGCTGGTGACCATATCGATCTGCTGCACGCTGGCGATGGGGAATGCACCGATCGGGCCCGATGTGGAACCGTCGGTCGCGTAATTGGTGTTATTCACTTCTGTTGAATCCAGGCCAAACAAGACCATGCCGAAATCGGAAAGCGGCAGGAAGGCCCCGCCGCGCGCACAACACGGCGCTTCGGCGATCCATTCGGCTGACGACCTCTCCGCCTTGCGGACGCTCTCGGTCTTACTGTAAGACCTTCCCGTGGTTACATCCGTGATTGTGACGGTGAACTCGGAGCCGCTGTAGCTCACCTGTGCCGACATTTCATCGTTGGGCGATACTCTGATGCTCGCGATCTCATAGGAGTTGGCCGGGTAAAACTCGTACCAGGCGTAGTAGGTGGGAGTAGTGCCATCGCAGTCGGAATCCGTTCCAATCTGCTCCACGGTGCTGGACGAATATCCGTCGATGCCCACCCAAAACGAGGAATAAGCCGGGCTGGAGCGAGTGCCCGGAGTTACGCTACAGTTAACGGATGGGACGGTCCAGGAGCCTGTCACGTGCGTGAACGAAGAACCGGTCACCGCATAGCCGCTCCAGTTTTCGCTGTCCACCGTGTTGTCAGGGCGTCTTCCGTGAATCTTCACCGGTCCGTGCCGGCGCGGGGCCAGGCGCGTTTCCGCTGCTGGTGCGTCAGGCCCGTTGGCTACTTGCGCCAACGCAGTACCGGCAAAGACTGCCGCCATGACAGCCGCCGGTCCGAAAAATCCAATCGCCGTCGAAATCCTCATCTCAAATAACCTCCATTTTTGGACAAGAATATCGGGAGTATATCAAATCCGGCGCGCAGAACGGGACGCTCTCTTAAGTACTAAACGTGGATAACAAGCTCCGGGTAGAATCGGAGGATGCAATATAAGATTCTCGGTAAGACTGGAATTACCGTATCCCGCCTCTGCCTGGGATGCATGAGCTACGGAGGCGGGGAAATGCCGGAATGGGCGCAGGGAACGAAGGGCTGGCACGTCGGGAAAGAAGACGCCCGGGAGCACTTCAAGATCGCGCTCGATTCCGGCATTAATTTTTTCGACACCGCCGATGTCTACTCATGCGGGTTGAGCGAGGAGATCACCGGGTTTCATCTGCGGGCGATGGCTTCGCGGGACGATATCGTGGTCGCGACCAAGGTCCACGGCGTTATGGGTAACAGCCCGAACAAGCGTGGTCTGAGCCGCAAACACATCATTGAAGCCTGCGAGAATTCGCTGCGCCGCCTGGGGATGGATTATGTGGATCTTTATCAGATTCATCGCTGGGATACGCTGACGCCGATCGAAGTAACAATCGATGCGCTCGATTCGCTGGTGCGCGCCGGGAAAGTTCGCTATCTCGGGGCCAGCAGCATGGCTGCGTGGCAGCTCTCAAAGGCGCTCTATACGGCGAAAGAAAACGGATGGCACAGGTTCTCGACCATGCAGAACCATTACAACCTTATCTATCGCGAGGAAGAGCGGGAGGTGATTCCGCTTTGCGTGGATCAGGGGCTGGGCGTGATTCCGTGGAGCCCTTTGGCGCGCGGGTTTCTCACGGGCACCCGGCGGCGGGATGGCGGAGACACGAAGCGGTCGGAAACGGACACCTTCGCGAAGGACCTGTATTACAGGGAGGACGACTTTGCGGTGGCCGATGCCGTCGCCGCAGTCGCCAGGCAACGGGGCTGCACACCGGCGCAGGTGGCTTGCGCATGGGTTCTGCAAGCGCCCGGGATCACGGCGCCGATCATCGGGGCGACGAAGACGCAACAATTGACGGAGTTGATCGCGGCGGTGGATGTCAAGCTGACCCCGGAAGAGGTTGCGGCGCTCGAGAAGCCTTACCGGCCGCACCCGGTTCTTGGTCACGCGCAGCCGAGTGCCAAGGCAATGGTTGCGGCGCGATAGGAGATAAGCGCGACTTGAAGTGACTTGGAGTCGCGTCTGGAGTTTCCCCATTTTGGCTCGGTGAACTGCCAGGTTTGGTGGCGCAGGCGTTTTTGCCTGCCAGCCCGCGTGGACCATGGCCAGCGTTCCGGGGTACACGCCAACCCAGCCACAACCGGGTTTTCCTCTATATAATACGCGGTGGTCCGCTCTATTTGACTCGAACGACTTGACTCAAATCACGCAGCACGCAGGTAATGATCCCAGGACAAAACGCCTGCCCGGTCCGGTTCGGCATCACCACCCCACGCGGATGGAAATGCGGCAATGTTCTTCGGTATTCGGGCATTTTAAAGGACGGCAGGCGAAACCGCCTGCCCCACCAAAACAGGTGTCTCTATACATGGAAGAATCTCGTCAACTCCAGACGCGACTTGAAGTCCGTCTCCCGGACTAATCGAGACTGCCCTGCTCGATGATGACGTTCTCCCGGACGATCAGCCGGTGCGGCGCCAATTCGAACAGTTTCGGCAGTACGCGGGTCACATGCTCCGCCAGATCCACAAACACGATCATGACGGGGAGATTGCCGCCGGCCTCGACA
This sequence comes from Bryobacteraceae bacterium, assembly GCA_049516355.1. Classification (GTDB taxonomy): domain Bacteria; phylum Acidobacteriota; class Terriglobia; order Bryobacterales; family Bryobacteraceae; genus BOG-234. The sequence continues at coordinate 16,583 of JBEKTF010000073.1, read as the reverse complement.
AGCCCCGCGGTGCGAACCCGATTGCGGCCGTTGAATCCGGCGACCGCGTGGAAAGCACTGGCTCCGGCGACGTTTTCCCGCCGCAGCATCTGGAGGATCTGGTCCCATTTATCGGATTCGTTGAGGTAGATCGTGACTTGGACGGCGGTATTCATGGGAAAACCTTTCACTAGATACTTCGAGCCAGGGCCGCGCCGAGTATCACCGCTACGAAACAGACCACATTCGTAGCCAGGAAGTTCAGCGCGGCCAGCGGCAATTGGCCCTTCTCAAAGAGCGCAAACGTTTCGAAAGCGTAGCTGGAATATGTGGAATAGGTGGCGCAGAATCCCACGGCGACAAATATACGCCAGCGGGGGTCCGCCAGTACGCGCTCGGTGGTCCAGATCAGGAAGAATCCGAGGATGAAACTAGCGGAGATATTAATGATGAGCGTGCCGTACGGGAAGCTCGACGGGATGAGCCGGGCGACGTACTGCGAGACGAAATAGCGGAGGTTCGCGCCTATGACTGCGCCGAGCGAGATCAACAGTACGGTTTGCAAAGACAACTCCAGTTATGAAAATAACAGGAGTCATCAGCCTCGCGGCAGTTTCGGCGAAAGCACCCAGGCGAACCCCATCGCCATCGATAAATATTTTATCGCTTTCGCGCCGCATGGTGCCAGAACTGCTATCTTTTTTCTAACACTGTTTTTTCACAACCAACGATGCGGCCCTTTGTCCTGGAACTCGGCGAACTGCAGAATAAGATCCTCGAGATGGGCGGGCTGGTTGAGACTTCGATCCATAACAGCATCCGCTCTCTGGTCGAGCGCGACGATGCGCTGATGATCAATATCTGGGAGTCCGAAGAGCGCATTAATCAGCTGGATATCGAAATCGATGAATGGGCGACCAGACTGCTCGCGTTGCATCAGCCGGTCGCGCGCGACCTGCGGTTTCTGACGGCGACCATCAAGATCAACAGCGATCTCGAACGGATGGGCGATCTGGCCGTTAATATCGCGCAGCGGTCGATCTCGCTACTGGGGCGGCCGCAGCTCAAGCCGCTGGTTGATGTTCCACATATGTCGAAGACCGTGGAATCCATGGTTCGGAAGAGTCTTGACGCCTTTGTCCAGCGGGATGAAGAGCTCGCCCGCAGCGTACTCCTGTCCGACGATGAAGTGGACGATCTGAAAAACTCCGTTTATCAGGAGCTGCTGGGGATGCTGGAGAATGGCCAGGCACCCGCAGGCACCGCGTTCGACCTGATTTTCATCGCGCATAACCTGGAACGCGTAGCCGATCATGCCACCAATATCGCTGAGGATGTTCTGTTTCTGATCAAAGGCGTCGATGTCCGGCATCATCACCTTGGTTGATAAACATCGGTTGATAACGTTCGTTGATATTTGTAGTAACAATCTGGTTAACTTCCGTAACAGTTTCTTCACATCATAGTCATCAAGTTTCCAAGAACTGCCGATATCTTAAAAGCTCGCGTTGCAATCCACACGGTAAGGGAGCATACGGAGTATTTCTGTGTCCGACCGACCTCCGTCCGTTTTGGGTCAGCTTCGGGGTAGCTTCACCCAGAGCGTTTTTCTGGGACTTCACACGGGAGAATTGAATGAATCCAAGCAAGATGTCCGTTAACCGGGCTGCGCTCCTTCTGGCTTCCATGCTGGTGGGATCGAGCCTTTTTGGCGCTGCGGATGACGCAACTACGACAGCAGTTCCATCGAATTCAACAACCAACGCCGTTGTCGCCGCGCAGTCACAAGACGAGGAAATCGCTCGCCTGAAAACCGCTTTGGCGGAACAACAGAAGCAGTTGCAGGCGTTGCAGCAGATGCTCCAGGGTCAACAACAGTTGATCGACAAGGTGACCGGCGCGTCTACCGCGGGCACCACGGCGGGCACGACTGCCGCATCGCAGCGGCCCAACCTGGGCAACGTGGCGAGCCTGACTCCGGTGATCCCGGGACCGGCACCCCTTCCGGCGCTTCCGGCGCCGCGGGCGGTTTCGATTGCCAACCCGGTGCCGCGGCCGCAGGGTGCGACGGGCGGCGGGAGCAATCCTTGCGAAGCAGGTCCGGACGGCAACGCCGTTCCCGCATATTTGCGGCTCGGCAGCGTCTGCATCGTTCCGATCGGCTTCATGGATCTCACGCCCTTCTGGCGCGACAAGAGCGCCGGATCCAGCATGGGTTCCAATTTCGGCAGCGTTCCTTATAACAACGCAGTCAACGGCAACCTCAACGAAGCCCGTTTCAGCATTCAGAACTCGCGTCTCGGTCTGCGCGTCGATGGCGACTGGAAGGGCGCTCACTTCATCGGATACAACGAGTTCGACTTCAACGGAACCAGCGGCGCGACTAACCTGGCAGTTTCCAACGGCGCGGTTGTGCCGCGCCTTCGCCTGTTCTGGGTGGACGTCCGCAAGGGCCAGTGGGAGTTCCTCGCGGGGCAGAGCTGGAGCATGTTGGTGCCAAACCGTGTCGGCATCTCGGCTTTGCCTGGGGATCTGATGTACACGCAAGTCATAGACATCAATTACACGGCGGGCCTCACGTGGACGCGCCAGCCCGGCGTGCGCGTTCTGTACCACCCGTCCAAAACCGTAACTGCCGGCTTCTCCGTCGAGCAGCCCGATCAGTACATGGGTGGTTCGGCGGGCGGATCGGCCATCACCCTGCCGACGGCTCTTGCCGGCCTTGCGACAACCCAACTTGACAACGGCGCGGGCTTCAACGCCAGCCCGGCAGGAAGCTACCTGGGTCAACCCGCCTATACACCGGACTTCATCGCGAAGATCGCCTTCGATCCGAGCTCGCGCTTCCACTTCGATATCACCGGCATCGAGAGCAACTTCAGGACAACGAACACCGCCGCGCCGTTCACGCACAATACCCTCAGCGGCGGCGGACTTCAGTTCGGCGCGAATGCTGAAATCGTGAAGAACTTCCGAGTGATCACGACCAACTACTGGACTGACGGCGATGGCCGTTATATGTTTGGCCAGGCACCGAATCTGATCGTCCGAGCCAACGGTTCTCTTAGCGGGGTTAAAGCGGGCGGGACCATTGACGGTGTGGAAGCGGTTGTCAAAAACACCCTGCTCTACGGATACTATGGCGGGATTTACATCGGACGCAACGTCGCCCTGGACGCCAATGGCACGTCGTTTGTCGGGTACGGCTATCCGGGATCGGCGAACAGCCAGAACCGCATGATCAACGAAATCACGTTCGGATTCAATCAGACCATGTGGAGGAATCCGCGCTACGGCGCGATCAACTTGATGGGGCAATACGAGTGGCTGGAACGCTCACCATGGTTCGTTGCCGCGAACGCGCCCGGCCAAACTCACGACAACACCATTTACCTGGACATCCGGTACACTTTACCCGGCGCCATGCCGAACTTCTAAACAATCTGTAACGCCGTTGAAACATTGGGGTGGGAGACTCTTTAGTTGCCCACCCCTTTTCAATATTCAAAGGAGAGGACATAAATCTATGAAAAAGCTCGCAGTAATGGGTCTAACGGTACTTCCCGCCCTGTTCGCGGCGTTGCTTCCGGCAACCGCTATGGGTGCGGAAACAATCAATGCGGCGGGCGCCACGTTCCCGAACCCGATCTACCAACAATGGTTCAGTGAATACAAGATGGCGCATCCCGATGTCCAGATCAACTACCAATCGATTGGTTCGGGCGGTGGTATTCGCCAGCTCACGGAAGGCACCGTCGATTTCGGCGCGTCGGACATGCCGATGACGGATGAGCAGATCAAAGGGATGAAGGTGAAACCCCTGCATTTCCCGACCGTGCTCGGCGCGGACGTTCTCGCCTACAACGTTCCGGGTGTTACCGGCGATCTCAAGTTGACTCCCGAAGCCATCGCCGGTATTTTCCTGGGTAGCATCAAGAAGTGGAACGATCCGCAGATCGCCTCGGCCAACCCCGGCGTGAAACTGCCGGCCAATGACATTGAAGTGGTACACCGGTCCGACGGCAGCGGCACCACCTTCGTCTTCACCGACTACCTTTCGAAGGTCAGCGCGGAGTGGAAATCGAAGGTCGGCGCCAATACGTCCGTGAGCTGGCCGGTAGGACTGGGCGGCAAAGGCAACGAAGGCGTATCGGGCGTCATAAAGCAGACACCCAACTCGATCGGCTATGTGGAATTGATCTTCGCGGTGGAGCAGAAGATGCCTTACGCGGATGTAAAGAACGCCTCCGGCAAATTCGTCAAAGCGAGCTTCGACAGCGTGACGGCTGCAGCTGCCGCCGCGAAAGAGATGCCTGAAGATTTCCGCGTATCGATTACCAATGAGATGGGCGGGAACGTCTATCCGATTTCCTCGTTTACGTGGATGCTGGTACCGAGCGAGATCAAGGACCCGACGAAGAAAAAGGCGATCACCGAGTTTCTCGCCTGGATGCTGACAACAGGGCAGAAGGATTGTCAAGGGCTTAGCTACGCGCCGCTGCCGAAGGCCGTGGTCGCGAAAGAACAGAAACAGATCGCGCTGATTAAATAACTCGTATATGGCCACCACCGCCGCCGCCGTTCCCCGATCACGCACCGTACCGAAACGCCGGTTCGGCGGCGACGAGTTGGCCTATGGTTTCACGCTGATTTTCGCGCTTTCGATCATCGCAATCACTATTCTGCTGGTCTGGCAGTTGTGGCTGCATAGCGCGGCATCGAGGGAAAAATCCGGGTTCGGGTTTATCACCTCATCGATGTGGGACCCGGTCACCGATAAATATGGCGCCCTTCCCTTTATCTACGGAACGGTCATCACTTCCTTTCTGGGACTGCTGATTTCAGTGCCGCTGGGCATCGGCGCCGCAATCTTTTTGTCCGAACTTGCGCCTCCAAAGGTTTCCAATACACTGACATTTCTTGTCGAATTGCTGGCCGCGGTTCCCAGCGTTATCCTGGGCCTGCTTGCCATTTTCACGCTGGTCCCATTGATGCGCGACTATGTCGAACCAGCGATACAGGGTGTCGCGGGTTCAGTGTTCCTGTTCAGCGGCCACATCTTCGGATACGGATACTTCACGGCGGGCGTGGTTCTCGCGATCATGACGTTTCCCTATATCATTTCCGTTTCGCGTGAGGCCCTCCTGGCGGTCCCACGCGAACAAAGGGAAGCGGCCCTCGCCCTCGGCGCCACGCAATGGGAGTCGACGCGCAACGCCGTTCTTCCGTTCGCCCGCCTGGGTATCATCGGGTCCATCTTTCTGGCGCTTGCCCGCGCTCTCGGCGAAACGATGGCTGTGACCATGGTGATCGGGAACGATAACGCGATTCACGCCTCTTTATTTGCGCCGGGACAGACCATCGCCGCCGTCATTGCAAACGAATTTACCGAGGCTACCGGCAACACGTATCTCGCGGCACTCGTGGAGTTGGGACTGGTACTGTTCGTCCTGACAATGGTCATCAATGGTCTGGCGCAGTTATTGATTGTGGTGACGACGAAGAAAGGTTCGGCAAAGGCATGACCACGCGAAACTCGCGCCGGAATGCAATCAACAACGTCATGTTGACCCTGTGCGGCGTGTGCGCGGTTCTGACCGTATCCGCTTTGTTATGGACGCTGGGCTATCTCGTCTATTACGGCGGAAAATCGGTGGATCTGGGCTTCTTCACCAAACTTCCGCTCCCTCCGGGCCAAAACGGCGGCGGCATGGGGAATGCGATCCTGGGCAGCGCCGAGATTGTGGTTCTCGCGTCGATGATCGGCTTGCCGATCGGTTTTTTCGCCGGCGTTTACCTGGCCGAATTCGGCGGCAAGACGCTGCCATTTATTGTCCGCTACACCGCGGATTTGTTGAATGGAGTTCCTTCCATCGTGATCGGTATCTTCGCGTGGACCGTTGTCGTGGTACCCATGCATCACTTCTCCGCCCTTGCCGGCGGGCTGGCTCTCAGCCTGATGCTGATTCCCATCACCGCCCGCAGCACCGAACAGTTCCTGCTCGAAGTGCCGCGATCCATGCGCGAAGGCGCGCTGGCGCTTGGCGCAAATAAATGGCGAACGATCGCTACCGTCATCGTACCGGCGGCCCGCAAAGGTATCATGACGGGGATGATTCTGGGCGTGGCGCGCATCTCCGGTGAAACGGCGCCGCTTTTATTCACCAGCCTCAACAACCAATACTGGAGCACGGGCCTTTCCGAACCCACGGCATCGCTTCCCGTCATGATCTTTACTCACGCCGTGGCTCCCTACGATGACTGGCATCGGCAAGCCTGGGCTGCCGGATTAGTCCTGTTGGCTCTTGTATTGCTGGCCAATATTGCGGCTCGTATGGTTATTTCGCGTGGAACATCGTTGCCCCGATAAGGTAAAAGGATACGGTCAAACAAGATGGGTTCATCACCACAAACGGCTGCCACCCAGCCACAAACTCAAATGATTCCGACCTCCACTGAGACATCCACCCAGGCACACACGGCAGTGCCCAAAATGCGCGCCGCCAACGTTAATTTTTTCTACGGCTCTTTCAAGGCTTTACACGACGTCTCGCTCGAGTTTGCGGCGAACAAAGTCACGGCGTTGATCGGCCCCTCCGGCTGCGGCAAGTCCACCTTCCTGCGGAACCTGAACCGAATCAACGAAACGTTGCGCGATACCCGCATTGAAGGCGAGATCACACTGGATGGCGAGAACATCCTGGACAAAGACGTAACGGAAATCCGCCGCCGCATCGGTATGGTTTTCCAGCGGCCGAATCCCTTCCCGAAATCGATCTTCGAGAACATCATCTATGGTCCGAGGATCAACGGGATGCTGAAGAAGAAAACCGCGGCAGAGGTGGTGGAGCAAAGCCTTCGCCGCGCGGCGCTCTGGGACGAAGTGAAGGATAAGCTGAATGAATCCGCTTATGCAATTTCCGGCGGACAGCAGCAACGGCTTTGTATTGCGCGCGCGCTGGCAGTCGATCCGGAAGTCCTGCTGCTCGACGAACCCTGTTCGGCGCTCGACCCGATCGCAACGGCCAAGATCGAAGATCTGCTGGTCGGGTTAAAAAATCAGTGCACCATCGTGATCGTGACGCACAACATGCAGCAAGCGGCGCGTGTGGCGGACACTACCGGCTTTTTCCTGCTCGGCAGACTGATTGAGCACGATAAGACGGATGTGATCTTCAAGAATCCTTCGAAGAAGGAGACAGAAGACTACATCACGGGCCGGTTCGGTTAGAACACGAGCGCTCTGGAGTTCCTATGCGGCCATTTGAAGAAGAATTCAAGTTACTGAACGATACGCTTCAGGAGATGGGTTCGCTTGTCGCGCACTCCATCCAAAGAAGTGTCCTCTCGCTCGTGGAGAAGAACGAAGATTACGCCCACCAGGTGATCCGGGACGAATCGCGGGTCGATCAGATGGAAGTGCAGGTCGACGAAAAGGTGACCAGCCTGATCGTCCGCGAACAGCCTGTAGCGCGCGACATGCGTCTCGTTGTGTCCGCTATCAAGATCTCGACCGACCTCGAGCGGATGGGAGATCTGGCGGTCCACATAGCCGAGCGGGCGCTCTCCCTGATGACGCAGCCGCCGCTGCCCGAGGCCGTAAATTTCGGGGAAATTGCGAACCTGGTGGAGTCGATGGTCCTCGGCAGCCTGGACGCTTTTGTGAAGCGCGACGCTCAGCTGGCACGCGGAATTCTCGAGACAGACGACGCGGTGGACAAGGCCCGCAACGGCATCCAGCGCCAATTGACCGGCCTCATGCAAAGAGATGCAACGACGGTTTGCCGCGCTCTCGACTACCTGATCGTCGCCCGCAAGCTTGAGCGCATCGCGGACCACGCGACGAACATCGCCGAGGACGTTATTTTCCTCACGCAGGGCGTCGACGTGCGCCACCAACCGGCTGTGGAAGTGGCCTGAAAAGAACCGGCGGCAGAGACCGCCGGCGTTACCACACGAATATGATCAATCGGCGGCCTGGTCGCGATGCCGGATGAACCATGCCTGGCTATCCACGGACCCCGCTCCATTGACAGGCAGAAACTCGTAGACGCCGTCCGGCCTTCCGATGCGGGATTTGCGGTTGTCCGCCAGGCATTTCTCCAGCAGGCCATCGCGGAGGCGCCGGACTATCCTCGGATTCAGGACCGGAAACAGAATTTCCACGCGGCGGTCGAGATTGCGCGGCATCAGATCCGCGCTGCCCATATACATCTCTTCGGCGCCGCCGTTTTCGAAGTAATACAAGCGGCTGTGTTCGAGAAAACGGCCGACGATGCTGGTCACGCGAATGTTCTCGCTGACTCCGGGAATCCCGGGACGCAGGCAACACAGCCCGCGCACGATCAGATCGATCCGGACACCCGCGCGCGAGGCCTCATAGAGGAGCCTGACCATGGCTTTGTCCTCAAGCGCGTTCATCTTGAAGATCAACCGCCCCCGCGTGCCGTGTTCGATCTCGCGCCGGATCAGAGCGGCCATCTGCTCGCGCAGCGTTACGGGGGCGACGAGAAGCTTCCGGAAGTCGGATTTGTGCGAGTAGCCGGTCAGATAGTTGAACAGATCGGTCGCATCGGCGCCGAGGTCCGGGTCGCAGGTGAATAACGTGAGGTCGGTGTAGAGGCGCGCGGTGGTTGCGTTGTAGTTGCCCGTTCCCAGGTGGAGATAGCGGCGGATGCCATCCTGCTCCCGGCGGACGATCAAAGCGATTTTGCAGTGCACTTTGAGGCCGAGGAGCCCGTAGACGACGTGCACTCCTTCGCGTTCCAGCGCGCGGGCCCATTCGATATTACTTTCTTCGTCGAAGCGCGCTTTCAACTCGACGAGAACCGCCACCTGTTTGCCGTTTTCAATGGCTTCCAGCAGCGCCTGGACGATCGGCGAGTTGCGGCCTACGCGATACAGCGTCATCTTGATCGCGAGCACGTCGGGGTCGTGCGCCGCTTTATTCAGCAGGTCGACCACGGGCTGGAAAGATTGATAGGGATGATGCAGAAGACGGTCTTCGCCGCGGATCATCGTGAACATGTCTTCTTCGGCATGTGCGGAGAGGTCCGGTGGAACCCAGGGCTCGAACGGCTCGTCGCGCAGTTCCGGGCGTTCCAGAGACGGCAACTGGCGAAGGCGCGCGAGATCGAGCGGGCCGGGTACGCGGCATACGTCTTCGGGCTTGATCTCGAGGTTCTCGATCAGAATTTCAAGGATGTGGTCGGAGATACTCGAATCCGTTTGCAGGCGCACGGGAGTGCGGAATCGACGGCGCCAGACCGCCTCCTCCACGCTTTCGAGAAGGTCGTCGCTTTCGAGTTCCTGGATGGCTACTTCCGCGTCGCGGGTAACGTGGAACGGATGGGATTCGAGAATATCGAGCCCGGGAAAGAGCGACGTCAGGTTGGCGGCGATGACCTGCTCAATCCAGACGAATTTGGCAGCACAGGGAGCAGATTTCGGGCGCGACTGAGGGGCGGGAATGGCGACCAGTTGCGGTAAGGCCTCGGGAACTTTCACGCGCGCGAAATGCATCTGGCCCGTGTCTGCTTCGTTTGGTTGTTTTTTGCGGCGCGGGTCGTTCAGCACGATCGCGAGATTCAGACTGAGATTCGAAATGTGCGGGAACGGGCGCCCGGGATCGAACGCGAGTGGCGTGAGCACCGGAAAGATCGTTTTGGCGTAGTAAGCGTCGGCCGCCTCGCGTTCACGGTCATCCAGGGTAGCGTAGTCGACAATGACAATTCCGTTCTGCGCGAGTTCCGGCAAGAGCTGATTCTGAAAGCAGTCGTAAATCTGCAGCATCAGTTGATCGACACTGGCGTGCACCGCTTCGAGTTGCTGTGTCACAGTCTTCCCGTCGATGCTGAGGTCGTTCCTGCCGGCAGCCAGCTTTTGGTTCAACGCGGCCACGCGCACCATGAAGAACTCGTCGAGGTTTGAGCTGACGATGGAAATAAATTTCGCCCGCTCGAGCAGTTTGTTATGGGGATCGCGCGCTTCTTCGAGCACGCGGCGCTGGAATTCGAGCAGACTGAGCTCACGATTCATGTAAAGAGCCGGGTCGTTGAGCGAAGCGTCATCGAAATCCGCGGCTTGAGGAGGCGCTTTTACCGCGCCACTGGGTCGAATGCTTCGTTTTGTCATGCGGCGAAAGGTTCTTCTTCGGTGGGCGGCAGGATGATGGTGAATGTCGAGCCTCTGCCCAGGCGGCTCTCGACCTTGATTGCGCCATCCATCCGTTCCACAACGTGCTTCACGATGGAGAGTCCCAGGCCGGTGCCGCCAACCTCGCGCGAACGGGCCCGATCGACCCGATAGAAGCGTTCGAAAATGCGCGGCAGATCGTCCGAGGGCATCCCGCTACCAGTATCGGATACCGAGATGAAGATCCTGCCTTCCGGCGTCGTGCCGGAGTCGATGCGGGCTTCGCCGCCCGGTTTGTTGAATTTCACGGCGTTGTCGAGAAGGTTGACGAGCGCTTGTTCCAGACGGAGCGAATGGCCGGTGATCAGGGCGTCATGTACCGATCCACGTACCAGATGGACGCCTCGAATGCGCGCCTCCGGTTCCACGGTGAGGAGCGCGGTATTGACCGCTTCTTCGACCGAGATGGGCCCGGGCTCGACATCTCGCCGCCCCGACTCCAGATCCGAAAGGGTGAGCAGATCCGACGCGATATTGTTCAACCGGATGGCGTGCGCCTGAATGATTTCGATAAAGCGGCGGTTATTGTCAGTGTCGGCCAATGCGCCGGCGAGCAGGGTTTCCGCGTAACCGCGGATCGCGGTCAGCGGTGTGCGAAGTTCGTGCGAGACGTTGGCGACGAAATCGCGCCGGATGCGCTCGAGGCGTTCGAGACCGGTGATATCGTGCAGGATGACGAGAGCGCCGCGATGAATCGGCGCGGCGGCGGAGCGGACCTCCAGCGGTGCGGCGTAGGCTTCAAAGATTTTCGAATCGTCGGCCGTAAACTGCAGCTTGCAGTTGACCGCTTCGCCGGAACCCAGAACGCCCGAGATCAGGTTCAGGAATTTCGGATCGCGCACCAGCCCGAGCAGCGGCGTGTTTTCCTCGACGGGGTGTTTCAAGCCGAGAGCGTTGGAAAGCGATTGGTTACAGAACAGGACGCGCATCTGGTGGTCCACCGCCAGAACGCCCTCGGCCATACTTTTCAGGATTACGTCCCGCCGCGCCGATTCGAGGCTCAACCGATCGACCAGTTCGCGGATCCGCGAAGACATACGGCGCAGGGATTGGTTAAGGAGAGCCGTTTCTTCGCCCTCTTCGGGCAGCGGCTCATCCACGTTACTGGCATCCAGAACGTGCTCGGCAAAGACCTTCAACCGCTGAATCCGCCACTCGATCGCGCGCGAGAAAATCCACGTCATCAGGATCGCGCCCAGGAAGCAGAGGCCCAGTTCGAGAATGGTCCGATTGACGCGGTCGCCTGCGCCGCTCAAGTCCACGACGAAGGCGATAGCGGCAATCAGCAGAAAGCAGCTGAGGAAGAGCCTTAACCGGATTGGCGTACCCATATCGGCAACCCCATGTCCTTTGGTTTCAGTGTACCTGCGTTTTGTGAATATCGCGTCAAAACGGGCCGCCTATAATTCACTTGTGAGACGAAAGCTCGCGGAATGAATGCCCTGATGCTTTCTCCGGAGCCCCCTTATCCTCTGGAGGGGGGCGGAGCGTTTCGGATCGCCTCGCTGCTGCATTACTTTGCCCGCTTTGCCGATGTCGACCTCATCCTGATCTCCGACAGCGGGGCGCCCGCGCTTCTACCTCCGGGTCTGGTGCGGACGCAACACGTGATCCCGCTGCCTCATCACAATCGGGGTCCGTTTGCGCGTTATCTTCGCAACGCCGGACGCGCGATCCGGGGAGTTCCACCGTTGGTGGACCGCGTCAGCGGCCTCGGCGCAAGCGTGGAACGGGCGATCGCCGGCCGCCATTACGACGTCGGCATCGTGGAACACTTCTGGTGCGCTCCTTATGTGGAGCAATTGAGCCGCTGGTGCGAGACGACGATCCTCGATATGCACAATATCGAGTCGGTGCTGGATGAACGCTGCGCCCAGGTAAGCACCGGGCTGGTCCGAGCTGGACATAAGCGATTCGCTGCCGCATCCCGCAGGCTGGAATCGACCCTGCTCCCGCGTTATTCCCTGGTTCTAACCGCTTCCGAAGAGGATGCCGGCTCGGTCAGGCGCATTGCTCCGGGGGCACGGGTAGAAGTCTACCCGAACGGGCTTCCCTGGGTCGAAGCACCACACTTAGCCGAATTCGCCCGCGTTGTCTTTTCGGGCAACTTCGAATATCACCCGAATATCGACGCCGTCGCCTTTTTGGTACGGGAAATCTGGCCGCGGGTGCGGCGCGTTTATCCTGACTTCCGTTTGCGCCTGGTCGGGCGCGGCGATCGATTCATTCGCCATCTTCTGCCACGGGGCTCGGTGGAACAAACCGGAATCGAAGTTACGGGGCCGGTAGCGGATGCCAGGTCCGAAATCGCACAGGCGCGTGTGGTGGTTGCGCCGCTTCGGGCCGGCAGCGGTACCCGCATCAAGATTCTGGAAGCCTGGGCAGCCGCGCGTTGCGTGGTCGCTACGCCGCTGGCTGCCGAAGGACTCGCCGCGAAAGATGGACTCAACATTACACTGGCATCCCGCGCTCCGGAATTTGCAGCTGAGGTAGTGCGGCTGCTCGACGATTCCGTGGCGAGGGAACGCATTGCAACCAACGGGCGTCGTACTTTTGACGACCTCTATTCGTGGGAAGCCGTATGGAAAAGGATGGAGAATATTTCGCAACTGACGCACCACTTTAGAGTTAACGGATATACTGGGAAAACTTGATGCGCTTTGCCGTTGATGCTCATGCGATCGGGCGACGCCTGACCGGTAATGAAGTTTATATTCGAAGCCTGCTACAGGCGTTCGGCCAGATCGACGGGGAGTCCGATTTCGTTGCCTACATTTCGGAGCCGGACGCAGTCGCCCTGATTCCCGAGCGATTTCAGGTACGCCGAGTTTCAGCGAATCCCTATCTGAGGCTGGGCTGGGACCTTGGCAGTTTGATACGGGCGGACAGTCCCGATCTCATCCACGTTCAGTACACCGCGCCGCTGTTTACCAGGACACCGACTGTGGTTACAGTGCACGATGTGAGCTTTCTGGAGTACCCCGAGTATTTCACGGCTGGGCGTTGCACGCAGCTTCGTCTCACTGTGGCTTCGACCGTAAAACGCGCCACCCATATCCTCACTGTCAGCGATTTCTCCCGCGATGCGATTTTGCGCGCCTATGATATTCGGCCTTCGAACATCAGCGTCGTCCCGAATGCGGCGAATCCCGAATTCCGGGTCGTCGGCCGCGATCGCGCGCAGAGGGCCGTGCGCGACATGTTGCACTTCGATGCCCCGTTCATTTTGTCCGTGGGCGACCTTCAGCCGCGCAAGAACCATATCGGCCTGATCGCGGCTTTTTCAAAACTACTCACGGATTATCCGCAACTCAAGCATCACCTCGTTCTAACCGGTAAAGAAACCTGGTTCACGCCCAAGGTTCGAAACGCGGCGCGCGCCTGCGGCTTCGCATCCCGCATTCACTTCACGGGCTTCGTCAGCGATCCCGATCTGCTGCAGCTTTATAACGCCTGCGAATGTTTCATATTCCCCTCGTTTTATGAGGGTTTTGGACTGCCGATTCTCGAAGCCATGGCTTGCGGCAGGGCCGTTGCTTGTTCGAACACGTCGGCTATGCCGGAAGTCGCCGACGGCGCCGGGCTCTTCTTCGATCCGCACAAGACCGATGAGATTGCTCTCGCCATGAGGGACATTCTGTTCGATGGTGAATTGCGCGGCCGGATGGAGCGGCTCGGCCTGCAGCGCGCCGCGGCCTTCAGTTGGAAAAAAAGTGCCCGCGCTACCCTTGACGTCTATGAGGAAGTCGTGAACTCCCTCCGCGGCGGCGTCCCTCAGCCCGTGCACGCAAGGGCGATGGCAGCGTCGCGAGAACCATGACACGCCTGGTATTTCGAATCTGCGCTTTATTTGCTTCTTGCGCACTGTCTTTTCAGGCGCAATCCAGTGCACCAACGCCACTTGAACTCGCGTCTCCCAAACCACCGGCGCTGATCGGATTCCCATTCACCGATGAAGAGCTGAACTATACGGTCAACTGGCCCAGCGGCATCAATCTGGGCGAAGCGCACATGCATGCGAAACGCTCCGGCACAAACTGGGATTTCGAATTTACTGTCGATGCGGGCATCCCCGGATTTCAGGTGAAGGATATCTATCGCGCCGAGGCTACGCCTGGTTTGTGCGCGGTTTCTTTTGACCGCTCAACCATCCATGGACCTCGCACGGTGGACGAGAAGGAGATGATCGACGCTAGTCGCGGGATTGCCACGCGGACGCCAAAGAGCGGTGGCCGGACCGACATCGCTGTACCGAATTGCGTCAAGGATGCTTTAACGTATTTGTTCTACACCCGCGAGGAACTCGGTCAGGGACGCGTGCCCGCCGCGCAGCAGATCCTGTTCGGCGGTCTCTATCAAATCAGCGTCGCCTACGCAGGCGCGCCTGTGATTCCCGTGGGCGGCAAAGACGTGCAATCCGATGAGGTCCTCTGCACCGTGAAAGGTCCGTCTTCCCAGTTCACGTTCGAAATGTATTTCGCTCGCGATCCGGCCCGGTCCCCTCTGCTCGTAAAGGCGCCGTTCGCCCTGGGCACATTCTCGATGGAGCTGATCCGCTGAACGCGATTCATTTGAAGAACGTGCGGGTTGCATTCTTCTCCCCCATGCCGCCATCGAAAAGCGGCATTGCAGATTACTCCGAGGCTCTCGCCGCTGAAATGGCGAAGCGTGTGCACCTGGCGATATTCGATCAAGCTGCGACATCGTTCGATACTTCCGCATACGATGTGGCCCTCTACCATATCGGGAACAATCCGTACCACGGATTCGCCTACGAAAATGCTCTTCGGCACCCGGGCGTAGTGGTGATGCACGAAGCCAATCTGCACCATCTCATCGCCGATCTCACCATCAAGCGGGGCGACTGGGACGCATACCTCGCGGAGTGCGAATTGAACGGCGGAGCTGCTGCTTTGGAATATGCCAAACGGGCGCGCACTCTCGCGGTAGGTCCGGATTACGAAGGCGTCGCGATGACCCGGAGATTGCTCGACGCCTCGCGCGGGCTAATCGTTCATAGCGACTACGTGGCCGGGCTCATGCGCCGGCAGGGTTTCGAAGGGCCCATCGCGACGATTCCGCATGGCGCCTGGATTCCACAGACGGACCGCATTGCCACGCGCCATGCGCTCGGGCTCGACGAATCCACGCCGCTGATCGGAGCATTCGGGTACCTTAAACCTTACAAACGGATCGCCGAGAGCTTGCGCGCGCTGCGCAGACTGGTGAAGCTCGATCCCCGCGTGCGGATGATTCTGGTGGGTGAGCCGCATCCGGAGTTCGGCGTGGAACAACTGATTCGCACGCTCGATCTGAGCGAGCATGTGAGGATCCTCGGATTCGCGCCCGTCGATAAATTTGTGGAGTATATCGGGGCCTGCGATATCGTACTGAACCTGCGCTATCCCACGGTAGGCGAAACCTCGGGAAGCCTGCAGCGCGCACTGGGACTCGGCAAGGCCGTGATTGTCAGCGACATTGGCGCGTTCGCGGAACTCCCGGACGAGGTGTGCCTCAAGGTGCCCACGGCGCATGTTGGGTCACAACAAGGCCGGGGACAAGAGGAAGAGGATTTCATTTTTGAATACCTTAACCTCCTTGTGTCGCGTCCCGATCTCGCGCAGGCCATGGGTGCGCGCGCGAAGCAATGGGTGGAGCGGGCATGCACCTGGGCGTCAGTTGCGGATCGGTATATCGCCTTTCTCGAGGAATTCCGCGACGGCCGAGCGCCGCTGGAAACAATCGCGCAGCCGGCTGCAGAACCGGAACCCGAGCCTGTGAAGTTTGCCGAAAGGGTCCGGCCTGAAGCGGTCGAGACATGGGTCGCCCCCGATGCCCGAAATTACGCCGCTCAGCATAAGACGCGGTTTGTTCATACGCTTGAGATGACGCCGGTCGGCGATCGATCGAAATCGATCCTCGAGATGGGCGCATATATGCAAATCACCGCGGCGCTCAGGTTCCAGCTCGGTTATGGAAACGTTCGCGGATGTTATTACGGCAAACCGGGACGCATCGACCACAAGTCGATTGTGTCTGAAAATGGCGAAACGTTTGAGTGCGACGTCGATCATTTCGATGCCGAGCGTGACGTTTATCCCTACGCCGACGCATCGTTCGACACCGTACTGTGCTGCGAATTGATCGAGCACCTGTTCGCCGACCCGATGCATATGATGGCCGAGATCAACCGTATTCTCAAACCGGGCGGCCACGTGGTCCTGACCACACCCAACCTGGGGTCTTTGCGCGCCATATCCGGAATTCTGCAGGGCTATCATCCATCCTTATTCCCTTCCTATATACGGCCACGGAAGGAAGGGGAAGAGCCCGAAGCACGCCACAATCGCGAATACGTGCCGCTCGAGATTCACAATCTTCTCGGCGATTCCGGATTTGAGGTGGTACGT
>JBEKTF010000072.1:0-38895 GCA_049516355.1 Bryobacteraceae bacterium | reverse complement strand
AAAAGCCGCAAACTGACCATCCAGGTGCTCGGCCGGGCCGAGCATCAGAAAAAAGGAGGTCGTCGCTGAGTCTGGATCGTCCCCATGAGCCATGGAGACTATGCCGCGAACGTGTTTGACATCGGCGCGGAATTCGCCCTTGATCGGGTGCACCCAACGATCGGCGGGACGGGTGGGGCCCGCGGATCGCTGCTCCGCCGTTCCGCCCTGGACGACGAAATCTTTCACGATGCGATGGAAGATGGTGCCGTTGTACCAGCCGGTCGCGGTCAGCATCAGGAAATTGCGCACGGTATTGGGGGCCCAGTCCGGCTCCATTTTGATTTTGATAGTACCCAGCGTGGTTTTGAGAGTGACCGTCTTGCGCATCTCATCGGGGGTCGCCGTCAGGAACGGCTGTACTTTTTTGTTCTCGATTGTGATTTTGAGAATGCGGACCGGTTTATCCGTTAAGCCATTCTCACCGGCGGGAACCTGCGAGATGCGCTCCACCACATCCATCCCTTCCGTCACACGGCCGAAGGTCGAGAACTGGCCATCGAGAGGAGGTTGCGGGGTCACGCAGACGAAAAACTGGCTGCCATCGCTGTTCGGTTTATTCGGAATGCGGACGCTTGAGACCACGCCCCGTTCGTGTTTCAGGTCGCTGAATTCACTCGGCAAAAGATTCATGCCGCCCGTGCCCCAGAGATTCTTCGGAGTCTTCGGAGTCTTCAGCAGGGGGTCGCCGCCCTGGATGATGCCATTGGCGACGACGTAGTGGAATGCGCTGCCGTCATAGTAGCCCTGGCGCGCGAGCCGGATGAACTGATCGACATGCTTTGGGGCTTTGTCCGGCGCAAATTCGAAGCGGAATGTACCCAGATCCGTTGTAACGACGGCTTCCAGTTCCGATGCCGGGGGCGATGTCGGAGGAGCCGCAGGCGTCTGGGGCCATGCGGGAAGAAGAAGGAAGAATGGAACGAGTAACCAGTTCGACTTCACGACACGCCATTGTTTCACAGGATAAGATCAGAATAATGAAGCCGGTCTGCACATTTTTCGCACTTGCCTTTTTTGCGTCGTCTGTACCGTGTTCTTTTGCAGCCGCGCCGGACAAACCCCAGGTTCAGGCGCAATTGCTCGATCACAACGAATATTTGTGCGCGAATTGTTTTTTCGGCGCCAGTACGTACTATTTCTGCTTTGAAGCGGATAACAAGGTCCTCATCGGCTACGAGAAAATTCCGACAATGAACTGGATCGATCCCTCTAAAGATTGGCTGACCAAAGTGCATAAGTCATGGCAGCCGGCATTGTCGAGTCAATCGCCGTCGAAGGATCAGAGCGCCGAAGCGCAAACCATTCCTCTGCGCTATGACGAGAAGCACATCTGGTTGACCGGGCCCAACGGCAAGCAAGTCAAGCTGACGCAGGATTACACAACGGACATCTTCGTCAACAATCAGCAGTGCCGCGCCGCGGTGAAGAAGAAGTAACCGATCGCCTGCTCTATTTGGACTCTGAATTGCCCGGCTTTCCTTTGGGACGAGTGTGTCACCGGGCCAGGCAGGCGAACGAAAATTCTCAATTCGCGAACTTCTCAAGCCTCACACGAAGCAGATCGTGCTGGGGATTGTTGCGGCTATCGGTGACGGCGTCGCAAACCTGCTCGATCCCGTTCCGCTCAAGATTGTCCTCGATAACGTTCTGAAATCGAAGGCCGCTACCGGATGGCCCAATACCCTGATCATCGGGATCGCGGGCCCCGATCCTTTCGCCATCATTAAAGTTGCGGCGATCGCGGTGATGGCGATCGCCCTGTTTGGCGCACTCTGCACTTATTCCGAAAAGCTGCTCACCACCAGCGTCGGGCAATGGGTCATGCACGATCTGCGGCAGACCCTTTACTTCCACATCCAACGGCTCTCGCTCGCCTACCACGATCAAAAAAGCACCGGGGACCTGATCAGTACGGTCACAAGCGATATCGATTCCATCCAGACCTTCGCTACCTCGGGCCTGCTGGACGCGCTGATCAATGTTTTGACCCTGGTGGGTATGGTCAGCGTGATGTTTTACATCAACTGGCGATTCACGCTGATTGCGCTCTCGGTTGCGCCCGTTCTTGCGGTGGTCGTTTTCAGATACACCCGCAGCATCAGGAAAGCTTCCCGCGAAGTGCGCAAAAAGGAGGGCGAGATGGTCTCGGTGATTCAGGAAGTGCTCTCCTCCATGCGGGTTGTCAAGGCCTTTGCGCGCGAAGACTATGAAGTGCATCGCCTGGAGGAGGAGAGCCTCGAAAACGTCGAGATTGCATTGCGCGCCCGGAACATGAAAGCGCGGCTCGCGCCGATGGTCGAAGTCATTGTCGCCGCCGGTACGGCGCTTGTGCTCTGGTTTGGAGCGCGTATGGTGCTGGCCGGCAATCTTTCTCCGGGCTCGCTCGTGCTCTTCATCTGGTACCTCGGCAAGATGTACAAACCGATGCAGGAGCTATCGAAAATGACCGACTCCTGGTCGAAGGCGGCCATCGCGTACGAACGGATCCGCGAAATCATGGAAATGGATGGCGAGGTCGAGGATCTGCCCGGCGCGCGCAAAATTTCGCGCCTGAAGGGCGCGATCGAATTCGATCACGTCACTTTTGGATACGACCCGAAATCCCCCATCCTCGAAGACATGAGCTTTCGGATCGAGGCTGGGCAGCTGGCCGCGTTCGTCGGCCCGACCGGCGCCGGGAAGACTACCATCATCAGTTTGATCCCGCGATTTTACGATCCTGTCTCGGGCGCGGTGAAAATCGACGGGACCGATATCCGGCGCTTCCAGCAGCGGTCCCTTCGTGAGCACATCAGCGTAGTGCTGCAGGAGACTGTGCTGTTCCAGGGGACTGTGTGGCAGAACATCGCTTACGGTAAACCAAATGCCAATCGCGCCGAAATTATGAAGGCCGCTGAACTCGCCAATGCCACCGAATTTATCGAAAAGATGCCGAAAGGCTATGACACCCTCGTTGGGGAACGTGGCGTAAGCCTCTCGGGAGGCCAGCGGCAGCGCATCGCCATAGCGCGCGCCGTAATCCGCAACACGCCGATTCTGATTCTCGACGAGCCAAGCTCCGGGCTCGATGCCGAATCGGAAAAACTGGTCTTCGACGCGCTCGACCGTTTGATGAAAGGCAAGACTTCCATCGTGATTGCGCATCGGTTGTCGACCATCCGCTCGGCCGATGTGATCTTTGTCGTGAAAGACGGCAAACTGGTTGAAAGCGGCAAGCACGACCAGCTCGCCTCGTCGGGCGGCCTCTATTCGGAACTGTACGATATACAGTTCGGGGCTTTGCAGTAGAAGCCCCTACAGTTTGTTCAATTCCGCGATTCTGCTTTCAACAATAGCGGAGAAACCGGCCACTTCTTTCGGCGAAAATCCCGCAGCCCCGAAGGCGGCCTGAATCTGTTGCGGTGAAAGACCGCTCAGGATCTTACCGATCCAGCGGGCATCTTCAATGGGTATGTTTTTGCCGATCCACTCCATGTTTACCCTGGAAGCGTATTCCGAGACCTCGAGAAGATGGATGAGCGCAGGCCGCGACGGCACGTTGAAATTCACGAACATCGGCGTAACATTCGCGATGAACTTCGAATCGGTGTAGACGTCGAGATTGCCCTTCGAATCCGCACGCGTGACACTGCGGCCAGTGCTGCCGAATGAGGCGCCTAAATCGCTCACCAGATAGATCTGTTTTCCGTCGCGTTCGTAGATCGTGTTATTTACGTCTTTCAAGTCCCAATTGTTGATCAGCGCCATCATCACTCTCAGGCCGTTAAGCTCGCGGGTTCCGGCGAACGGGTTGTCTTTCCACTTCCAGCTCCCGAATTTTTCCTCGCCTTCGAGATAGCGTTTCACGCGGGCGTTGTGGGTAAGACCATCAGGCTCAATAAACTTCTCGCCCCGATGCAGGCTGGACGGCATTTTTCCGATAACCAGGTCGGGGAGAAAATACTCCTCATCCGCGAAGTAACCGGCGGCCCACACAAGACGGGACGCCGCGGTCTCGGGACGCGCTTCCTCTCCGAGCTTGAGCTTCCATTTGGTCCCGTCCGCGTCGCGTATAACGAGCTTTGGATTCGTGCCGTTCAAGTCCTCTTTGACAAATTCAAACGGGCCGTGCGGCTGATCTTTGGCTCCCCCGGGGCCGTAGAGGAGGTCGCGGGATTGGATATCAACCGGATCGCCCCACAGGACCGGAGGTCCAGCCGGTGGTTGCTGACCCTTCTTCGGAGCGGCGGCCAGCGGCAAACTCAAGGCGGCAATCAGGTAAATCGACAGCACGCGGACAGATTTCACGGTAATCGGGCTCCTCTACTTCCTTCTGTCCTTTCTGTGGAGCAATAAGGATGCCAAATTGCAAGGTACTTGGGAGGCTGCCTCTTTAAGGGCACCCAACGAGGCAACCTATTTGGAGAGTCCGATCGTGAAGTGCATAGTTCAGCCGGGCGACGGTGTTGCACATCTGCTCAATGGAATCGACGGGGCTAAAAAGAGCATCGAAATCATAATTTTCCGCTTCAACCGGCGCGAAATAGAAAAAGCGCTGGCCAACGCCGTGACAAGAGGGGTACACGTTCATGCCTTAATCGCCCACACAAATCGGGGTGGAGAAACAAATCTGCGCCAGCTGGAACAGCGATTGCTTGGCGCGGGCGTCACCGTCGCGCGAACGGATGACGACCTGGTTCGCTACCACGGCAAGCTGATGATTATCGATCGCCGCGAACTCTATCTGCTCGCTTTCAATTTCACTTATCTCGATATGGAACGGAGCCGCAGCTTCGGTATTATCACGACGAACAGGAAACATGTGCAGGAAGCGGCAAAGCTATTCGAGGCGGACACGAAGCGGCAGCCTTATTCGCCTGCCAGCGCGACCTTCGTTGTGAGCCCGTTAAACGCCCGCAAACAACTCGCTACCTTTATCAAAGGCGCGAAGAAAGAGCTGTTGATTTACGACCCCGAGATCGGCGATCCAGCCATGATCCGGCTGCTCGAAGCGCGGTCGAAAGCAGGGGTAACCGTCAACATCATCGGCAAACTTGCCGCAAAAAACAGCGTCCTGGCGGAGCCACAGGCTCTCCAGATCCGATTGCATACCCGTTCGATCGTGCGCGACGGAACATGGGCGTTTGTGGGCAGTCAGAGTCTTCGCGCGCTCGAACTGGATTCGCGGCGCGAGGTCGGAATTATTTTTCGCGATCCCAAGGTAGTGAACCGTCTTCTCAAGACTTTTAAGGATGACTGGGAATCCGGAGGAAAATCCGCCGTCCGGGAACCGTCCCCCGACGAAGTCGTGCAAACCGAAGCTGCCTCGGCGTCGAAGGTGGCAAAGAAAGTTGCGAAGGCCGTAGTCAACGAATTGAGACCGGTAACGCCCGTTGTCGAAACAACCGTCCGCGAGCTTTCCGGCGCGGCGCCCGAGGTTAGTTTGAACGAACGCGAGATCGAAGCAACGGTGAAAACCGCCGTCCAGGATGCTGTGAGACAAGTCGTTCGGGATTTTGTCGAAGAGGCAGTGGAAGCGCACAGTGCCGCGTCAAAATCATGATCAAGCCAATGATTCCCGGCATCCTCTGCGTGATGATCTGCGCGCGGATCGTTCCCGCGGCGGAAGGCCCCGATTCCGCGATTTTCCGGGATTTCGAGAAACGGGTATCCGCGTACATCCAGTTGCGGCAGAGCATCGAATCGAGCTTGCCACCTCTGAAATCCACGCGCTCACCGGAAAAGATTTCGTCTGAGGAGCACGAACTGGCCCGCGCGATTCGCGACGCGCGGAAAAATGCCCGGCCGGGGGATATTCTTACGCCGGAAATTTCCACCGAGATTCGGCAAGTGATCCAGGGTGAGATGCAGTCGGCTGGAAAGCGCATCGAGGCGAGCTTGCACCACGCTGAACCTGTTCAGCTGCGTCTGCGTGTAAATGACGCCTACCCCCCGGACGTACCCTTGCAATCGACACCGCCGTCTCTTTTAACGAATCTTCCGCCTTTGCCTAAAGAAGTTGAGTATCGCGTGGCGGGGCACGATCTCATTCTTCTGGATGCCAAAGCGAATCTGGTAGTCGACCTCATCGAAAACGTCATTCCCTGACCCGTTGAAGACCCTCATGACGCGACCCATTACTTTATACCTGGCATTTCTGACGGGTACACTTCTGACCTCTTTGTGGGGACAGGCTCTGAGCTTGCCGCTCAAACCCGGATCGGTCCGGTTCGCCGTAATCGGAGACAACGGAACGGGTGGAAAAGCGCAGTACGAGGTTGGCCAGGAGATGGAGCGTTATCGCGAGAAAACCGGTTTTGATTTCGTGATTATGCTGGGGGATAACATCTACGGCGGCGAGAGTCAGGGCGGCATGAGGAAGAAATTTGAAGAGCCCTATAAGCCGCTTCTCGACGCGGGCGTGAAGTTCTATGCCTCCCTCGGTAATCACGACAATCCGAATCAGCGTTTCTATAAGCCCTTCAATATGGGCGAAAAACGCTATTACGATTTCCGCAAGGGGAAAGTGGAACTTTTCGCCCTCGACAGCAACTACATGGATCCGCAGCAGCTCGACTGGTTGAAAAGGGAGTTGCAGGATTCCGACGCAGCCTGGAAGCTCTGCTTCTTCCATCATCCCCTGTATTCGGATGGCAAATTTCACGGGCCCGATCTCGACTTACGGGCGCGCCTGGAACCCCTGATTGCGGCCAATGGCGTCAACGTCGTTTTCTCGGGGCACGAGCATATCTACGAACGGATCACGCCTAAAAACGGAATCTACTATTTCGTGCTGGGTAATTCCGGCGAGTTACGGCTTCACGGGTTGCGAGCATCGCCGGACGTGGCCAAAGGCTTCGACAGCGACCGCGACTTCATGCTGGTTGAGATCGATGGCGATCAATTGTATTTTCAAACCGTATCGCGGACCGGGGAAACGGTAGATTCCGGCGTCATCGGCCGGCAGCCTAAGCCGAAACAGGCACCGTGAACAACACGGCCGTGCCGTAAGGGGCTTCGGACCCCGAAGCCGGCTCGATCCAGATTTTGCCTCCGTGCAACTCTACGATCAACTTCGCGGTAGCGAGGCCCATCCCTGCGCCGGGATATTCTTTTCCGTTGAGCCGTCGAAAAGGGAGAAATACGGCCTCGCGGTATTCGGTGTCGATGCCGATCCCGTTGTCCTCAACCGTGAAAATCCAATTCCCGGCCGCTTGCCCCGAACAAATCCGAATGCGCGGCGTTTCCCGCTGTCTGCGGAACCGGATCGAGTTGGCTATCAGAATTTCGAAGAGTGTGGCCATCTGGTCCGCAACGGCCGAGATCACCGGGAGTGCATCCGGCGTAATGACGGCGGAGCTCTCCGCGATCGCCTTTGCAAGGCGCAACTGCGCGGATGCCACGGCGGTATTCATATCGACTGCCTCAAAGTCGGGAGCCGCGGCGGCGATCTGCAGATAGGATTGGACCCCGATGACGACATCTTGCATCCTGGCAGCCGAGGTTTGCAGGAATTCCAGCAGAATCCTGGCGTCCGGATTGACCTCGGTATCGTGACGCTGTATGAAGAGGGCCAGCAGAGAGCTTGCCTGGTTGAGCGGCCCCAGCAGGTCGTGCCCGGCGCGCGAAGAAAACTCGCCAAGCTGCACTGTCAACGTCCGGGCTCGCGCCACATCCTTGCGATCGGGCTCAGCTTGCGGACCCATCCCCGCCTTTCACGGCCAAGTCGACCCGGGACTGTCCGATTTCTTTCGGTGCCTCGTCCCTCTTTACCGGGAGCAAAACTTTGAAGGTGCTGCCTTGCCCGGGCGCGCTGCTCACCTGAATACCGCCCTCCAGACTGCGGACGATTCCCTGCACCGCCGCCAGACCAAGTCCCCGGCCCGTGAATTTTGTGGTGAAGAATGGGTCGAAGATCTGCGATTGCGTTCGTTCATCCATGCCCGATCCGGAATCGGAAACTTCAATCAGAACATATTGGCCTGGCGGTAATTGATATCCAAGAGCGTTGGAGCGGCTGTCCAAACCGGCGATTGATTCCAGCGCGGTTCTGATCGTTATGCTCCCTTCCACTCCATCGATCGCCTCGGCGCCGTTCGTCGCGAGGTTGACGATGAGCTGCTCCATCTGGCTGGTGTCTGTCTCGACGAGAAGGGTCTCTTTCGCTGTGTCGATATCGAGCGAGATCGCCTGCGGAATCGAGCTCCGCAATGTTTCGCCGGCCTGGCGCGCGACCCGCGAGATGTCCACCAGTTCGGCAAAACCCCGCCCTTTGCCCGAATAGGCCAACAATTCCCGCGTCAGGTGCGCTGCCCTCTCGCTCGATCGAAAAACAATCTCGAGAACCGGATAGAGGGGATGATCCCGCTCAAGCGAATCCAACGCGAAACTGGCTCCGCCCAAAATGCCGACCAGAATGTTATTAAAGTCGTGCGCGATACCACCCGCCAGAAGCCCGATGCTCTCCAACTTCTGCCGTTGCCGCAGCAACTCTCCGGCGCGCCTTTGATCCTCGATATCGGTGAACGTTCCGAACCATCTTACGGGGCCTTCCTCGGTGGTTCGCATCGGCACGGTACGCATCAAGTGCCAGCGCCAGGTATGATCGTGAGACCGATGGAGCCGTAGTTCGGTCTCGAACGGACGGCCGGAACGGACCGCTTCGCCCCACCGATCCCAGAATTCGTTCCTGTCATCGGCGTGCACCAGGCTCGCCAGCGGCCATGCTCCGGCATTCAATCCGCCATTCGCTTTGTCATTCGCCTTGCCGCTGAATTCCCATAAACGACGGTTCGCGTAATGAAGCCTGCCCTCCGAATCGGCGGTCCAGACCAGTTGGGGGATCGCTTCCGTAAGAGTCCGGTAGCGCTCTTTTTCTTCTAATAACTCCGCGCGAATCGCTTCCAGTTCCCGGTTACGCTGCTCCAGAGCACGGCGCTGATCGGCAATCTGCCGCTCCAGGCGAAAACGCTGTACTGCGCCGGCCACGGTTCTTGACAACGCCTGTGCGCTGGCCGGACCCTTGGGCAGGTAATCCATTACTCCCAGCTTCATGGCTTCGACCGCCAGCTGCTCGCTGCCGGTACCGGTCAACATTACGACGGCGCACGGGAGAAAGTCGCGGCCTTCGTGCAAGTGCCGGATCATCTGCAGGCCATCGAGATCGGGGAGGTTGAAGTCCAGCAGGACACAATCGGGTTGAAAACTTCCGAGACAGGACAAACCCTCTCTTCCCCAGCCAGCTTCGGTATACACGAAGGCACCCGGTTGGGCGGCTTGCAACGACTCCCTGAAAATAGCCCGATCGACGGGGTCGTCGTCAATAATCAATATTTTGAGACGATCGGCTTTGAGCCGATCGCCGCGTGCGCCGTCCCTGTCTGAAGCGTGGCTGTGAGTCAACGCACAAAACTCCACCGAGTCCTCACGGATGTTAAACAAAGCATGCAGCGCAAAGTTGCTGCTTTGGCACTTTTGTGGAGCAATTTTGAGACCAGGCGGAAATCACCCGGATCTGGGGAGCCATTGGGAGCAGGGAGCATTCGTGCAGGGAGCAGTCGCCCTCACAAAAAGTTTACTTGTAATTTCTCTTTGGAATCCTGGACTTCCGGACCAGACAGAACGCATACGCGAATCCGGGGTGTATGGATGAGGCATGAAAAGACCTCTACCTGCCGACTCGACGGAAAAATTGATTCGGTTGCGCGCCACTCGCCGGGGGACGATCATCGAACTGCTCGTGCACTATGAAGTCCATCGCGAAAATGGTTGCGACACCTATCGAATCCTTACGGTCGCCGAAAACAAGTAAACCGTACTATAACCACAACCAATTGATTTCACGATTGTTGTCCATTACAGTAAGATCTTGGACCAGAGACGGACGCAACGATACCGCCTGCAGCTCCCCTTGCATATTGTGCAGCTCGGGGATCAGAAGGTCAATCGTATCGAGAAAACCCGCGATATCAGCTCCGGCGGCGTTTGCTTTTTGTCTCCGACGAACGTTGAGGTCGGCGGTCGCATCGAGTACCTGATCACTTTATCCGGCAGCAATCCGCCGGTGCGGATCCGCTGTCTCGGCAAAGTGTTGCGCAGTAACCAGCCCGAAGTTCCCCAGAGCGTCCCAAATAATAACGGCAGGGAGTTTGAGGTCGCCGTCACGATGGAGCGTTATCAGTTCGTGCGCGCCGAAGAACTGGAGCCGCAGGAAGTGTCCATTTGACGCTCCGCGCCCTCTGTCTTTATCGTGTGACATTGCGCGCGTACCCATATCGGGCGATAATGAAATTACTCTGTTCTGTAACCGCTGGTCTGTAATCGAAGGAGTCATGCTTGAAGCGCGCTGGGTCGGACGAAACACTTCGCTGTTCCTTCTGTCACAAGAGCCAGGACGTCGTCGGTAAACTGATTTCCTCTCCGAGCGACTACCCTCGGGCGTACATTTGCGACGAGTGTATTGCGGTTTGCAACTCGATCCTCGAGGACGACAAACCAGAACCTACCGCAGCCGGCCCGCATAAAATCCCAAAACCTCTGGAAATCAAAGACTTCCTCGATCAGTACGTGATCGGCCAGGAAGCCACCAAGCGTAAACTGGCGGTCGCCGTTTACAACCATTCGAAGCGCATCCATATGAATCGGATGCGTAACTCCGAAATCGAACTGGCGAAGTCGAACATCCTTCTGATCGGGCCGACGGGAACGGGTAAGACGTTGATGGCGCAAACTTTGGCGCGCATTCTCGACGTCCCGTTCGCTATCGTCGACGCCACCACGTTGACGGAAGCGGGATACGTGGGCGAGGATGTTGAAAACATCATTCTCAAGCTGCTCCAGGCAGCCGACGGGGATGTCCAGCGCTGCCAGCAGGGCATCATCTACATTGACGAGATCGACAAGATTTGCCGCAAGGACGAAAACCCGTCGATTACGCGGGACGTTTCCGGCGAAGGCGTCCAGCAGGCTTTACTGAAGATTCTCGAAGGCACAATTGCCAACGTTCCCCCGCAGGGCGGCCGTAAGCACCCGCATCAGGAGTTTACTCCGATCGATACGACCAACATCCTCTTTATCTGCGGCGGGGCATTCGTTGGTCTCGAGAAGATCGTCGGCCGGAGGGTCGGCAAGAAGTCGATCGGTTTCATGGCGGACGACACCAGCCGCGAACCGGGAAAGACCAGCGAGTCGACAAAAACCATCGGCATCGGCGATCGGCGCGATCTCGACCTTCTCCGGATGCTGCAGCCGCACGATTTGATCAAGTACGGCTTCATCCCGGAATTTATCGGGCGTATGCCGGTTGTCGCAACGCTGGAAGACCTGGATAAATCGGCGCTCATCCAGATTCTGACCAAACCGAAGAACGCGATCATCAAGCAGTATCAACGGCTGTTCGAATATGAGAACGTCCGTCTCAGATTCTCCGAAGACGCCCTCGACGCCATCGCCACGTTGGCGCTGGAGCGCAAGGTCGGGGCACGTGGTTTGCGCATGATCCTCGAAGACCTCATGCTCGATCTCATGTATTTCCTCCCTTCATACAAAAAGGTGAAGGAATTCCAGGTTACGCGCGAGATGGTTCTTTCGCAGAAGATCAGCCTCACCCTGCTCGAAAAGGCGGGTTAATCTGGGGGGACCCCAGGTCGTACAATATAAATTGGAGTTGTTCTTTTGAGTCTGCGATCCGTGGGTGGGACGGGTTGCTGAACGCCGATATTACCCGCCAACCTCAACCATGCTTACCTCGAAAGAAAAGTCCGACACCAGACGCCTTCCGATGATGCCCATTCGGGATGTCGTCATCTTTCCGTATATGATGACGCCGTTCGTGGTGGGCCGCGAATCCAGTGTGCGCGCCCTCGAAGACGCGATGGCCGGCGATAAGAAGATTTTCCTCGCCACGCAGCATGACGCCTCGACGGACGAACCCAGCCCCCACGAAATCTTCAGCGTGGGCTGCATCGTCAACATTGTGCAAAGCCTCAAGCTGCCGGATGGAAACATCAAAGTGCTGGTGGAGGGCGTTGAGCGCGCCAAGGTCATCTCGGTCACCGACGATGAAGGCTTTTTCCGCGCCGTCGTCAGGACATTCAATTTCAAGGTGGAAACGGGTGCGCAGCTGGAGGCGCTGACCGCTCGCGTGACGTCGCTTTTTGAACAATACGTCAAGCTCAGCCAGAATCTGAACTACGAAACCATGGTCGCGGCTATCCGCGTGGACGATGCCGGCAAACTGGCCGACACGGTCGGCGCGAATCTGCAACTCACCATTGAAGAGAAACAGGAACTGCTCGAAATCTTCGACCCCATCGATCGCCTCGCGCGCGTGGCGGAGATGCTCGATATCGAGATCGAGAAGCTCAATGTCGACCGCACCATCCAGGGCCGCGTAAAGCGCCAGATGGAAAAGGCACAGAAAGAATACTACCTCAACGAAAAAATCAAGGCCATTCAGAAGGAACTGGGCCGGGGCGAGAAGAGCGAAATCGATGAGTTGAAGAAGCGCATCGAGATGTCCGGCATGAGCAAGGACGGTCTCGAGAAGGCGCTGGCGGAGTTGAAGCGCCTCGAGAATATGCCGCCGATGTCGGCCGAATCGACGGTTTCGCGCAACTATCTGGACTGGCTGCTCGCCGTGCCGTGGAAGAAAAAATCCAAGGAAATTCGCGAGCTCAAATTTGCCGAGGAAGTGCTCGAATCCGATCACTACGGCCTTGAAAAGATCAAGGAGCGAATTCTCGAATTTCTCGCCGTGCGGCGCATGGTGAAGAATCCCAAGGGGTCGATTTTATTGTTTGTCGGGCCTCCGGGCGTCGGCAAGACTTCGCTCGGCATGTCGATCGCGAAAGCCACCGGCCGCAAGTTCGTTCGTATGTCGCTCGGTGGCGTGCGCGATGAGGCGGAGATCCGCGGGCATCGCCGTACCTACATTGGCGCTCTGCCAGGCCAGGTAATCCAGATGATGAAAAAGGCGGGCACGCGAAATCCCGTCTTCATGCTCGACGAAATCGACAAGATGTCGACCGATTTCCGCGGCGATCCCTCTTCCGCGCTGCTCGAAGTGCTCGATCCGGAACAGAACTATATGTTCGTCGATCACTATCTCGACGTCGAGTACGACCTCTCGCAAGTTTTCTTCATCGCGACGGCGAACGTGCTTCATACCATCCCGCCAGCCCTCCAGGACCGCATGGAAGTCATTCGGCTGTCCGGTTATACGGAACTCGAAAAGTTGGAAATCGCCAAGCGCTTTCTGGTAAAGAAGCAAACCACAGCCGCCGGGCTCAATGAAGAGCAGATCCAGTTCCAGGACGACGGTCTTTCGAGCATGATTCAGTACTATACGCGTGAATCGGGCGTCCGTAATCTCGAACGGGAAATCGGCAACGTGTCGCGTAAAGTCGTCCGCAAGATCGTGGGGAACGGCGATAAACAAAAGGTGATCGTCAACGCCGACAAAATTAGCGAACTGCTCGGACCCGCGAAGTTCCGCGACACGACAACCGACAGACACAATGAAATCGGCGCGACAACAGGCCTCGCCTGGACCGAAGTCGGTGGCCAGATTCTGACCACTGAATGCATCCTGATGGAAGGCAAAGGCAAGCTGACTGTTACCGGCAAGCTCGGAGACGTTATGCAGGAATCCGCGCAGGCAGCCTTCAGCTACATCCGCTCACGTGCCCTGACGCTCGGATTGACGCGGGATTTTTACCGTAATCTCGACGTTCACCTGCATATACCCGAGGGCGCAATTCCGAAGGACGGGCCATCCGCCGGCATCACGATCGCTACCACGATCTGCAGCGCTTTGACCAAAATTCCCGTGCGCGGCGACCTCGCGATGACCGGTGAAATCACATTACGCGGAAAGGTTCTGCCCATCGGCGGCTTGAAAGAGAAGCTGCTTGCCGCCCATCGTCACGGCATCAACGAAGTCATCATCCCGAAGGACAATCAGAAAGACCTTCCGGATATCCCCGAATACATCCGCAATGTGATGAAGCTCCACTTTGTCGATCACATGGATGAAGTGCTGCGCCTCGCGCTTGAACGCGAACTGGTCGCTCTGCCGCTGACACCGGCCGGCGTCGAACTCGCGGTCCAGCAGGAGATCGATCGGGCCCACTAGCCTCCTGTTGGGCGCAGGAAGAGATTGTGAGCAGGCCCGACCAGAGGGTCGAGCTGCAAAGGCGAGGGCGCCCTCGCCCGGCTCTCGTAAAATCAACAGCGTGAGAAAGCCGACGGGGGCGTCGGCTGCGGGACAGGGGTCCCGCCCCACAAAACTAAGTGGCATTGGGCGATGGTGCCCGCCCCACCGCAGCCAGGCTGAGCCGCGAATCGCGGCGGTAGCCTGTTTGGATCTACAGATTGATGGAACACCTCGTTTTGGCGACCTCGCAGCGCGGGTATTCCATTCTCTTTATCCTGGTTTTTCTGGAAGCCGTGGGCTTCCCGGTGCCCGCGGACGAGGTCGTGCAACTGCCGACTTTCCTGTAACGCCCCGAGAGCGGGTGGGAAACATTGCTATACTGTGGTTTACACCCCCTTGCGCCCACCTACCTTTCCGGTGTAGTAAAATTGTTAGCGGAATTCATAAACAGTGCCAGTAGTCCCGAGCAGTTCCCCGCCGACGGGCTGCCCGAGGTAGCTTTCCTGGGAAGAAGCAACGTCGGAAAATCCAGCCTGATCAATGCGCTTGCAGGGAAACGCGGGCTGGCGTTCACCAGTAATACGCCCGGTCGTACGCAGTCGATTAACTTCTACCGAATCGATGGCAATTTCTATTTTGTCGACCTTCCAGGATATGGATACGCGCGGGTGCCCCTTGCCGCGAAGACCGAGTGGGCAAAGCTCATTGAACATTATTTACGGGAGAGAAGTACTCTAAGACTTTCATTTCTGATCCTGGACGCCCGCCGCGGGTGGATGGACAAGGACCTCGACCTCAAAGCATGGCTCGAGGCCAACAACCATCCCTACATCGTTGTGGCGTCGAAGATCGACAAACTGAATCAGGCAGAGCAGCAGCGCGGACTGAAGGCTATCAGGCAACATGCCGAGCCGCTGCCGTTCTCGGCGGTCACCGGCCGCGGAGTGAGGGAAATTTGGCAAGCGATAACGAACACACACCAACAATAGACACACCGCCTCAGGAGCCAATGGCTCAGGAGAAGACGGCTGAACGGCCCGCCCGGGACGTTTCTTCCGATAGAACCCCCGATAAGGCTGAAGAGATGGCCGCAAAGCCAGCCCATTCGGAGCGTCAGGCCCGGCCGCCGCGTTCGGAACGTCCACCCCACCGGCAGACGGAGAAGAATGACGGCGCAAAGGTTGACGCACCGGTGGCTGTGGCCGCAGGCCCTGTAGCTCCTCCGGCACCAGCACCGCAACCGAACGGGTCTCCGGCAGCTCCGGTTGAAGGAACTGCAGCTCCCCCCGCGACCAGCGAACAGACGGCCGACGGCGCGCAAAGCGGTGTTCAGCCAAGCCAGCAGGCCAGACCGCCGCAACATCAAGGGCCTCATCAGGGCCCGCAAGGTCACCCCGGTCAGCAGCGCCGCAAGCAGCAGCAGGGTAAACCGGGTTCAGCTCCGACGCTGGATCTGGTCGAGTTGAAGGACATGAGCATCCAGAACCTGAACCAGGTCGCCAAGGAAATGGGCGTACTCAATGCCGCCGGCCTTCGCAAACAGGAGCTCATTTTCAAGATTCTGCAGACGCAGGCGGAGAAAAGCGGCCTGATCTTTTCGGAGGGAGTTCTCGAATGCCTGCCCGATGGCTTCGGTTTCCTGCGTGCCCCGGAATACAACTATTTACCGGGTCCCGACGACGTGTATGTTTCGCCGTCGCAAATCCGCCGCTTCGATCTGCGCACTGGAGACACGGTCTCCGGCCAGATTCGCCCGCCGAAAGAAGGCGAGCGCTACTTTGCGCTGATTAAAGTCGACGCCATCAATTTTGAACCGCCCGAGGAAGCGCGCAATAAGATCTTCTTCGATAACCTGACGCCGCTTTATCCGGACGGGCGTCTCAAACTGGAAACGGCACGGGATAATTTCTCGGGCCGCGTGATGGATCTCATCACGCCGATCGGCAAGGGCCAGCGCGGGCTGATCGTCGCTCCGCCGCGTACCGGTAAAACGATGCTGTTGCAGAGCATCGCGAATTCCGTTACCACTAATCATCCCGAAGTCACGTTGATCGTTCTGCTGATCGACGAGCGGCCTGAAGAAGTCACCGACATGCAGCGTTCGGTGCGGGGCGAAGTGATCAGCTCTACTTTCGATGAGCCGGCCACGCGTCACGTCCAGGTCGCTGAGATGGTGATCGAAAAAGCCAAGAGACTCGTCGAACACAAGAAAGACGTCGTCATCCTGCTCGATTCGATAACGCGCCTCGCGCGCGCTTATAACACCATCGTTCCGCCTTCGGGCAAAGTGCTCTCGGGCGGCGTCGATTCGAATGCGCTGCAGCGCCCGAAACGCTTCTTCGGCGCGGCGCGGAACATCGAGGAAGGCGGCTCGCTGACGATTATCGCGACGGCGCTCGTCGATACGGGCAGCCGCATGGACGACGTGATCTTCGAAGAGTTCAAGGGCACCGGCAACATGGAAATCCATCTCGACCGCAAGTTGATCGAGAAGCGTGTATTCCCCGCTATCGACATCAACAAGAGCGGCACGCGCAAGGAAGAACTGCTGATGCCGCGCGACGAGCTGAATCGCGTATACATTCTTCGGCGCGTGCTTAGCCCGCTCTCACCTGTCGAAACCATGGAATTGCTGCTCGATAAGTTAGGCAAGACTCGCACCAACAGCGAATTTCTCGCCTCGATGAGCGGGTAATTTATCGAAGAACGCGACTTGAAGTCGCGTCTCCCTCAAGAAAAGCTGGAGCGCTCCACTATCCGATAAACCCTCGGATCGGGGCCTTTTTGGTCTCCCGGAAGAAACCGGGGCCGCACCAATAACGGGAGCGCCTGCCGCCCATTGTTTCTGCATTCACCGCACATTGCCTCGAGGAGTATACGGCTTAGCGACCAGATACGTCATGGGTACGATCCGGTTCTCGATTGGAAGTTAACATCCGTTGTTGGGCTGCCGCGCGCAATGACCCATAAGACGTTGAAAATACAGGAAAAAGAAAATGTGATTGTCGTCTTTATCTTGTTTATCTTTGCGGGGGGCGGTCCTTCTTCCGGACGCGCCCGCGGATCTTGACATGAATCGGGGTTCCTTCAAACCCGAACCGCTTGCGCAGTTGATTCGTCAGATACCGCTCATGCGAGAAATGCAGCGGCCCTGCCTTATCGGTGAAGAGGATGAAAGACGGCGGATGCACGCTAGCCTGCGTTATATACAGGACTTTCCTCTCCTCAAAATGCAATGTTTCGACAAAACGGTTTAATTCGCCGGTAGTAACGCGGTGAAATGCCGATTCGTTCACGCGCTTGATCAACTCGAGCAAATCGGTAACTCCCGTACCCTCGAGCGCGGACATGAAAATCATCGGTGCGTAATCGAGAAACTTCAGGTGGTCGCGCACGTTCTGTTCAAACTCCTTACGCTTCCCCGAAGTAATAAGATCCCATTTGTTCACACAGAGAATTACCGGCCGGCCACCTTCATGGGCGTAACCTCCGATGGTTGCGTCGCCGCCAACGAATCCCTCGCTCGCATCCATCACCAGAAGCACCACGTCGGCCAGCCGGATGTGACGGCGGGCCATGACGACGCTCAGCTTTTCGGTCATCTCCTTTGTCTTGCCTTTGCGCCTGATCCCCGCCGTGTCGACGAACACGAATTTTGTGCCGTTACGCTCGATGGTTTCATCGACTGCGTCACGAGTGGTTCCGGCGATGGGGGAAACGATCGCCCGCTCCTTGCCGGTCAGCGCATTCAGGAGCGTCGATTTCCCTACATTCGGGCGTCCGATGATTGCGATCCTGATTCCCCGCTCAATTTCCGGCTCGGCCTCGCTTTCGACAGGGAAATTTTCAGTGATGTGGTCGAGAAGGGCATCGACTCCCAAGCCGTGTTCAGCCGAAACAGGAAAGATATCTTTGATCCCGAGAGAATAGAAATCGTGAATCAGGTCCTCTTTCGCCCCTGTATCGCACTTATTCACGACCAGCGAAACGGGCTTGCCGGTCTTTCGCAGCAAGGCGGCGAGTTCACGGTCGGGGCCGGTAATTTCTGCGCGACCATCGATCAGGAAGATGACCTGCGAAGCCTGTTCGAGCGCAGTCCGCGCCTGCGCAAGAATCTGGCTGGGGATATAATCGGCATCACTTACAACCACGCCGCCAGTATCGATCAGTTCGAACCGGCGTCCCTCATGCGTGGCAAACCCGTGGATGCGGTCGCGCGTGATGCCAGGCTCATCTCCCACAATCGACCGGCGCTGTCCGGTAATCCGATTGAACAGCGTGGACTTACCGACGTTCGGCCGTCCTACGATCACGACCGCCGGTATTTCATTCGACATGACTACCTGCAATGATAGCTTTCCGAATATCTCGAATAGTTCCAATGATGTGTTGAACTGGTAAATATGGCTGTGAGTTCCGTCCAGAGCCGGAATGCGGTGCGGCGTTTCTTCCGCCCGGACGGCTTGCTCGCCGCCAAACATCCAGCCTTCGAACCACGACCGGGGCAACTCGAGATGGCGACAGCGGTCGAAGAAGCACTATCGGAGAAGCGGAAGCTGATCGTCGAAGCCGGCACCGGGACGGGAAAGACGCTTGCCTACCTCGTGCCGGCGCTGCTCTCGGATCGCCGCATCGTCGTTTCCACCGGCACGAAGGCGCTGCAGGAACAGCTTTTCTTCCGCGATATTCCATTTCTCGAACGTGTGTTCGATCGGCCATTGCGCGTCTGCTACATGAAGGGGCGCAGCAACTACGCGTGCCGGCAGAAGATTTACGAGGCGGAGCATTCACCCGTGCTTTCGGGACTGGAAGAGGTCGCGGATTTTCAGATTATCCGCGATTGGGAGCAAACTACCGAAATCGGCGACCGCGCGGAGATCCGGACGCTTCCGGAAGAAAGTACCGCGTGGGGAAAGATCGACGCGCGGTCGGAACTTTGCGCCGGTCCGAAATGCAAACAGTATGAGCGCTGCTTCATTACGCTCATGCACCAGCGCGCGGCGGAAGCGGACATCATCATCGTCAATCACCACCTGTTCTTCGCCGATCTCGCGGTTCGCAGAGACGAAATGGCCAGCATTCTGCCCGACTACAACGCCGTGATTTTCGATGAAGCGCATGAGATCGAAGACATCGCCGGCCAGTATTTTGGATTCAGCCTGAGCAATTATCGTGTGCAGGAGCTGCGCCGGGATATCGCCGCCATGTCGCGGGTTCGAAAGTTCGGATCGGAGGAACTCGACCGGATTCTGATTCGCCTGGATGAAATCGCTCTGCACTTTTTCGGTCTGCTCCCCGGCGCGGAAGGCCGGTCGAGCTTCACCGGACGCGACCGATTTCTCGAACAGCATCAGGAAATCTACACGGATCTGCTGGGTGCTTTCGATCTCCTCGCGAGCCATCTGAAATTGATCGCCGACGCGCCGCAGGAGATTATTCCGCTATTCCGCCGGGCGCACGAGCTTCGCGCGGCCCTGCAGTTTTTAATCGAAGGCGATAATCCCAGCTTCGTGCACTGGATCGAGCGCCGGGGACGTGGGGTCTTCGTGCAAGCCACGCCCATCGATGTTGCCGACGTGCTGCGCCAGCACCTGTGGGACAAAATCGATACCGCGATCCTGACCTCCGCGACGCTGGCGGTGGCGGGTCAGTTCGATTATGTGCAATCGCGGCTGGGCCTCGAGAGCGCACGCACGCTGGTGGTCGAAAGCCATTTCGATTATGGGTCGCAGGCACTGCTTTACATCCCGAACCATCTGCCGGGCCCGTCGAGCCCGGCTTACGTGAAGGCAGCGAGCGATGAGATTGTGAGGATTCTCAATGCCAGTCGTGGACGCGCATTTGTGCTGTTCACCAGTTATCAGCAGATGCGGCTGATCTACGATCGCGTTTCGTTTGCCATTGAATATCCCGTGCTAATGCAGGGGACGGGCCCGCGGATGGCGCTGCTCGACGAGTTCCGCGAGACTCCGCACTGCGTTCTGTTCGCGACTTCCTCGTTCTGGCAGGGCGTGGACGTTCCGGGGGAACAGTTGAGCTGCGTTATCATCGATAAGTTGCCGTTTGCAGTGCCAAACGACCCCGTGGTGGAAGCGCGGATACGCAATGTTCGCGAGGCCGGGGGCAATCCTTTTTACGATTACCAGATCCCGCAAGCCGCCATCTCCCTGAAGCAGGGGTTTGGCCGCCTGATCCGGACGCGATCGGATCGTGGAGTGCTTTCGCTGCTCGATAACCGGATTACGCAGCAACGATACGGCCAGGTGTTTTTTGATAGTCTGCCGGACTACGCATTTTCCATGCAGTTCGCGGACGTGGAGAAATTTTTCAATGTTTGAAGTTTCAATAGAACACACATTCGCGGCGGGGCACGCTCTGCGGCATTACAAGGGCAAGTGCGAGAACGTGCATGGGCACAACTATAAAGTGCAGGTGGTGGTGCGTGGGGAAAAGCTCGATGCGACGGGCATGCTGGCGGATTTTGTGGAATTGAAACGCCTGTTGCGGAATATCTCGGAGCCGCTCGATCACGTCTTTCTGAATGACATCGAACCGTTCACGACGGTGAACCCATCCGCGGAAAATATTGCTTTGTACATCTGCGAAAAGATGCAGCAGGGGATCAAACAGGACAACGCTAAACAGGATAACGGCATCGAAGTGGCGGAAGTGAAGGTCTGGGAAACAGACATTCAATCCGCCACTTATCGCCCTGCTGCGAAATAGAAGGTGCGCTTCTACTCTGTCCAATAGGTAACGAGCAATCCTTCGCCGGCGACATCGGCATCCACGGCATAGTTCGCGAGATGGATGGAATTCTCGCCATCCTGCGACTCGATATAGAAGGTCTCGGAAAAGCCGCCCGCGGCGTTCGGCCAGAGAATACGGGCGACCCCGGCGAGAGTCGCTTTGGTCATTGTGGGCTGGCCTGCGTAGGTCTTACCCGTCAGCCCGGGAATCACCTGAAAGAACAACTTCGAAGCAGTGACAGTGGGATCGCCTGAGAGCGGCACCGGCGTACCCGGCGTGGGCACGTTAACGCGGCCCAAACAGTTGATGGTCATGAAATCTCCTCGATCGCATGTTAGGTGCCGGGCCTGCGACTACCTGCGCCATTCAAGCCCAGGTTACTGAAACGAAGACAGATATAGTTGTCGATTGTCTGTCACCCGACTTGCTATATACTCAATGCCGAAGGAGTTCCCTCGATGTCCTTTACTTCGAAAAGTGCGTTGGCGCTGGTTTTGGCGAGTGTGCCCGGGATGGCCGCTACATCCTGTGAAGGCCTCGCCTCGCTGAATTTGCCGGATGCGACCATCACCAGTGTTCAGAGTGTTGCTGCCGGTGCTTTCACGCCGCCGAATGATAACGGCAGGGCGAACTACAAAGATCTGCCTGCGTTCTGCCGCGTCATGGCAACGCTGAAGCCGTCGAGCGATTCCGATATCAAAGTGGAAGTGTGGCTGCCATCCGCCGATTGGAACAAGAAGTATCAGGCGGTGGGCAACGGCGGCTGGGCCGGCGTGATCAGTTATTCCGAATTGGCCGACGCGCTGCGTGGTGGTTATGCGACCAGTTCCACCGATACGGGCCACGTGGGCGGCAGCGGCAGTTTCGCGCTGGGACATCCGGAAAAGTTAACCGATTTTGCGTGGCGGTCCGAGCATGAGATGACGGTGAAGTCGAAGGCCCTCATTGAAGCCTTCTACGGCGCAGCCCCACGATTGTCTTACTGGAACGGCTGCTCCACGGGTGGCCGGCAAGGGCTCAAGGAGGCGCAACAGTTCCCCGCGGATTACGATGCCATTATCGCGGGCGCGCCGGCAAACCGAACCGCGCTCGCTTTGTGGGTGGCATCCGCAATGCGCAAAGATACCCCGGGTTACCTGCCGCCGGCCAAGCTGGCGATCCTGCATC
Source organism: Bryobacteraceae bacterium (assembly GCA_049516355.1). GTDB lineage: Bacteria > Acidobacteriota > Terriglobia > Bryobacterales > Bryobacteraceae > BOG-234. Next base: position 16,802 of record JBEKTF010000072.1, on the reverse strand, counting down.
AGGCTGCAGTCGATGCGTGCGATGCGCAGGATGGGTTGAAAGACGGGCTGATCGGGAATCCGGCAAAATGCAAGTTCGATCCGAAGGTCATCGAGTGCAAAGGCGGCGATGGCCCGAATTGCCTCACCGGGGCTCAAGTGGAAGCCGTGCGGAAAATCTATTCGAATGGGACGAACCCGCGCACGGGTCAGACGCTCTTCCCGACATTTGCGGTGGGTTCGGAGTTGGGCTGGAACGCCGAACCGTCAGCCAATATCGTGGACCAATATAAGTACGTTGCTTTCAAGAATCCCTCATGGGACTGGCAGACGTTCGATTTCGACAAAGATATTGCGGCCTCCGAGAAGCCGGAATACCTCGTGATGAATGCGACCGACCCGAATCTTTCGAAGTTCTTCGGGCATAATGGGAAGCTTCTTCTTTATCACGGCTGGGCTGACACGAATGTCTCGCCCTACCTGACGATTCAGTACTACAAGAGCGTGGTGGACACGATGGGCGGCGAGAAGAAGGCTTCGGACTCGGTCCGCTTGTTCCTCGAGCCCGGCATGGGCCATTGCGGCGGCGGGGTGGGGCCCAATAAATTCGACAAGGTGGGCGCGATGGAGGCCTGGGTCGAAAAGGGGACTGCGCCGGATAAGATGATCGCATCGCACGCCACCGCCGGGAAGGTGGATCGTACGCGGCCGCTTTGCCCGTATCCGCAGGTAGCGAAGTATAAAGGCTCGGGCAGTATTGACGAGGCGGCCAACTTTACTTGTGTCGCAGGTCTTTGAAGAGTTGGCGATCCGCGCCGTGTCTGCGTCTTGAGCAGCTCTATGCCAGCGCGAAGTGATTTGCATTCGAAATAACGAACCCAATTTTCGGTTCGGGGAAACGCGACCTGAGGTCGCGTCCCCGTTCGCAAATGCCAACCCATTTGGCGCTTCCTTTTTTGTCGCGAGTGGCAGGCGCTTCGCGGATTTATCGGCCGTCCACCTCGTCGTTAGTGTCTTGCCACCATTGGGCACGCTCGATGGCGAGGCCTTTTACTCGGCGCGCTGGAGGAGTGCGCCTGCCGGAAGCCCAGTACTTCAGAAAGCGCCGCGGCGCACAAACGGGACCGGCGGCAGAGACCGCCGGCGTTACCTGGTGTTCATTCATCTGGCTAGTTTGTGATATGCTGACCGGAAGCTGGGACCAAATGGAAATCCCGGTTATGATCTAACTGAAGGCGCCCTGAACAAGGGCGGTGGACGCGGAGACGAATTCCGATGACTAGAAGAACATTAACGATATTGGGTGCGCTGAGCGTCAGTTTCATGCTGCCCTGCCTGAGCTACGGGGAGGGCGGCGCCGCCACTTCTTTCGACAAACTTCCCGACTGGAGCGGCACGTGGAGCATGATGGGCGGAACTATCTTTGACCGTGCCACGCAAACGGGCAAAGGTGGATCTGTAGACCCGGGCGTGCGCGAGCATCCGCCCTACACCGCCGAGTACGAGAAGAAATACGCGGAACACCTCGCTCTGCGCGATGCGGATCGATATCCCGACGTGCAAACCAACTGTGGAGTTCCCGTTGGCTTTCCCCGGATTCTGAATCTCCCGGACGCCTATGAATTCGTGGTTCGACCCGATGTCTTTTATGTCATCGCGGAGAACGGCGGCAACACCATGCGCGTGTACACCGATGGGCGCAAGCTCCCGGCGAAAGAAGACACCTGGGGAACCTATACCGGCGTCTCCGTCGGCCATTGGGAGGGCGACACTTTAGTGTGGGAAACCATCGGTTTGAAGGGTGACCGCGACAACGATTCCATCCTCGACAGGACCGGTCTGGTGCTGAGCAACGAAGCGAAGATCACCACGCGGTTACGAAAGATCAACGAGAACACACTTGAGGCAAAGATGGTGATTGAGGATTCGAAGGCCCTGACCAAGCCGTGGAATGTTACCAAGCAATTCAGGAAAGGTAAGCCCGGACTTTACCTGTATGACTATGGTTGCGCGGAAAATAACCGGAACCCGGTGGATACAAAAACGGGCAAGACGCTGGTACTCGGCGCCGACGGTAAACCGGCTAATTAATTCAAGAGTTTGAATACGCATCTGAGGAGAATTTCAAATGAAATCGTTTAAGAAGGTTGTTTTCGCGGCTATGGCCATTGCGGTAGCGTCTCTCGGGATTCAACCGGCTCTTGCGCATCATTCGGGCGCGGGATTCGGCAAAGACACCAAAGAGATCTCGGGCACAGTCAAAGAGTTCCAGTTCATGAATCCCCATTCCTGGATCCAGGTCTACGTGACGGACGCCAGCGGCAAAATGGTGGAGTGGAGCGTCGAGTGGGGCAGCCCGAATCAATTGGGCCGTGAGGGAATCCGTCCCTCGACATTCGCGCCGGGCTCAAAGGTGACGATGAAAGTCCATCCGATGGCAAACGGCTCCCCGATTGCGAGCTTCATCGGCGCGAAGATGGCCGACGGCTCAACGATCGGTAAGTGGGACGGCGGGGAATAACCGGAAACACGGCTGAAACGCTCCGCAGTTCATGCTGAAGAGACCGACGCGAGCTTCATCGGCGCGAAGATGGCCGACGGCTCAAATGGCCGACGGCTCAACGATCGGTAAGTGGGACGGCGGGGAATAACCGGAAACACGGCTGAAACGCTCCGCAGTTCATGCTGAAGAGACCGACGTGGGGGTCGGTCGCCGGTCAGGGACCGGCCCCACGTTAGAGTTATGAAGAAAACCATTCTGCCGCTGATTGCGATCGCGGCGCTCTGCTGTATCTTTGCTTTCCCGCCAGCCTTCTCCCAACAGCCGAAAGCTACGCCCGCAAAGCACAAAGTGGTGTTTCAACTCAACGCGCCGGCGCCTTCGGGATGGGATCAGATTTTCAATAATGTGATCAATATCCAGCGAGCTTTCAAAGAAGACGGCGTGCAGGTGGAAATCGTTTTCTTCGGCAATGGCTTGCCCATGCTCCTGAAGACGAACACAGCCTACGCGCAACGCCTGAAAGAAGCGGCCGACAAGGGAGTGATTCTTGCCGCGTGCCAGAACTCCATGCGTGTGCGGAAAGTGAAGAGCGAAGACCTTTTCCCGTTCGCCACCGAGGTGGATTCCGGCGTCGCCGAATTAGTCCGCAAGCAGGAAGCAGGGTGGGCCTACATCAGAGGCGGCGAGTAAGCGCCGGTCATTCGAAAACCACGTAGCCCTCTGAATTGCAAACGTAGATCGTCTTGAACAAACGAAGGGGCATCAATCCGGCGACTCCCGACTCTGCCGGGTTCGGAATCGTCACGGCCTCTCCCTGCCAGATGTTCCGACCTCCGATGACGAGTCTGCGGGATACGATGCCGATTTTTTGTGAGCCCGCAATCGTCCGCGCATAGCCCTGGTTACGTCTGTCCGGATCTACGCCGAACAGGATTAACCGGGTGGCGCCTGAATCCAGCACGAGGTCGCCGAGGCTGGTGGAAATAGCCGTCCGTCCGTTCGGCATCGTGAATCGGGTACGCGTTCCGTTCCGATTTTGTTTCCCGAACTCGAGGCGCTTGGCCTGGAGGTCGAGCATGTAATCGAATCCGGAAAGAAACCATTGGCCCAGGACGCCCTGAATATCCGGCAGAACGTCGTGGATGGCATCCAGTCCCGAGAACAGGAACTCCTGCCCGTTAGCTTTGACCATGCCAAGCTCGACCTCGTTTCCGTCGCTGCCTGGCATCAGGGTTTTCCCGGCGGCTGACGCGAAGTCGACCTGAAAGGTCGCACTCAAGCCAATCGTTTTGGCCAGACGGGTTTCTATCAGATTTACGTTTGTCCCGGTGTCCAGGAGAAACAGGTAGGGACCGTGACCATTGACGTAAATGCCATCCACGATCGGGCGGCCTTCACGAACCTGCAGTTTTACCCCGCCAAACAGCGGCCCCCCGGCCACACCGAGTGAGCAAACCGCGATCTGGAGCCAACCCGCCGTCTTCGACGCCAAGGCCATGCCGAATGCCTTTTACTTACACGGACACCTTGGGCTTACATTACAATAATGTGACTAAAATTACAATACAGTTACAACAATGCGGACTCAGGAGCCTTGCGGATGCCTCGTCGATTTCTCGATCGCTCGCGCGCGGGCTTCAATGTTCCTCACCCGGATTCCTTGAATGCCTTGATGTTTCAGCACGCCGGCATACGCGCGCAGTACTGGAGCGATATCGGGGTGGTCCGCTCCCAGCTTGCGTTCGTAAAACCCGATCGCCTCGCGGTAAAGCGCCTCCGCGTCGTTCCATGCATGCTGCTGGGCCCTCAGCGCCGCCAGATCGCGGATTCCATCTCCGAGAATCCTTTCGTCCTTGAGGAGACGGCGCTCTGTCTCGACAGCAACGGGCAGTACCTTCTCCGCCCCGGCGATATTGTGTTCGCGCAAATAGAGAGCGCCAAGTTGTGCCTGCGCGAGAACGATCTCCAGGCTATCGGCCGGAACGTGGCTATTCAGGATCGACAAAGCTCTTTCGCCATAACCCTCCGCAATGCGAAATCTGCCGAGTGCCGTTTCAACCGAAGTGAGTTCGGCGAAGACCTTTGCCAGTAGTATGTTATCCGGACCGAGGCGGGATTCGACGACAAAGCGAGCGCGGTGCAGCAGCGTTTCGGCTCGGCTGTACTGGCCCTGCATCAAAAGCGCGAGGGCGAGATTCGTGGCATAGGCCGCGGTCGCCGGGTTCGTTTCGCCAAGGCTTCCGGTAGCGAGCCCCACCGCTTCGCGGAAATTGGACTCACCGGATTTGTACTCGCCGGAATCGATGTCGAGCATGCCGAGCGAGCTGAGGGCATAGGCGAGCTCGGGCGCGTTGGGCCGGGTCAACGTACGAAATCCGGCGATAGCTTCGTCCAGCATACTGCGGGCGCGGTCGGGTTGGTCGAGATCACTGTAGAGCGCTCCCGCCCGGCTGAGCGTAATGGCATACAATTCCGGATCCGAGCCGGTCAGGGTCCGGGAGAGTTCGAGTGCCCGGGCCAACATCTTTTCCGCGTCGGTCAAGCGGCGCTGATGACGATACAATTCGCCAAGATTCGTAAGGGTGGAAACAGTGTGAGCAAGATACGGGCGCCCCAGTTTTTCGAAGGCGGCCAGAGATTTCAAGTAGTGACTCAGGGCTTCGTCGCCGCGATCGCGAGCCTCAGCGACTGTGCCCAATAAGTGCTCGCACAGCGCGATGTTCTGCAAGGGGAATGCCGCCATTTTTTCAGCCGGGCATGCCCGGGCGTAAGCGATTTGCGCGGCATCGAGGTCGAAGGCGAGGAAAGCCGCGCGGCCTTGTTTGACGAGGCTGTCGAAATCGCCCGCGGCAACGGCTCCCGCCGAAAAAACGAGGATCGAGAGAATGGCCCGCATACAGCTGTAGTGCTCATATTCGCCGAAGCCGCGTGTTCAGGTCTGCACAGGACGTACTGGTCTTGCACCGTCGCGGTTCCAGTACTCCCGAAAGGCCCTGCGGTTTACTTGCGTTGATCGGCGCGCGGAATGACTCACCGGGGCAGACGCCAGTTCCGCTACCGAGTCGGTAATAATTGCCAGTATGGCCCTGCGCGAATTGCTGGCGAAAGCGTCTCCGGCACGATCCGGCGACGAGTTGGCCGGTCTGGCGGCAGCCAGCGCGGAAGAACGCGTCCGCGCCCAAATGAAGCTGGCGGATGTGCCGTTGACGGACTTCCTGCGCGAACCGATCATTCCCTACGAAGAAGACGAAGTGACCCGGCTGATCTGCGATTCGCACGATGCCGGGGCGTTCGCTCCCGTCGCCCATTTGACAGTGGGAGAATTCCGGGACTGGCTGCTTTCCGAGCAGGCCACCACCGAACGCTTATGCGCGCTGGCGCCTGGTCTGATTCCCGAAATGGTAGCGGCTGTCTCGAAAATCATGCGCTTGCAGGATCTCGTCTCGGTCGGGGTCAAATGCCGCGTGGTGACGCGGTTTCGATCCACCATCGGCTTGCCCGGCCGGATGTCCACGCGGTTGCAGCCGAACCATCCCACCGACGATCTCAAGGGCATCGCAGCCAGCATCTTCGACGGTCTGGGTTACGGGAGCGGCGACGCGGTGATCGGGGTCAACCCCGCTACCGACAGCGTGAATTCGGTCGTCGCACTGCTCTTCATGCTCGACCGGATCCGGGCGCACTATCGGATTCCCACCCAGATTTGTGTGCTGTCCCACGTGACTACCCAATTGCAGGCCCTCGCGCGCGGTGCGCCGGTCGATCTTGTGTTCCAGTCGATTGCCGGAACCGAGGCCGCCAATACTTCTTTCGGCGTGAGCATTGCATTGCTCGACGAAGCCTGCCAGGCGGCGCGCGAACTGCGCCGCGGAGAAAACGTCATGTACTTTGAAACCGGCCAGGGGAGCGCGCTTTCCGGAAACGCCCATCATGGCGTCGATCAGCAAACCTGCGAAGCGCGGGCCTATGCCGTGGCCAGGCGCTATCGACCGCTGCTGGTCAATTCCGTGGTCGGCTTCATCGGGCCCGAGTACCTTTACGACGGGAAGCAGATTCTGCGGGCCGGCCTCGAGGACCACTTCTGCGGCAAACTGCTGGGCGTGCCCATGGGCTGCGACATCTGCTATACCAACCATGCCGAAGCCGATCAGGACGATATGGACGCGCTGCTCACCATGCTCGGCGTGGCTGGTTGCAACTTCATCATGGGCGTCCCCGGAGCTGACGACGTGATGCTGCATTATCAGAGCACGAGCTTTCACGACGCGCTCTACCTGCGCTCGGTGCTGGGCCTGAAACCGGCGCCGGAGTTCGAAGACTGGCTCAAGAACCATGCTCCCCTGCTTCCCGCGCCATGGCTCTTGACCTGAGAACGTTCACTCCGGCTCGCGTGGCGCTTGGCCGCACGGGGCACAGCATGCCCACGGCGGAGTTGCTCCGCTTTCAACTGGATCACGCCCGCGCGCGGGATGCTGTTTTTCAGGAGCTCGATCCCGCGTCGCTGGGTGCCCCGCATCTGCTCTTGCGGAGCAACGCACGGAACCGCGCCATTTATCTGCGCCGCCCCGACCTGGGACGGAGTCTCAGCGAGGAGTCGCGGCCATTGCTCCAAAGAGGCGACTACGACGCGGCAATCGTGATCGCCGATGGATTGTCCGCCACGGCCGTCCACCACCACGCCATACCGCTGCTGGAGGAACTAACGCCTCGACTGGAAGCGGAGGCATGGCGCCTCGCGCCGCTGACCATTGTGCTGCAGGGACGCGTGGCCGTCGGGGATGAAATCGGGGCTCTTCTTGGCGCCCGCCTTGTGGTCGTGCTCATCGGCGAACGCCCGGGGTTGACTTCTCCGGACAGCCTGGGGGTGTATGTTACGTGGAACCCGTGTTTAGGCCGGACCGACGCCGAGCGGAACTGCATCTCAAATGTGCGAAGCGAAGGGATGGCTTATGGGATCGCAGCAGGTAAAATCCAGTTCCTGATGCGTGAAGCGCGGGCGCGGAAGTTGTCCGGCGTCGCGCTCAAGGAGGATGCGCCGGCGGAACTCGGTAACTCATGAGTTCCTTACGTCGATCGGTCAAGTCAAAGATTTTCTGGAACTCCCGGCTGATCTGTCGATGTGCTGCATGTGTCTGCCTACGATGTGGAATTGTCTTCGCCGGAAGACATGACAACCATCGAAGGGGATCTGGAGGCGCTCGAGCGCCGGCTGGAAACACTTCCGTCAACGGCACCTCCGTCGACAAGGATCGCCGATTTTCAAGCAGCCGGTTATCACCCTGAGTCTTACGAACTCGAATTCCTGCGAGCGGAAAATTACGCTCTCAAGCAAAGGGCCTGGATTCTCGAAATGGTGAGCAGTCATGCACCGCTGCCGCGGACATTGTCGGCGATCGCCACGCTGGCAAGGAATCGCCATGACGCAACAGGCGCGGCGCTGTGGGTGGCCAACGGGAATCTCCTGTCGTTCGAAGCCGACGCCAACTTGCCCGACGATCTGGACGAGGTGGTTTCTTCGCTCTCCCTCGATGTGGATGACATTTCGGCGCAGCCTTGCGATTGGTTTGAAGATCGAATTCGGGAAGCGGCAGCTCGGCGTGGAGATCAAGCCGAATTCGTGCCGCTGCGAGGCGACGAGGGGAAAATCGTCGGATTGCTCGTGGTATTCGGGCATCACCACCGCAAGGGCGGAACGCCTGCGGGAACCCTGATGCACCTGGCGCATCTTGCGTCATTGGCGATCGAGAGCGATAAGGTTCATGAGCGGCTGGCGTTTCATGCGCAACACGACGCGTTAACCGGTCTCCCAAACAGGTTGCTGTTCCTCGATCGCGTGAAACAGGCGATTGCAGTGGCCGAACGCGAAAATGAAAAGGCCGCGGTATTGTGGCTCGACCTCGATCACTTCAAGCAGATCAACGACACGCTCGGGCATACCGCGGGAGACGAGCTTCTCTGTGAGATTGCGCGACGGCTCAGGGCTTCTGTCCATCCAAGCGATACCGTGGCGCGTTTTGGCGGCGATGAGTTCACCATTGTCATATCCAATGCCACCAGCGAGGACGTGGTCGAAATCGTTTGCGCAAGAATCCTGCAAGCAATTTGCCGCCCCGTAACTCTCAACGGACATGAAATCAGGATCTCCGCCAGTATCGGAATGAGCATGTATCCGGATAACGGGCTGAATGCCGACCTGCTCATGCGCAATGCCGATCTGGGGATGTATCACGCAAAGCGCAGCGGACGCAACCAATACCAGATGTTCTCGCCGGAATTCGGCAATTCACTCGAGCGGCGTCTCGAAATTGAAAAGCAGCTCGAGAACGCGCTGGAAACGGACGAATTCCATCTCGAATATCAGCCGCTGGTCGGTCTTGACGGTGAAATCGCCGGCATGGAGGCTCTCTTGCGCTGGGACAACGCGAGGCTTGGCCGGGTAGCGCCGTCAGAGTTCATTCCGGTGCCGAGGAAAGGGGCTTGATCGTCAGAATCGGGGAGTGGGTCGCGCGCGCCGCGTGCCGCGATGGAGCGAGCTGGATCAGGTCCGGCGGTGAAGTGGCTCGCATCGCAATCAATGTGTCGGCGCTGCAGCTGGTCGATAAAGACTTCACAGCGATGATCGGCCGCGCACTCGACGATTCCGGTTTCCCCGCCACGAAGCTTGAAGTTGAAGTTACCGAGAGTGTGCTGGTCGCCAATCTGGAGCACACTGTCGATCGGATAGCCGGGTTGCGCGCAATGGGCATTCATTTCTCAATTGACGACTTCGGAACGGGCTATTCTTCCCTCAACCAGCTTCGGACTTTGCCCGTGGATAACGTGCAGATCGATCGCTCTTTCATCAAAGACATCGAACGGCTGGAAGGTAATTCTCTCGTGCGCGGAATCATCGCGCTGGCGCACAGTCTTCAGCTGAAAGTAGTCGCGGAAGGCGTCGAAACCGAGGCTCAACTTGCCGCTTTACGGTCGATGGGATGCGACAGAAATCAGGGATTCCAACTGCACAGGCCGATGGATGCCAACGCGATCATGCGCCTGCTGGGGTGCAATCCGGAAGGCCGGTTAGCGGCTGGTGATCCGGTGCCCCCACGCGGAACGCGGAGCTAAAGTACGCTTGCTCACAACGTTGCCATCCGGCGTCATCCGCGCCATTCAAATTATCGATTGGAAATGCGCCCTTAATACCGGTAAAATCGGAAATGTAAAAGGCGCTGTAATTCCGTTGGATCGATAGCAGCCCCGTTTCTCTGCCTTAACGCATTCCTCACGCCGAGGAACTTCACACCACGTTTGAATTGCCCTGCCGGACGTGTCCCTGTCGTGTATCAAAGGGGGGAACGCCCGAGTTGGGAATCGTGTCCCGGGACGCACGCGAGCAGCTCTCTGTTTCGCGCATGCGCACCCGAAAATTCAAATCTGAAAGGACATTTATGAAAAGAGAATTTCGAACGTTTATCGCGTTTTCCGCCATTGCTTTATTCGCCGCAGCCCTGCCTTCGCCGGGTGCGGAAATCGGAGCGGCACGGGTTATGGTGCCGTTCCCATTCACAGCGGGCACGGTGGCCCTTCCGGCGGGCGACTATGTCGTTATGCAAACCGCGGATCGCATCGTCACCATCACGGGAAAGGGCGGCGACGCCATGGTGATGGTGGGACCTGCCGACTGGTCTCCGGGCTCCACGACGTGCGCATTAACGTTCCAACGCACGAGCAAAGGCAACATGTTGAAAGAGGTTCAGACGTCCGGAAGCACAGCAGACCTCGTGAAGGAAAGGTCTACTATCCCCAAGTGAGTTGTTGAAAGAAGCGGGCCGCGGCAACGCGGCCCGTCCCCGATTCCCTGCCTGGATTGAAGTTGGGTGGGCTAAAGTAGAGGGTTGCCCGGCGTTCTGACACCCTCGACATCCGAAGAATTGCGAGATGCGCTCGCCGCGGCGAATACATCGAGGCAAAGCATTGAGCTTTTCGGCGCCGGTTCGAAGCACCTCATGGCGGGGCCGGTAGAACCTGCCGACGTCCGCATCAGTACCGCGGGAATGCGCCGTGTTCTGCAATATGAGCCGCGCGATCTCACCATCAGCGTGGAAGCCGGGATTCCCTTTGCCGAACTGAACGCCTCCCTCGCGCGCAACGGCCAGATGATTCCGCTCGACGGCCCGTATTGCGCGGAAGCTACAGCCGGCGGCGTGGTGGCAGCAAACATCAGCGGCGCGCGGCGCAGACTCTACGGCACGGCGCGCGATCTCGTGATCGGAATGAAGTTCGCGACGCTCGAGGGGAAGCTGGTGCAATCGGGCGGCATGGTGGTCAAGAACGTGGCGGGCCTCGACATGGGGAAACTCATGATCGGGTCGTTCGGAACTCTGGCCGCGATTGCGTCCATCAATTTCAAGTTGACGCCCCGGCCGGCGGTTGCCAGAACCATTCTGATTGCTCATGAAAATCTTCAAACGGCGATGGAAGCGCGCGACGCCGCGATTCGGGGCGTGCTGCATCCGGTCGCGGTCGATCTTCTGAATCCTGTCCTCTCGGCGCAACTCGGGCTGAAAAATTTCACGCTGGCGATCATGTTCGCCGGAAACGAAGCGGTGATCGACCGATCAATTCGCGAAGCCGCCTCATTTGGTCTGGTCAGAACCCTGGCGGTGGAGGAGGAACAGCGCTTCTGGAATTCCCTGCAAGCCGTAACGCCGCGTCATCTCGAGAAGTTCCGGGAAGGTGTAGTGGTGCGGATTTCGACCACGCTTGCCGAATGTGGCGAAGCGTTGGGAAGCGTGGAAGGCCTGGGGCACGCGCACGCCGCATCGGGCGTGGTACGAGGATGGTTCAGCCGTCCGGACGCCGCTGCGAGATGGCTGGCGGTCTCTGTGAAACGCGGATGGAAGGGAGTGGTCGAGTTCTCGTCGGAATCCGTGAAGCCCGACCTTACTCTTTGGCCGGAGCCAGGCGGCGACTTTGCGATCATGAAGGAAGTCAAACGCATGTTCGATCCGGGAAACTTACTGAATCGTGGACGCCTCTACGGTCACCTCTGAATCGCAGTCAGATAAGCCACAACAGGCCGATCTCGACAGGTGCGTCCATTGCGGCCTGTGCCTCAACGCATGCCCGACATACCGGGAACTGGGCGTCGAGATGGATTCGCCTCGCGGTCGAATCTATCAAATGGTTCAGGTGTCCGAAGGGCAACCGATCGGCGATTCCTACAGGGAACATATCGACCTTTGCCTGGCGTGCCGGGGATGCGAGAGCGCCTGTCCCTCGGGCGTGCAGTACGGCCGCCTCGTGGAGGCGGCGCGAGCCGATATCGAAGCCAATACAGTTCGCCCGTGGCCCACGCGCGTGTTGCGGAATTTCGTGTTCCGCAAGCTGCTTCCCTCTCCCGCGCTGTTGACCGCGGCAGGTGCGATGCTCTACGTGTATCAGATCAGCGGACTGCAAAAACTGCTGCGGGTTTCGGGGCTGATGAAACTGCTGGGACCGCTGGGCGACAGGGAAGCGCTGACGCCCGCCGCGCAGATTCCGTTCTTCTTCCGCCAGATCGGCCTGACTTTTCCCGCCGAAGGAAAACGGAAATACCGGGTCGCCATGATGGCGGGTTGTATCGCAAATATTTCGTTCGCGCGGCTGAATGAGGCAACGGTGCGGGTGCTGCAGAAAAACGGCTGCGAAGTGGTCACGCCGGTGGCGCAGACCTGCTGCGGGGCACTGCACGTCCATGCGGGGATTCGCGACCAGGCGCGGCAGCTGGCGCGGCAGAATATCGACGCCGTTTTTTCGGATCGGGAAGGCTTCGACGCCATTATCACGAATGCCGCGGGCTGCGGGTCGACGCTCAAGGAATACGACGAGTTGTTCGAGCACGAGCCGGCCTATCTCGACCGGGCCAGGAAATTCAAGTCGCTAATGAAGGACATAACCGAGTTCCTGGCGAGTATCGAACTGAACCGGGATATGACGCCCTTGGAGGCGACCGTCACTTATCAGGATTCCTGCCATCTTGCACATGGCCAGAAGGTCCGAAACGCGCCGAGGCAGCTTCTGCGCGCGATTCCGGGGCTGAAATTCCGCGAGATGCCGTTGTCCGATATCTGTTGCGGGAGCGCGGGGATCTATAACGTATTGCACACGGATCTTTCGATGGCCATCCTCGAGAAGAAGATGGGGAACGTGAAGCTGGCCCAGGCGGAAATCATCGCCACCGCCAATCCGGGCTGCATGCTGCAACTGGAGGCCGGGGTGCGCAGGTGGGGCAGTGGCGAGCGAGTGGTGCACGTAGTTGAGCTACTCGACGAAGCTTACAGAGGTGTTTGACAAGAGATGGCGAATATGATTCCGCATGAAATGACGACGACTGCATTTGAAATTCCCGGCTTCCGCATCAGCCAGAGTTTGGGGCTCGTGCGGGGGATCGTGGTCCGGTCGCGCTCGGTTCTCGGGACGCTGGGGGCGAGCCTTCAAACGCTGGTTGGCGGCGATATCACTCTGTATACGGAAATGTGCGAGAAGGCGCGCGAAGATGCATTCGAGCGGATGCTGCAACATGCCACGGAACAGGGCGCGGACGCCATCATCGGAGTGCGGTACGATGCGACTGAAATCATGCAGGGCGTTACGGAGGTGCTGTGCTACGGCACGGCCGTCCAGGTCCGGAAGGCGTAACAGCCCCGCACACGATACAATCGTTGCTTATGTTTCAGGGCCTGGAGCACACGGCGATCGCTTCGCCGAATCCCGAAAGACTCGCTCATTGGTACGTTGACCATCTCGGGTTTTACATCAACTATTCTTATTCCGGAAATTATTTCGTGAAAGCGCCGAACGGCTCGGTTCTCGAGATCATTCCGAGCGAAGGATCGCGGCCGCCGCAAACCATGGCGAACAACAAGAACCCCGGCATCCGCCATCTCGCAATCGCGGTCGACGACTTCGATGAGGCTCACAAACATCTCAAGAACCTCAACGTGAACTTCCTCAATGAACCGTTCGCGCTGGGCACCAATCGCCTGGTGTTCTTCCACGATGGCGACGGGAATCTCGTCCACCTGATCAAGCGCGAGACGCCGCTCCCGTAGCGATCGTAACCAGTGCTGCGCCGCACTTTCAAGGCCTTTCAGTATCACGATTTCCGGCTCCTCTGGTTTGGGGCCTGCACGTCGAGCATCGGGACGTGGATGCAGGAGATCGCGCAGAACTGGCTCGTTCTCGAGATAACGAATTCGCCGTTTCTGCTGGGCCTTGACGCGTTCCTGGGCGACATTCCGATCTTTCTCTTCTCGCTGGTTGGCGGCGTTATTGCGGACCGCATGGATCGCCGCAAACTGCTGATGATTTCGCAAATCATCCAGATGACCAGCGCGTTGACTCTGGCCACCCTGATAGCGACTCAAAGGATCCAGATCTGGCATATCCTTCTCTCCTCCTTCGTGGTGGGCACCGCACAGGCGTTTGGCGGTCCGGCGTATTCGGCGCTGGTTCCGAGTCTGGTCGAAAAGGAGGACCTTCCTAACGCCATCGCGCTGAATTCGATTCAGTTCAATCTCGCGCGCGTCATCGGACCGGTGCTGGGCGGTCTGGCACTGAAATATGTGGGATCGGCGTGGTGCTTCGGTCTGAATTCGTTGTCGTTCGTCGCGGTGATGATCTCTCTGATGCGGCTGCACATCAATTTCAAACCGCCGCACACGGGGGAATCGATTCTGACGGGCATGAAGCAGGGGATTGGCTTTATCCGCAAACAAGGCGCGATGGAGACGCTGATCCTGATTGCATTCTGCATGACCGCGCTGGCGATCCCGATGATTACCTTTCTGCCGGTGTTCGCGAGAAACGTGTTCCATGGAAACGAATTGACGTATACGCTGTTTCTTGTGACTTCGGGCCTCGGTTCCATCACGGGAGCTCTGACGGTTGCGGCGCTGGGCAATATTCATAACAAAGGCCGGGTGGCGCTGACGATGCTGATGGCGCTTGGGGCCGGAATTACGGGTTTTTCCCTTTCGAAATCGGTGGCGGCGAGCTGCATGCTGCTGTTCATTTCAGGCGCCGTGCTGATGTGCGCGTTCGCCATGATCGCCTCACTTGTGCAATTGATTACGCCCAACGACATGCGCGGGCGGGTGATGAGCGTTTATAACGTCGCTTTCCGCGGCGGAATGCCCTTTGGCAGCGTTACGACGGGATGGCTTGTACCGATTTTCACGGCTCCCCACGTCTTATCGGTGAACGGGCTTGTTCTGATCAGCCTGGGGGCGTATTTTTTATTTGTGCAAAGGCGCGTGGCGGAGTTGTAATTGAGGATTATGCGCATTCTTTCTGTCGTATTAGCGACCGTCCTGCTGACTGCGTCGCTCTGCCTCGGAGCAGACGATCTGGACCATCTGCGCGACCGCCAGGACCGCGCCGGGCTTGACGCCCGTGCGGCCGCCTTGCAGGCGGCGGCCGAAAAAACCCCCAACGATCCGAATGGATGGTATCGGGCGGCGATCGCGTATTCTTATGTAGCCGAGGTGGCCATGGAAGTACGCGACAAGGCCGGCGCCCAGCGGGCTGCCGAAGCGGGCGTCGCGGATGCGGATAAAGCGATCGAGCTCAATGGGAAGAACGCCGATTACTACCGCGTGTTGGGCACTTTATGCGGTCAGGTCATCCCGGCGAATCCGATTATGGGCGCACTCGTCTATGGAAAACGGGCGAAAGAGGCGCTTGACAAAGCCGTCGAAATGGACCCGAAGTCGCCCCGGGCTTTCGTGGCCCACGGCGTCGGGTATTACTATCTGCCGGCGAATTTCGGCGGCGGGCCGGAGAACGCGATCCGGGATTTCAAACAGGCGATCGCGCTCGACCCGAAATCTGCGGACGCCTGGCTGTGGACGGGGATCGCGCTGAAGAAAGAACATCAGAACGCGCGGGCGCGCGAAGCACTGGCGAAATCGCTCGAACTCGATCCCGACCGGGTATGGACGAAGGACCAGCTTGAGAAAACTCCGCCGCAGTGACGGAGACGCGTCTCCAAGTCGCGTTTCCAAACCGATATAATGACAAAGCTTTCGTTTGAAGGAGAATTTGCCATGTCGCGTTTGCTGATCGGAGCCGTCACGCTCATCGGTGGAGTTTACGCCGCCGTCGCCGCCGTTAATGTCGCCGCCACCAATAACCTGCCCAATCCTTATCACCCGGTCGAGAACTGGGCGCAGCTTCCTGCGGGCGTTCAGTGGGGACAGGTGATTGGAGTCCAGCCCGACGCCCACGGCAACCTCTGGGTATTCCACCGTAGCGATCCCGCCATCCTTGAGTTCGATGCGTCCGGCAAGTACTTGAAAGGCTTCGCCAACGGAATGTTCGCCCAGGCGCACGGGTTGTCAATCGATCGCGACGGCAACATCTGGGTTACCGATGCAGAGAAAAAAGACGGGAAAGGGATGCAGGTTTTCAAGTTCAGCCCCGATGGAAAAATCCTGATGACTCTCGGCAAGGCCGGCGTCGCGGGCGCCGGGCCGGACACATTCAACGGCCCCTCAAGCGTAGTGGTTGCGCCCAATGGTGACATCTTCGTCGCCGACGGCCATGGCGAAGGCACGAACGCCCGCGTCGTGAAGTTCTCCAAAGACGGAAAATTCATCAAGGAGTGGGGCAAGAAAGGTTCGGGCCCTGGAGAGTTCGACACTCTGCATAGCATGGCGATGGATTCGAAGGGTCGCCTCTTCATCGCAGACCGCGGAAACAGCCGGATTCAGATCTTCGATCAGGATGGCAACTTCATCGATCAATGGAAGCAGTTCGGCCGCCCCAGCGGTATCTTCATTTCGAAGAACGACACACTCTATTCGGTCGACTCGCAGTCAGATGAAAAAACCAATCCTGGCGTCAAGCGCGGCATCCGGATCGGCAGCGCGAAGGACGGCTCTGTCAAGGTGTTCATCCCGGACACCTCAACCGACCCGAAAATCGCACTCGCCGAAGGCGTGAGCGCCGATGCCAAAGGCGATACCGTCTATGCGGCGGGCGTGAGTTCCATGGGCCTGCACAAGTTCGTGAAACAGTAGACCGAAACCTTCGGCTCTCAGATTTTCCGCAGCACCAGCGCTGAATTCTTACTGCCGAACGCAATGCAGTTGGCCAGCGCGTACTCGCAGTCGATCCGCCTCGCCTCGTTCGGTATGTAATCGAGGTCGCATTCCGGATCCGTATCCTCGAGGTTAATCGTGGGCGGCGCCACGCCATCTCGCATCGCCAGCAACGTCGCCGCCACTGCCGCCGCTCCGCAAGCCCCTTGCGGATGCCCGATCAGACTCTTCAGCGACGACCCCGCCACCCGGTAC
>JBEKTF010000071.1:0-36909 GCA_049516355.1 Bryobacteraceae bacterium | reverse complement strand
CAGTGGCGGAAGGACGCGATCAAGGAGATCCGCGAGCTTTTGTCTACTGCGCTGAAGATTCCCAATGCCGGATGAAACTCGCCCGGCGGCTCCCCGGGCGGCTCCCATTGTCTACACCATCCGCGGATGTGACGCCTGCGTGAAGCTCCTTCGGAAATGGGACGCTGAACACGTCGTTTACGAGGAACGGCACGTGGAACTCAGCCAGGAGGTGCTCAATGAAGCGCGTAGATATGGCGACCTGGTTCCCATCGTAGTTTGGCCGGACGGCAGGGTGGAACAAGGCTTCGGGGATACGATCGGCTGCTTCATCTGAAGACTGTTGGGAACGCGGGCACGCTGGTTTTCCATGCAAAAGTGCGATAAAAATAAGATCCTATGTTGATGCCGAAACCCATCAGTTTTGTCTTGCGCCCGTTAGTCCTGACCGCTGGCTTTGCGATTCTTGCGTTGATGTCCGGTCAGCCGTCCCGGACGAGCAAGCCGGGGATGACTGCCGCCTCGGCAGCGGAGGTGGTTACGTTTGACCGTGCGGTGAGAGATTTCAAACTGCCCGATCAGATTCCGTGGTCAAAACCATCCGCGAGCGGCACGCAATCGGCTAATCTGTTCGGCGATCCTTCAAAACCGGGCCTTTACGTTCAACTTCTCAAGCGGCCCCCCAATAATTGGAGCCATCCGCACTTCCATGAGTACGACCGGTACATCACAGTTCTGGAGGGAACGATGTGGATCGGTACGGGGACAAAATTCGAGCCTCAAAAGACCATAGCGATACGGGCGGGCGGCTTTGTCAGAGATATCGCCAAACAGCCGCACTTCGACGGTTCCGGGGACGAAGGTCTCACCATCGAGATTTTCGGGATGGGACCGGCGACGTCGACGCCTGCTGAAACGAAGTGAACCAGGCCTCGATTGCATTTTCAGAGCCGCGTGTGTCAACAAGCGGTAACGATAGGCCCGTCAATCCGGCAGTCTGTACGCCAGCAGTTCCGCCGGGAATCCGGCGCCGCCCACCGCAATCACGATGTACTGCTTGCCGTTCAGCATGTAAGTCATCGGTGAACCCGTCTCGCCCGCGGGCATGAACACCGCGCCGGCATCTTTGCCCGTGGCTTTATCGTAGGCGCGAAGATATGCCCCTCGCTGGCCCTGCGGATTGGTCACAAATCCAGCCTCACCGCCAATGACCAGCGTTGAGGTGGTTACCAGGCCCAGATTCCCCGCGCGTCCGGTGCGCGGAATATTGATACCTTTGAGAGCCGGATTGTTGCGAACATTATCGGGAGTCTCGCCATGGGGGACCTGCCAGACAATCTCGCCCTTATCCATATTGATCGCGGTGATGGCCCCATAAGGCGGCTTGAACAGCGGCAGTCCCTGCACAGTAAGACCAGCGCCCCCGCCGCCTTCACCCGCCGGTGGCTGCGGGATATCGAAAGTGTCCGTTCCCCGAATGAAATTCATATCCGATTTTCCGGCCCTCGGCGGGATCAGCCCGAGGCTGGTCATTTCCGTTTTGCCGTATACATAAAGAAGGTGCGTCTGCGGATCGTACGACCCGCCCGGCCAGTTGGTGCCGCCCTGGCAGCAGCCGATATCCAAAGTGCCCAGCGGCCCGCCGGCCTTGCTCACAACCGGAGGTGTAAAAAGTGGTCCGATCTTGTATTTCGAAATCAGCGCCAATCCCTGCGCCTTCAACTCCGGCGTGAAATCGATCAGGTCGTCCACCGAAAAACCGTTGCGCCCATAAGCCGGCGGCTTGGTCGGAATCGGCTGCGTAGGTGAATACCACTCGCCCGGCACGTCGCCTTTTGGCACTGGCGTCTCGACGATCGGCCAGATGGGCTCACCGGTCACCCGGTTGAAGACATAAAGGATCGATTGCTTGGTCGGCTGCGCCAGCGCCTTAACAGGCCGGCCGTTCACCGTGATATCGACGAGCATGGGCGCGCAGGGGATGTCCATGTCCCAGATGCCGTGATGCACCAGTTGGTAGTGCCACTTGCGCTGGCCGGTCTTCAGATCCACGGCCACGATACTCTCGCCGAACAGTCCGTTGCCCGGGCGATGGCCGCCATAGTAATCGCCGGTCGGAAGCTCCACCGGCAGGTAAGCCATGCCGAGATCTTCGTCGACGCTGATCTGTGCCCAGACGCCGGTGTTGCCCGTGTACTCGGCCGAATCCTTTTCCCATGTGGTGTAGCCGAACTCGCCAGGTTTGGGGATGGTGTGGAAGATCCAGAGGCGCTTCCCCGTCTTCACATCGAAGCCGCGGACGTAGCCCTTGACGTTGCTCTTGCTCTTCGGTTCGCCGCCCGCGAGATGCGCGGCGCCGACGATCACGGTATTGCCCGCGACCAGCGGCGTAGCGTGCAGCCCCACTTCGCCTGTCACGAGGTCGATTTGCTGATCGTCATCGAGCTTCAGGTCGATCATCCCAGCCGTGCCGAAAGTGGGGACGGGTACGCCGGTCTTCGCGTCCAGCGAGATCAGGCGGTAGCCGGGCGTGACGTAGATAATCCGTTCGTCCCTGCCGTCTGTCCAGTACGCAAGCCCGCGGCCCGAGAGCTGGCGGGGTGCGGCCGCGCCACGCGGGCCTTCCTTTTCGCTATGCACCCAGAGCAGTTCACCGGTGCCTGCATCGAGGGCCACGACGTCGCGCCGCGATCCGGCCGTCGTATAGACAACGCCCTTCACCATCAGCGGCGTATCCTCCATGTTGAATTCCGGTCGGGGGCCCAGGTTCTCTGTATGAAAACGCCAGGCCAGTTTCAGCGTGTTGAAGTTGGACGCATTAATCTGGTCGAGCGGCGAGTATTTCGTATTCCCGAGGTCGCCTCCGTAGGTTGGCCACTCCCCATTCTTCGCTCCTGTCTGCGCCTGCAGGGGCAAAATCCCCGACAGAAGCAGCGTTGCGGCAAAAGTTCCGAACAATCTGAACACTCTTTGAGTCATGCGTTCCCTCGAACTTGATCCGCCGGCGGGTTGGCGGCCAATCTTTCCGGTTCGGTAGGAATTGTACACGAAAACCAGGCGTGGCTGATAGTGGCGCGCCATTATCCGCGTTTGAAGCGAGAAGGGGAACCTGTTACTTGCTGTACCTGATCATTTTGGGTCATTTGTCGAAAGCTCACATTTGCAGTAAGATAATCAGCGTCGGTCATGTTGTGCGTCCGGCGGCATGCCGATAACCGGCGTTTCTTTGCCAGCAAGTTTGCGTGCTGTGGGTGCAATGTGTTCCGGGCTAAATCGATTGGAGCTATTTCGATGAGAATATACGCAGGCGTTTTGATCGCGGGGCTGTGTCTGCTCGGTGGAGCGATTCCCGTGATGGCACACCATTCCTTCGCGGCGGAGTACGACGCGAACAAGCCGGTCACGATCACCGGCACGGTAACAAAGGTGGAGTGGATGAACCCCCACGCTCGTTTCTATGTCGATGCGAAAGGGGCAGACGGACAGGTCAACAACTGGAACTTTGAACTCGGCGCCATTCCGTCTCTGTTGAAGCGGGGATGGAGAAAGGACTCTCTCAAAGAGGGAGATCAGGTCACAGTCGAAGGCCTCCGAGCCAAGGACAATTCGTACACTGCGAGCGCCGTTAAAGTTTCGCTGCCCGATGGCCGGAAGGTATTTGCAGGTTCGGCAGCCCCCGGCGCCGAACAGTAGTTGGAAGGCAGTACGTGAATTCAAGTGGTCGCGACCCGGTTGTCCGGGCGGGCGCGGTGTTGTTTGCAAACGGAAGCGATATTGAGCAGGAGATCCGACGTGAAGAAGTGGTTTTTCTTATCCGCCGCAATGGCGGCGACGGTGTTGTCCCTGAGTATGGTGGCTATCGCCGCCCCGCAGGAGGACGCAACCCCTCCGGAAAGGGTCCCGGGGAAACCGCCACAACGCGGTCCCGCTGGCCCCACGCCACGCCTCAGTGACGGGAAACCGGATTTTAGCGGTGTCTGGAACGGTCAACAGATCGTGACGGAGAAGGGACTGGTCGCCGCCGCCGGGCCGGGATCCGCTGCTGAAGTCCCTCCGATGCTGCCTTGGGCTGCGAAGGTGACAGCGGACCGCGCCGCGACTTCGTACGCGGACGATTTCGAGGCGCGCTGCCTTCCCGGAACTCCACCGCGGATTCCTCCTTATCACATGTCGCTGTTTTCCACCCCGAAGCTGGTGTTGGTTCTTTTCGAGGGTAATACCCATATGTACCGGCAGTTTTTCGTGGATGGCAGCGATCATCCGAAGAATTTGAAGCCCACGTTTTATGGCGACTCGCGCGCGCACTGGGAGGGAGACACGCTGGTCGTGGACACGACCGGTTTTAACGACATCTCCTGGGTCGACGGGCGAGGCCACCCGCATACGAAACAAATGCACCTGACGGAGAAGTTTCGCAGGCCGGACTACGGCAATCTGGCGATAGACGTGGTGATTGACGACCCCGGCACTTTCACCAAGCCATGGATCATGCACAGAGTCGCGACTCTGGAGACCGGGATGGAAATGACTGAGTACGTCTGCAATGAAAACAACCAGGACCCGGGACACCTGGACAAAGCTCACTAGCGAGCCCGCTTAGCAGAGGAGACTTGAAAAAGTGAAAGGTCGCCAGGTGAATTCTGTTTTCGCATCGATCGTAGCAGTTGGATTCTTACTGGGCGCGGTCCCCGCGGGCGCCCAGCAGAGTAAGGGATATCCGAACGGCGTTCCGCCCGTGCCGGCGAGGAAGCCTCCCGCTCCTCCTTCCGGCGCGGCGCCCCGGACTCCCGAGGGGACACCCGATTTTTCGGGGGTTTGGGTGGTGTCGGGTAAAACGACGCTGCCATCGGACCCTGCGTATCAGCCATGGGCAAAGAAGGTCTACGATGACCGGAAGGCTGCAAAGGGTAAAGGTGACCCGGAGTCGTTCTGCCTGCCCGATGGCGCGGTCCGCGTGACGGACCTGCCCTACAAGATCGTGCAGGGGCCAAAAATGATTGTGTGGCTTTCCGAAGGGAACGTTCACAGTTACCGGCGGTTTTTCCTGGACGGACGAACCCAAAAGGCTGCCCTCGAAGTGGAACCGGAGACCCGTTCAGGGATCTCGGTCGGCAAGTGGGATGGCGATGCGCTGCTGGTCGACACCATCGGCTTCGACGACAAGACTTGGCTCGATTCCACCGGCAAGCCGCATAGCCAGGCGATGCACCTGACCGAGCGCTATACGCGGCCTGATCTGGGTCACCTGAATGTTCAGATCACGATCGAGGACGAAAAGGCCTTGACCAAACCGTATACGTTCAACCGGGTCTTTACTCTTGCGCCGGGCTGGGAATTGCAGGAATACGTTTGCCAGGCAGTTCTCGACGGGCTGGAACCCGCGCCGACCACCCCGTTAAACTGAGCGGCGGTACCGCTCACCGTCGCCAGTCTTGATGGCAGGACACCGTCCTGCCATCACCAACGCTCTTCTGCTACTGGCCGCCGTCGCGCTTCACGGGTTTGCCGTAGACTTCGATCCAGCCGACGCCGGAGTATCCGCCATCGCCATGACCGCTGCCGGGCATGAGATCCGTAAAGCCGACCTCGTCCACCTTGCTGAGGTCCACATGGTCAAGCAAATCACCCCGCGTGACGACCTTCTCGATATCCATCTTCAGCCAGCGCAAATCCGCGAGCGTGATTTCGACGGCGTGGTAATCCTGCGTCGTCGAATCGCCGTGATCTCCCACCACCCAGGTGCCGTCCCCCAGTTTGAGGAGCGGGCGTACCTCGTGGAAACCGGATGTATGGATCAGCCAGCGAATCTTGGCGAGACCGGTCAAATCCACATAGTTGTTCCTGTCCCTGAGCGTGGCGGCGCAGGTGGACGTGCAAAGTCCGGTCCACAGATGCGGTGGATTGTCGGCATTCCCGGGAAGTCCGTTTTCCACGATGTCTTTTCCGGATGGCCCATACAGCTTGATATCCAGAGTTGGAGTGGCGACAGCGGCCTGAGTAACGGGATGTTCCACGGGAACGCCCTTCGTTTCCTGCCAGTCCTCGCGGAAGAAAAGCGGCGGTACTCGTTTCTTTGCTTTCTCCGCCTTACCTTTCGCAGCGGGCTCGGCTGGTTGCTGCGCGAGAGCGATACACCCGAGCGTGAAAGCGCCGCAGGCGATCGTCAAAGGGATCAGGCTTTTTACTGCCAAAATGCTACGTGACATGCAAGGCTCCTTCTTCAGTTAACATCGCGCAATGCGCTCTCCCGCCTGAGGCCGGAGCTGCTGCAAGGGCTCATGAACGGACGAAGTATATCAGAGACCTCGCCCGAATGCAGCGCTTCCACACGCTTCCACACGGGTTCAGGCGGGTAACGCCGGCGGTCTTCGCCGCCGGTTCTGTTTCGGCGGTGCCACTCTTGTGCCGCGCACCCGTTTCCAGGGGCTGAATTGGCGATCATGATAGCATTTAAATGTTAATTCCAACCAGAGGTTTTCGTGGCAAGTCATCTCACGCGCAAAGCATTATTAAAGCAGGATAAGTTCGCCGTCGAAGTCGAACACACTGTTGATTTCTTTGCGGCTCATCGCCAACAGAGCATTCTTTATGGCGGCATCGCGCTGGCGGTTATCCTGATCGCCGGCGGCGTTTTCTATTTCCGCAGCTCCCAACACGCGGTTCGGCAGCAGGTTCTGGGCGAAGCGCTTGCGCTCGCGAATGCCCCGGTCGGGGCAGCCGCTCCCACGGGCGGCCCGAGCTTTCCCACCGAGGCTGCGAAAAACGACGCCGTCACGAAGACACTGAACAAAGTCGTTTCCGATTACAGCGGTTCGGAAGAAGGCTATGTCGCCGAGTACTATCTCGCGGGCAGGACTTTCGATGCCGGCAAAACGGACGACGCCCGGAAGAAGTATGAGGACGTCGCCTATCATGCCAGCGCCAACTACGCATCTCTGGCGAAGCTCGCGCTCGCGGAGATCGATGCCGGCGACAATCGGGGCAGTGAAGCCGAGACCCTGCTGAAGGATCTGATGGATCACCCCACCGATCTGGTGTCGAAGACAGAAGCCACTATCGCTTACGCCAAAGTGATCGGGCCCACGCGGCCGGACGAAGCGCGCAAGATGCTCAATGAGATCATGACCGATAAGGACCAGACAAACCTCCGCCCGATCGCGCTCGCCGCGCTGAACGACCTGCCGCAGAAGTAGCCCCGGGGCTTTTGCGGAATCAGACCCAATGCTGGCGCATCTGCGGTTCCCCGTCGAGTTGTCCCGCGGACGGCGTTATCCGGAGCCCGAGCATCCCTACCGCAACGCATTCCAGCGCGATCGGGATCGTATCATTCACACCCGCGCATTCCGGCGCCTGGAGAACAAGACGCAGGTATTTCCGCCGGGCATTTCTGATCATTTCCGCAACCGGCTTACCCATACGCTGGAGGTGTCACAGATCGCCCGCACCGCCGCCAACGTGCTGGGGTTGAATGAGGATCTGACCGAAGCGCTTGCGCTGGTGCATGACGTGGGGCACCCGCCGTTCGCGCACGCGGGTGAAGAGGCGCTCGACCGGCAGATGCGGAAGGCCGGTGAACGCTTCGATCACAATATCCAGGCCTTGCGAATCGTGGAGTCGCTCGAACGGCGCTATCCGCGGTTCCTGGGATTGAATCTGACCTTCGAAGTCCGTGAAGGAATCGTCAAGCACTCGCGCGATTTTGCGCCCGGCGAGTTCCCGGAGCTCGACGAGTATCTGCCGGGCCTGCGGCCTCCGCTCGAAGCGCAGCTGATCGACCTGGCGGATGAAGCGGCGTACAACGCAGCGGACCTTGACGACGCCTATGAGGCGGGCCTGCTCACGCCTGCCCGGATCGCCGAAGCGGTTCCGGCATACGCCGATCTTCTCGACACCATTGAAACGCAGTTTCCCGGGGCGACTGAACGCGAACAGTTCCAGGAATCCGTGCGGCATTTGATTGACGATCTGGTTTCCGGATTGATCGAAGGCACCGTTACCGCGGTAAAGGCGGCGGACATCGCGAGTATCGATGCAGTCCGCCGGCATCCGGCCCGGCTGGTCCAATTTACCCCGGGAGCGCGGGAGACCAGCCTGCAGCTCAAGCGATTCCTGCTCCGCAACGTCTATTCTTCCGAAGCTCTCGAAGTCGAGCGGCGGGCTTCGATCGTGAAACTCGAGCAGCTATTTGAATATCTTCTCGACCATCCGGAGAAAATCCCCGGCAGTGTCGAATCCGGCGACTCCTCTCTCCCGTGGACGGTTTGCAATTTCATCGCCGGCATGACGGACCGCTATTTCCTGCGCTTTTACGACACGATCTTTCCTATACTGGGCGCATGACATCGGCTGTATTGATTCAGATCGAGGAAAATCCGAATTGCACGGCCTGGGATGGGCAAGTGTTTCAACCCCGTACCCCTCCCCGGGAGATCACTCATGTGCGGTCCGAACGCGGCAGAGCTCCGGTTTGGTGTGAGATCACCGGCCTCGAAGAAGGGGAGTTGCTCTGCCCGGCCATGGCTTGCATTGTCGACGACTCCGGCGACGGGTCCTGCTATCTGGTGTTCGGCGGAGCGTGGGGACTTCGGCTCAAACACGAGTCAGGCACATGGGGAGTGCCTTACATGCTCCTGCCCGGCGATGGGGCCGATCTGCGCTTCAAGGAATAAGCAAGAGGTGGCACAGGCTTCAGCCTGTGGGCATTTCAAGCCTTGTCGAGCCCTTTGCAGCACCCTGTTAAACAAACATCCGCAAATACGCAAAGCTTTTTCGCAGGCTCTCCACCGGATCGCCTTCCGTCTCATCCAGCCCGGCGAAATAGTACTGGACCCCCGCCACCTGCGCAGCCTTCATGATTGCCGGAAAATCGAGCACGCCACTGCCCGGATCCGTCCAGGCCCCCTGTCCGATGCTTTCGGAGAACTGTCGTGGCGTATCCTTCGCTTTATCGTTCAGGTGCACCAGCGATACGCGGCCCTTCCAATCTTTTAAGAATTGAAGAGGATCGTACCCCGCCACACTGGCCCAGAACAGATCGAGTTCCAGCCGCACCAGTTTCGGATCCAGACGCTGCCGGAAGATGTCGATCGGCCGTTGAC
This sequence comes from Bryobacteraceae bacterium, assembly GCA_049516355.1. Classification (GTDB taxonomy): domain Bacteria; phylum Acidobacteriota; class Terriglobia; order Bryobacterales; family Bryobacteraceae; genus BOG-234. The sequence goes on along the minus strand of JBEKTF010000071.1, from coordinate 27,832 downwards.
CCGGTCGGCCATCGAACTCAAACGCGTGATTCTGCCATGCGAACTTCAGACCCGACTTCCGGCACAACTCGGCTGCCGCGTTCATCCGATCCGCGGTCCGGCGATAAAAATCGTCACCATCGCCCCGAGCTCCGGGCGAGATATAGCCCATCTTGAAAAACTCGATCCCGGCACCGCTCAGGCTGTCGATCGCCGCAGTGAGCGAAATCGGTTTGAACTCCGGATACGATTCCCAGTCGGCGGTGATCAGCGGCGTCTCGGTTTGACACGACCTTACCGCGAGGCCCGCTTCTTTGATCCGAGGCACCAGCGCAATCGTATCCGGCCGGCTGTAGCCTTCTACGTCTTTGTATCCGATACCGGCTATCGCTTTGAGCACTCCGTCCGGGTTCGCCCTCAGCAATCTGCGCACGCTGTAAAGCTGAACGCCGAGGGACCGCGGACCAGCTGCGGCACGTGCGAAAGGAAGAATCGCAATCCATTGCCGCCGCGTAAGCACCATTCGCGTTTTTTATTCTAAGCCGCTGCCGCCGCGGCTTTGATCATCTGGACTTCCAATTCAATCTTCAAATCGTCACCGACCAGAATTCCGCCCGTCTCGAGCGCCGCATTCCACGTCAAGCCAAAATCGCTGCGCTTGATTTTCGTGGTTCCCGACGCGCCCATCCGTACATTCCCCCAAGGGTCTTTCCCTTCGGTCGTCGGCCCTTCAACCTTCAGGACCACCGGCTTTGTAACGCCGTGAATCGTCAAATCGCCGGTCGCGTTCAGCTCGCCATCGCCCGCGGGCGTGACCTTCGTGCTCTTGAACGTGATCGTGGGGTATTTCTCCACATCCAGAAAGTCCGCGCTCTTCAGGTGCGCGTCACGCTGATCGTCGAGGGTTCTGATCGTGCTCGCATCGATAACGACATCGATCGAGGCCGCGCTCGGATCGGCAGGGTCGTACTCTACCGTGCCCTTGATACCGCTGAAGCCTCCGCGCACGTTGCTGATCATCATGTGGCGGATCGTGAATTGCGCGCTGGAGTGCGCCGGATCGATTGTGTAGGTCGTTTTCATAAGACTCCTTGATTATCTTCGATGCAGGCCGCCCTCGCCGCGATGCGGCACGCGCGAAACTGGTACTAGACGCAAAATGAATCGACCCCATCTTTATATCGCGACCCTCGCCTGCTTCCTCACCGTAACCGCAGGCTGCGCCAGCCAGAAGCCGGATTCGGAAGCGAAGACGGCACCGGCGCAATCTCAGAGCCAGGCTGCATCGCCGGCCCTTCCAGGCATGCCCCCCGTCCAGGACCCTTCCGATATCTATGCCGCCGATCACGCCGGAAATCTCAGCCCCGTTGTGCGCGATTTCCCCTCGAGAGTCTACGTGCCTAACAGCGGCAGCAACACGGTGGACATCATAGACCCCGCGACCTATAAAATCATCGGACATTTCGCCGTCGGCCATCAGCCCCAGCACGTCGTTCCGTCGTGGGACCTCAAGCGCCTCTGGGTGTTGAACGATCTCGGGGACAGCCTGACCGCCATCGATCCGGTGACAGGAAAAAAAGGCGAAACCGTGCCGGTCGAGGATCCTTACAACATGTATTACACGCCGGACGGGAAATTTGCCATCGTGGTCGCCGAGGCGAAGGAGCGTCTGGATTTTCGCGATCCCGAAACGATGAAACTGGTCGAATCCCTCAAGGTGCCCTGTAAAGGAGTCGACCACATGGATTACACGGCGGACGGGCGCTTCCTGATCGCCAGCTGCGAGTTCGATGCCAAGCTGATCAAGGTCGACGTCGCGAACCGGAAGCTGGTCGGCACGCTCTCGCTTGAGAAAGGCGGCATGCCGCAGGACGTCAAGACTTCGCCCGACGGCAAAGTTTTCTACATCGCGGATATGATGGCGAACGGCATCTATCTCATTGAGCCGGATTCGTTCACCCGCATCGGCTTCATGCCCACCGGCAAGGGCACTCACGGACTTTATGTCAGCCGTGACTCGAAGGTTCTCTATGTGTCGAACCGCGGCGAAGGCAGCATCTCCGTTGTCGACCTCGCCACCCGGAAGATCATTTCAAAGTGGGAGATCCCGCACGGCGGCAGCCCGGACATGGGCGGAGTTTCGGCCGATGGAAAAGTCCTCTGGCTCTCGGGCCGATACAACGCGGAAGTCTACGCGTTCGATACCACCGACGGCCATTTGCTCGCCCGGATCAAAGTGGGCAAGGGTCCGCATGGCCTGTGCGTTTACCCCCAGCCAGGCAGATATTCGCTCGGCCACACAGGCGTCTTCAGGTAAGGCAATGCCTCCGTAGGCGCTAACTTTAACGTGGCGCACGCACTCGTGCGTGCCGCGTCGAGACTCATCTCGACGCCCGTCGCACCGCCCCGAAGAGCGCGACGATTTCGAACGGGCCGAGTTTCGAGCCGGGCTTCAGTTCCGTGACGGAAAAGCTGCGCGGCAGACCGACCATGCGGCGCTTCTCTCGAGGTGACCTTCGAGAGGGACTGGATTCTGGTTTCGAAGACCTTCGAAACGGGCGAAGCGTTGGTCGAACTGCGTTGAGGGCTTTCACTTGGTACATGATTTCGCAAATGCGCTCGCGTATCTGGCGCATGCCCAGGTGGGTACCGGCTTCAGCCGGGCTTCAGCCTGTACGGTCGAGCGCAGCTCGACAGGGGATTTGAATACGTTAGCGAACTTATGAAACGGACGACTTAGCGGGCGGTTTCCATTTCATCAGCGTTCCGATCGCGTTCGATCCTGCCGACAAGAGCTCGATATCGGATCAGGACCGCTGCCGTTCCGCCGCGCGGACGCCTCTGCGCTCATCAATCAGCAACAGATCGGCGCGGAGGTATGCCGCCAGGGCGATTGCGGCGGCTTCTCCTTTGTGAAGTCCCGCGTCGACGGATTCAAGGCCCTCCGTTCCGATGACCTCATCAAGCCAGGTGGGAGGGGTGGCGATCCAGCGCCGAACCGGCGAAGGTGCGACCGGGTCGGAGAGTTCGGTTTGCACCGCGCCGGGAAGAACCACCCTCTCAAACATGCAGGGAAGAAGTTCAATATGGCCGATCAAAATCAGGTAATTGATCGGGCCGGTGTCGGCGATCACCAGCCGCACGTATTAGAGCCCCAGTTCTTTTAAAGCTTGCCGCTCCTTCTCGAAGTCTTCGAGGGTATAGTCCTCATATACGTTATGAGCTTTCAGGAAGCCATCCATCTGTAAACGTTCCAACCCCAGCATGCGGCAGAGTTCAGGCTCCGTGATCCGTCCTGCCCTCAATTCTTCGAGGGCGAAGGATTCCAAAGCCCGGCGTGACAGGTCGCTACCAGCTAGGGCCAGGTGGGTAGCGATTTCGTCCGGGATATGCAGGGTCACTTCCATGACTCAACGCTACCCCGCGAGCTAAAGGGCGTCAAGCGATAGCCTGTGCACCAGCATTCAACGGAAATCCGGCCATCGGCTTCCAGCCGATAACAAATTTTCTAAGGAAATCTCACCCAATCCTTGCAATGACTTACAGCCCTCTCTACGCCACAACCCTCGACAGCATCAGTTACGCTCCTGGCAGAGATAGAACCCTTCATCCAAATCGAAAAGGACGAACCATGGCAACTGAAGCTCAAATCGCCGCCAACCCCCGTAACGCCGAATCCTCCACCGGGCCGCGCACCAAAGAAGGTAAATCCCGCGCCTCCCGCAACGCCGTCACCTTCGGCATCTACTCCGCCGCCGATTTCGTGCGTCCGGAAGACACTCGCCTCTACCATCTCTTCTGCGAAAACTTCCAGAAGGAACTCGCCCCCAAAGGACGGTTCGAGCAAACGCTCGTCGCGGAGATCATCCACGCCGCCTGGCGTTTCCGCCGCTGTTCAGTGATCGAATCCAACATGGACTCCCAACTCGATCCCATGGTTGACCCCACCAACGCCCCGACCCAGCACGCGGTCGACAGAGCCCGCGCCCAGGCCCATCGAAACCTCCAACGCGCCACCGCCGAACTGCGCCGCCTGCAAACCGAGCGCCAACTCCGCAGGGAATGCCTGTCTTCAGAAGCTCCAAATCCTGAACCGCCCACAACAAAACGAACCCAATCCGAAGGCCCCGAAACACCGCCCATTCCACGCAGCCAGCCCTGCCCCTGCGGTTCCGGCGTCAAATATAAACGCTGTTGCGGAATCAACGCCCCCGCCGTGCTCAATCACGCATTACAGCAGGCCGCATGACGATCCGGGAACGCCGACGGTCGCTTTTCGCCGTCGGTTCTTTTGGGTTATTGCTGCTGTTGTTGCTCTTGCTCGTCTTCCACGGGGCGTGGTGGGGGGGCGGCCGCAGTCTCCTGCAACAGTTCCGCACCCTCATCGTCGAGGGCCGGCCGGACCCGTACATCCACCGACAAACTCTGTCCCGCGTGGCCTTTGTAAACGCCCCGCACCGGCGGCACATCGCCATAATCGCGTCCGCGAGCGACAACGATATGCCGCTCTTCCACGAACTCGCCCGCAGTCGGATCGAGTCCGATCCAGCCGGTGTCCGGAATGTAAGCCTGCACCCACGCATGGGAAGCTTGCCCCCCGATCACGTTCTCCATGGCCGAACGCGCGTCGTGCGCCTGTCGCGGGACGAGATAGCCCGAAACATATCGCGACGGGATCCCTCGTTGCCGAAGCAATGCAATCAGCAGATGCGCAAAATCCTGGCACACGCCCGCGCGCGTAATCAGAGAATCCTGCACGGAGGAATGAACGTGCGTCGCGCCCGGCTTGTACGTGAACTGTTCGTGGATCAGGGTAGCTGCAGCATCGGCGAACCCTCGTACCGTTCCATCGCAGCGGCCTTCCACCTCTTTCGCCTTGTCTCCGATCGCCGGCAAAACGGGACAATATTGGCTGGGCGCAAGCCAATCGAAATATTCGTCGGCCAGCAATTCACGGCGCTGATCGAACTCGGTCAAAGGCAACGGGACCGCGGCATATTGCTGCAAAGGATGCACCAGCACGGTCGCCTCGGACTCCACGCGCAGTTCCTTGTGCTCCGGCAGAATATGGAAATGATGGACCCAGTTATTGAAGTAATCGAGATGCGCCGCGGGCTTGGAAAACGGGTACGTCGTGATACGGAACGAAAGGCAGCTCTGCGTCTCATCGTGCCGCGGGCGCAATCGCAGCTCGTTGTAACTCTCGGAAACCGTTCCGTCGTACGAAAAAAGGGTCGCGTGCGCCAGTTTGTACCGGTTGAATGCGGCCATATTATTTACGCGACCACCGCGTAATGGAAATAGGCGCGCGTCACCTGCTCGCCGATGTTGCGGCAGGTCTCCTGCAAATCCGTCAGAAAGTTATGCAGGCCGCCGTCGAAGATCTCTTCAATACTGTCGTAAGTGAGTCGTTCGTGAACCTTGCCCGTAAGCCGCTCCGCTTCGTTCGCGTATGTTCCAGGGACCGAACCGCTGATCGCGTGCAGCGAACTCTGCAGCGCGCTCAGATTGAAACGAACCGAGCGCGGATGCCGCGCATCGAGCAGCAGCAATTCCGCGACTTTGGTGGGCTCGATCTGCCCATACTGCCGCTTGTAAAACTCATAGGCCGCTACCGATTTCAGCACTGCCATCCACAAGTGGCTGCGCGATTCGTTCAGGATCCCTTCGAGCAGCTGGTGATAGTGGACGTCGAGAATACGCGCCGTCATTTCGGCGCGTTCCAGCACGCAGCCGGCCTCGACGAAATGCCATCCTTCGTCCCGCGCCAGCGTTGCGTCGCAGACGCCGTGAAACCGATGCCCGCCGCGCTTCACCGCGTCGCAGAAACGCGAGAGGCTCTCATCGTCGTCGCGCATCCTCGTGACTCTGTGATACAGGCTGTTGATGTCCTCCCATAATTCACGCGATATGCGATCGCGAATCGTGCGCGCGTTTTCGCGGGCGTTCACGATGCACTGCGCGATCGAGTTCGGGTTCTCTTCACAAAACCCCAGGAAATCGAATGCCGTTTGCGCGCTGGCCTCCTGGTACGTTTTGTAGAATCGGGAACGCTCCCCGGTCACCGCGATCAGAGGATCCCAGCGCAGCTTATAAGTATTCGGCGGTTGCTCCAGCAGCATGTGATAATTCACATCGAGGATGCGCGCCGTGTTGTCGGCGCGTTCCATATACCGGCCGATCCAGAAGAGCGAATCGGCGATCCGCGAGAGCATCACTCTTCACCTCGCAGGACCCACGTGTCCTTGCTGCCGCCGCCCTGCGAGGAGTTCACAACCAGCGATCCCCGCTGCAGCGCGACGCGCGTCAAGCCCCCCGGCACGATCGTGACTTTCTCGCCGTCGTAGAGGCAATAGGGGCGCAAATCGACATGGCGAGGGCTCATTCCGCCGATCGCGGGATCGAACGAAGGGACGCGCGAAAGAGGAATCACCGGTTGCGCAATGTAGTTCCGCGGATCGGCGACCAGTCGTTCCCGGAAATCCTCGATCGTTCTCTTGTCTGACGACGGCCCCATCAACATCCCATATCCGCCCGACTCGCCCACTGCCTTCACCACTAGTTCGGGTAAATGATCCAGCACGTAACAAAGGTCGCTCGGGTTCGAGCAAAGATACGTATCCACGTTCTGCAGAATCGGGTCCTCGCCCAGGTAGTATTTGATGAAGGCGGGCACATATGCGTAAATCGCCTTATCGTCCGCAACGCCCGTTCCGATCGCGTTTGCAAGCGCGATATTGCCCGCGCGGTAAGCATTGATCAGGCCCGGCACTCCGACCAGCGAGCCTGCGCGAAAAGCCAGAGGATCCAGGAAATCGTCGTCCACGCGGCGATAGATGACATCCACGCGCGTGAGGCCGTGAATGGTCTTCATATAAACAACGTCATCTACCACCACCAGATCGCGGCCTTCCACCAGTTCGATGCCCATCTCCTGCGCGAGGAAACTGTGTTCGAAGTACGCGCTGTTATAAAGGCCCGGCGTCAGCAGCACAATCACGGGCCTCTCGCCGGTCCGCGGCGAAAGGCTGCGCAGGATGCGCGAAAGCTCAGATGGGTAGTGATCTACGGGCATCACCTCGGACACCTCGAACGCGCGCGGGAACGTCCGCCGCATCACGAGGCGATTCTCCAGAACGTACGAGATGCCGCTGGGAGACCGCGCATTGTCTTCCAGCACGAGGTACTGCCCGGTGCGGGAATCGCGCACCAGATCGATTCCGGACACGTGAATATAGATTTCCCGGGGAACGTTGATTCCCACCATTTCCCGCCGGAAATGCTTGCACGAAAATACCAGATTGCGCGGAATGATGCGGTCTTTCAGGATGCGCTGCGGTCCGTAGACATCCTGCAGATACAAATTCAGCGCCATGACGCGCTGCGCGAGACCGCGCTCGATGACGTCCCATTCGGAACGGGGGATGATGCGTGGCACCAGATCGAACGGGAAAAGCCGTTCCGTCCCGCGGCCATCGTTGTAGACCGTGAAGGTGATGCCCTGGACAAGATAAGAGAGGTCGGCGAGCTTGCGGCGTTCCTCGAAAACCTCAAGCGGCATCGTCGCGAGCTGCTCGTACATCCCGGCAGCGCACGCCCGCGGCTGGCCGCTCGGGGCGATCAATTCGTCATAAAACGAGCCCGGGTCGTAACCGGTAAAAAGCAACTGATCCGATGGATGTATCGAAGCGGCCGAAGACATAAGCGATCCCGTTTCAAAAGCGGCTTACCGAGCTACAGGGGTCGCTGCCGTTTTCGTAACTGTCATTGTATCGGACGACAAATGAAGTTCGAAACTTCCAGCATCCGCCACTCCTGCTCACCGAACTCGCCCGTAACCCGAAGCCCCGCAGCCTCAAGCGCCGCCGATACTCGCGGTATATCGTTCGCTTCGAAGCCGCTGAGTATGGCGGTACCGTTTGTTTTAAGGACACGTGCCCATTCCGGCGCCAGATCCGCGATCCAGGCAGGGCTGATATTGGCGACGATAATGTCGGCCAGGTTGGCTGGAAATGCATCGGCGGATCCGGTCGATAGAGCAACGTCGACGCCGGCCCGTTCGAAGTTCTCCCGCGCTACCGCAACCGCTTCCGGATCGTTATCGTTCGCCCAAACCTGGCCTGCCCCGAGTTTGACCGCGGCCTCGGCGAGAATACCCGAGCCCGTGCCGACATCGACCACCGTCATGCCAGGCTTCAAATGCCTTTCGAGGGCCTCGAGACAAAGCCGCGTCGTCTCGTGGGCCCCGGTGCCGAACGCAAGCCCCGCATTGACCACAATCCGAATCCGGCCCGGCGGTGTGGGATCGTCGCGCCATTCGGGACAAACGAAAATGCGCTGTCCGATCTTCATCGGCTGCAGATATTCGTGGGCGAACGCTACCCAATCGCGCGTGTCGGCGGGCTTGATCTCGCCGCCGAACCGCGACTGCAGCTCGGGCTGTCGCGCGTCGTCATCGAAGAAGACCCGCAGCCCACCTTCAAGTTCAACGATCCCCGTACACCCGGCTTCCCAAAGCTCGGCGATCGTGAGATCGCTGTCCGATTGTGCACAGTCAATGTCGATTGAGAACATGTAGTTTAAATGAAAATCCAGGGCATGTATGCGTCGGTAGCGACGCCATTCGATCACACCGGCGCCATGTATCGCGTCAAGATCCAGCATAACTTCGAGAAATGGTCGCGCACCTCGCTGGCCGGTTTCGTTGTGGGATCGCTCACGGGCGAAGGTCCGCTTCTCGAATCGGAAGAGAAGGTGGAACTATTGCGCATTGCCGCTCTCCACATCCCGGAGGGCCGAACCATCATCGCCGATGTGAGCGAGGAGGGGGTCCATGCCGCGGCAAAACTGGCCTGCGCTGCAGCTCAGGCGGGAGCGCACGCCGTCGTGAGTTCGGTGCCGCATCAGTACCGCAATCTGATGTACGGGCCCGAAACCCAGATGCTCTTCTTTCGTGCCCTGGCCGACCGGTCACCCGTTCCAGTCCTGATCCACAACGCGCCGCAGATGACCGGCGTCGATCTGCTTCCGGAAACCGCGGCGAAACTGGCCGAACATCCGAACATCGCCGGTCTGATCGAAACAGGTACTCCTGCGTCGAGGGTTGTGCAAATTCGCGCGCTCGCACCGAAGGATTTCGCCGTCCTCGCGGGGACCGAGTCGCAGGTCTGGGATTCTCTGAAGGCAGGTGCCAATGGCGCCGCACTGGCGTTTGCGAGCGCCGCGCCCTATGCCACGATTGCCATCTGGGAGGCCTTCCGCACACGCGAAGAAGAAGCGGGCGTCGATTGGCAGGCGCGCATTTCACATCCCTCGATTCTGGTGACGGACATGTATGGTGTGCCAGGCCTCAAGCACGCGATGGATCTGAACGGATACTACGGCGGGCCCCCGCGCCTTCCGTTCGTGCCCGTCTCGCAGGACGCGCGCCGCGAAATTGAAGACGCATTCCGCGATCTGAAAGGCTAGTGGTGGGGCGGGCGCCCTCGCCCGCGGGCCGACCCCTTGGTCGGGCCTGCTCAACCGCTTCCGAAATGTGAGGCCAAAGCCGCGAGAGCTTCCGCAACGTGCCGCGCCGGCTTCGCTTGCGAATTAAAGATATGGCGGATGATACCGTCGCGATCGATCACGAATGTCACGCGTCCGGGAATCACGCCCAGAGTTTTCTTCACTCCATAAAGCTTGCGAACGCAGCCGCCTCGATCGCTGAGGAGCGTGAAGGGCAGCTTGTATTTCGAAGCGAACCTTCCATGCGATTCTGTCGAGTCGTCACTGATGCCGATCACCTCCGCCCCGGCTTCCTGGAATTTTTCGAAATCGTCCCGGAATCCGCAGGCCTGGATCGTGCAGCCGCCGGTATCGTCCTTCGGGTAGAAATAAACCACCACGGGGCGATTCCCGCGGTACTGGCCCAGGCGCACGAGATTGCCATGCTGATCGGGCAATTCAAAATCGGGCGCGGCGGTTCCGTTCTTCAGTTCAGGCATTCGTTTGGCTCAGGGAAGCATCGCATCGGCGCGATGGAACTCGCCGTAGCGGAGGTCGTTTTCCACCATCAGGGCGGAGTTCAAGAACTGCTTGTGTGTAACGCTCGCGGGCACCAGTCCGACCGGCGACGAGGCGTAATCGACGGTCGCCTCGGTCCGCACCCTGAATTTCTTTGAAACAAACTCTTCGGTGTTGAACGTGATGCGGATCGGAACCAGGTCCCGCAGACGGAACCAGATCTGTCCCGCCGCCGGTTCGTGCTCTTCGGTCCTCTCTTTGAAAAACGTCAACCCCTGCGCGCCGGAAACCTGCCGGTACCTGATCACAACGACAGGCTCGTCTCCAATACGCTGCTGCCGTCCCGCGACGGAGAAACGGTAGTCGCTCTGGTGGCGTTTCGCGAAAAGCAGCAGCACTTGGCCGAAATCCGTCACGGCGCCTTCGAGCTGATTGTGTTCCAGGTTCTCAAGCAACCTGCGTTTCGTCTCATCGTCCGCCGATTGCGGGCCCATGGTGAGAGCATGCCGGACTTCGTCGGCGCCGCTGAGCGTCTGGCCGTCCATGGTCACAATCGTGCGAATCTCATGCAGGACGCGAGCGTCTCCGATCTCAGCCAAACCGTAGTTGGAGATGACATGATGGCTGCGAAAATCCTCAGGCAGTGTGAAATCCAGATCTTTGACTTCATCTTTCTTCCCTTTGAGGATCTCGATGAACCCGCGTCGTCCGCGCTGATCGAGCGTCTCTTCCGCCATGAGGCCGGGGGCTGAAGCGGCGAAGTTGGCCGCGCTTCGCGCCAGCGCATCGAGGCATTCGTTAAGGTCGTTCGGAGCCTGGGCCTCAAGCGCCACCGCAAGGAACAACAACGCTGAAGCACCGTTGCGCATTAAACGTAAGTTTACCCGCAATCCCATCTGCGTCCCGCGGGTCGTCGGCTGCGGGTAACGCCGGCGGTCTCTGCTGCCGGTGCCGTTCCCACGCCCTAAATTATCCCGCACCGGGGGCAGACACCGCCGGCGTTACCCGCGTCAATCGATGTCGTCTGCGTGGTAAGTTCGGGGTGGAAGGAGCATAGTCAATTGGGTAAATTCCTGTTGGGCTTGCTGACCGGCGCGGTCCTTGTTGTCCTGATTGCCGTGATCGGTGTTTTTGCCGTCGCATCCCTGCGTACGAAGCCGGCCGCCATCGCCGATGGCTCGACTCTCATCCTGCACCTGCAGGGCGATGTTCCCGAAACTCCCGCTGTCGATCTTCTGGCATCGATTCCCTTCCTTCAGTCGCGGACGCCCGTCACCGTCGAAAACGTCTGGAGCATGCTGCGCCGCGCTGCTACGGACTCTCGTATCAAAGCGGTAGTTTTCGAGCCGGAAGGCGCCAGCCCCGGATGGGCGAAGATGCAGGAAATCCACGCCGATCTGGAGCAATTCCGTAAGTCCGGGAAGCCGCTCATTGCTTATCTCAAAGCTCCCGGCGCGCGGGAATATTACATGGCTTCGGCCTGCTCGAAGATCTATATGTCGCCGGTCGATGTGCTGGACCTGAAAGGCGTCGCTTTCGAACTGATGTACTTCAAGAACACTCTGGACAAGCTTGGCGTTCACGTCGACGTGGAGCACGCGGGTAAGTACAAGGATTTCGGCGACATGTTCACCCGGACATCGATGAGTCCGGAGACGAACGAGGTGATGTCGAGCCTGGCGGATGAAATCTATGGTGACCTGGTCAATACCGTTGCAAAGGGAAGAGGTAAAGATCCGGCGGCTATCCGGGCCACCATCGATAATGGTCCATTTCTGGCCAAACAGGCCAAGGCCAACGGGCTCGTGGACGAGTTGCGATATGAGGACGAAGCATTCGGCGAACTCAAAACCGCACTCCATCAGGACGAACTGAAAAAGATCACCGAGCAGGATTACGCTGGTGCGCCGGCGACTGCAACCGGACGAGACAATATTGCATTCGTGGTTGCGGAAGGAACCATCAGCCGCGGGGACCCCAACTCCAACGGTGTGACCGGCCTTGAATCCGAAGCGTTCGACAAAATGCTCAACCGCGTAGCGGACGACAACACTGTGAAAGGTGTGATTGTCCGGATCGATTCGCCGGGTGGCGAGGTTGCGGCTTCCGACGATATGTGGCGCGCCATGAATGAACTCCACAGGAAGAAGCCGGTGGTCATTTCGATGTCCGACGATGCGGCTTCGGGTGGCTATTACATGGCAATGTCCGGAGACACGTTGATCGCTTACCCGGGCACGATAACGGGTTCGATCGGCGTGGTGTTCGGCAAGCCAAACCTGCACGGGCTTTACGACAAACTCGGCATCACGAAGGACTATGTCAGCCGCGGGCGCTTCGCGAGGATCGAGTCGGACTACGAGTCGCTCTCGGATGCCGAGCGCATGAAACTGCGCGAAGGGATCGATTCCGACTATGAAGACTTCGTCGGCAAGGTCGCAGCGGCGCGAAAGAAGCCGGTTTCCGCCATCGAGCCGATCGCCCAGGGGCGCGTTTGGTTGGGAGATCAGGCGAAGGCAAACGGTCTGGTGGATGAACTGGGAGGCATCGACCGCGCACTGGAAATGATCAAGGCGAAATCCGGCATTCCTGCGGGAAATCCGGTGAACCTGGTCCTCTACCCGCCCAAACGAACCATTCTCGATCTGCTGCTCCACTCCAACAGCGACGCGGAAGCGGACGCAGTGCTCTCGGGTGTGGGGCTCGAACCGCTGCGGGCCGCGTGGCACGATGCGAGCCTGCGTGTCTGGATGCGCGGCGGCATGCTGCGAATGATGCCGTTCACCATTCGAATCCGCTAAGCCAGGTGCTAGGCCTGGCTAATTGTTCTTCTGGCGCTTGCGGCGCATTTTTTGTCTGATGTCGGGCCAGAACTCGGGCAGCAGGTTGCCCATAGCCGAGGCGGCGAGGCTTGTGACGATGCGTGATTCCAACTCTCCACCGCCGACGCTCCGGGGCGGGTAATAGGCGTCGGAAAGAGCAATACCCATGCCGGTGCCCACGATACCGGAGAAATTGAAGCCCTCCTGGCCCGAATCCCGTTTGGTAATCACGATGCGCGATAGCGCGTAAGCGACCCGATTAGCGACCGAATAGCCGGGACCCCTGCGGAAATACCGCGGATCCTCGTGAAACAGCGAAGCCAGGACTGCATCGCTGAAGAAATTCTGCGTGGCCACATCCGCCTGCGCCGCGCCGAAGCGTTGCAGATAAGGTTTGGCGCCGTAGCCGTACTTCGGATCGTCGTTGTCAATCTGCGAGATCGCCGCCCCGGCGGCCGCCGAGGCGAACGTGAACGGGTCCACTGTTTCCCTCACGAACAGCTTCCATTTATCGCGCACGCGCAGAGGCGTATAAGGAAGTGTGGGATCGGAGACCGTCTGGAAATTGGGAATTATGCCGAGGATGCGCTCGTAAGACTCGGGCACGGTCGTGGGGACGGCTTCGGTTGCGTTCGCGGAATCGGTGGGCGTTTGAGAATGAAGGAATAAGGGCGCGCAGAGGCAAAGCAGAGTTCCCAGTCCCGCCCGGCAGATCTGCCGCCGCGGGTCGAACACAAGAATCGTCAATCCGCTGCACCTGGCGGGCATCCGTCTCTTAGCCGACGAAGGCACGCGCCGCCCGGTTTCATTTTTTCTTTATGTCGCAGGAATGTGGGTCGAGGTATGACAGCGTATCTGGCCACGCTACAGTAGTTAAGTGCCCCTCGACGACGCACTTCGTTACGCCGCCGAGCGGAACGGAGTCCAACAGGATTTCTGGGACATCTTCGGACACCGGCATTTCACCGAACCGGAAACCAACCGCGCCATCCTCACCGCACTCGGTCTGGACTGCACCTCCGAGGACTCTTTGCGCTGCTCTCTCGATCGGCAGGAAGCGGCGGAACAGGCTCGCTTGCTCCCACCGGTCCTTGTCGTCGGCGAGAACGAGCCGTTGCGACTGCCCGGTGATCTGGATCTCGAAATCGTCACCGAACAGGGTGAGCGGCACTGTGTACGGGTCGAACACGGCGTCGGCATGGAAAACGGCGCCGCGCTGAAATTGCCACTCGGATATCACGAGGCGCGCGCGGCAGGTTGCGCGATGAGGTTGATTGTCGCGCCGGATCGCGCGTATCTCCCGCCTCCGGGCAAGCACGCCGGGCTCGGGGTGACGCTCTACGGCCTGCGGTCGCGCCGCAACTGGGGATGTGGAGATTTCCGCGATTTGCATGACCTGGTCGATTGGGCAGCGGCTGTATTGCACGTTGATTTCATCGCGCTGAATCCGCTGCACGCGATCCACAATCGCCGTCCCTACAACACCAGCCCCTACCTGCCGAACAGCATCTTCTATCGCAACTTCCTGTATCTCGATGTCGAAGGAGTCCGGGGCTACGATCGCATCCGGCAGCAATTCGAGGATGAGGAAACGCGCGCCGCCAGGGTTGAACTGCGAGCCTCGACGGTTGTTGAATACGAGCAGGTGGCCGCGCTGAAACGGCGGGCCCTGAACCTTATCTTCGAAGCCCATCCTCCCGGTTCCGATTGCAAAAAATGGATTGCCGGTGAAGGCGAACTGCTGCGGCTCTATGCCGTTTATTGCGCGCTCGATGAACATCTGCACGCCGAAAATCCCGGCCTCTGGGTCTGGCCCGACTGGCCCGAAGAGTATCGCGATCCCGATAGCGCCGCCGTCAAACAGTTTGCGGCGGAACATGAGCGCGAGATTCTTTTTCACGGATGGCTGCAATGGAACGTGGATCTGCAACTGGCCCGTGTCCAGCAACGCGCCCGCGATGCCGGAATGAGCATCGGTCTTTATCACGACCTTGCGCTGGCGACCGATCGCTGCGGTTCGGACCTTTGGGCGCATCGCAGATTTTATGTAGCCGGTTGCAGGGTCGGTTCGCCGCCCGACGATTTTTCACCTACCGGGCAGGATTGGTCGTTCCCTCCTCCCGATTCCAGACAGCATCGCGCCGACGGTTACCAGTTGTATGCGGAATCGATCCGCAAATCGCTGCGCCACGGCGGGGCGCTGCGCATCGATCACGTCATGCGGCTTTTCCGGCTCTACTGGATTCCCCGCGGCCACGATGCGGCGCATGGCGCGTACGTGCGCGATCGCGCGGATGACCTGGTGCGAATTCTCGCGCTCGAGAGTGTTCGCGCGAGCGCCGTCATTGTCGGCGAGGACCTGGGCACAGTGGAACCGGAGGTACGGGAGACCCTGGCGCGGTTCGGCATCCTGAGTTACCGCCTGCTCTATTTCGAGCGCATCGACGGCGGTTTCAAGTCACCCGATCAGTACCCCGCGCAGGCGCTCGCCGCTTCGACGACGCACGACCTGGCCACCATCGCCGGATTCTGGACGGGAGAGGATATCGAGTCGAGACTCCGCGCCGGAACCATCGACCGCGCGAGTTACGATACGCAGCGGGCGGACCGGGCGCGCGACAAGCAGCGTCTTCTCGACGCCTTGTTAGCCGCCGGGTTGCTGCCCGCCACTTACGAGCGCAGTGCCGACCGCATTCCCGAACTGACCGGTGAGTTGCACTACGCGATTATCGGTTTCCTGGCGAAAACGCCTTCCGAGCTTTGGCTGGTCAATCAGGAGGATATGACCAAAGAACTCGCCCAACAGAACCTGCCCGGTACCACCGCCGAATATCCGAACTGGAGCCGGAAAATGCGCTGGTCGATTGAAGATCTCAAAAACCTGCGGGAAGCGCGCGACTGCGCCGCTATGGTCGCCTATTGGATTGAAACCACGGGCCGCACGGCGGTTGCGGCCAGGTAACGCGGCAGTCTTTACACATAATCACGTTCTATAACAGTAGTGAGAAGTAACGATGAGTTTTACCTCGCGTCTTCAGTAAAGGTGTGGATGAACATCAGGAGAGGTGCCATTGCGTTCGCCACGTTGACGATAGCGTGCGCCCTGCAGCCGGGACTATTTGCCCAGAATGTCGGAACGATCCGGGGTGTGGTGACGGATCCCTCGGCCGCGGTGATTCCGGGCGCGACCGTGGTTGCCACCGGCAACGGCGTGACTCGTTCGGTAAGATCCGACAATCAGGGGCGTTATACGGTTCCCAACCTTCCCTCCGGACAATACAATGTGCGCGTGGAAGCAAAGGGTTTTGTGCCCTTTGTGAAGCCCGATCTGGACGTTCCGGCCACCCAGTCGACCAGCCTGGACGTGGCTATGCAGATCGCCACGGAAATCCAGCAGGTTCAGGTGAGCGATACTTCGGCTGCCCAGCTTTCGACGGACGCTTCGAGCAACGTCAGCGCCCTGATCCTCAAGGAAGAAGATCTCGAGCAGTTACCCGACGATCCGGACGATCTGCAGTCGGATCTGCAGGCCCTTGCCGGCCCAGCCGCGGGACCCAACGGCGCGCAATTCTTCATCGATGGTTTCAGCGGCGGCCAGTTGCCCCCGAAGAGTTCCATTCGCGAAATCCGCATTAATTCAAACCCGTTCTCCTCAGAGTTTGACCGTCCTGGTTTTGGACGCATCGAGATTCTGACAAAGCCTGGAACCGACAACTTCCATGGAACGGCGTTCGTGAACTATGGCGACAGGGTTTTCGATAGCCGAAACCCATTGTTGACTACGGCGCCGCCTGGGTATTCCTATGATTTGATCAACGCTAATGTGGGTGGGCCGATCAACAAGAAAGCGTCGTTCTTCCTCGATTTCACCAAACGCACCATCGATGAGAATGCGCTCGTGGTGGGGCAATATGTAAACCCGGCATGCATCGAACACGCTGGTCGTGCGATTCAACCATACAGCCTCGTCCGTCCTCGGCGGGGTTGGCGGGTTTGCACTTCCGACGCAGGAGACGCAGAATTTCAACAAGAACAACATGGTGCAGATCACGGAAACCATGGTCATCGGGACCGTGGCGGTGGACGAAACCCGGTTCCAGTTCCGCAACAATAATTCCAATACGAATGCCAACGGCGATCCTTCAGTGCCAGGCATCGATGTGAGCGGCGCATTCAACTCCGGCGGCGCGCCTTTTATCGGCACCAACTACACCGACAACAAGGGTTACGAGTTGACGAATTTTGTTACGTTTTCACACGGCAGCCATGCCGTGAAGGTGGGCGCCCGCTTACGCCAGACGGACCTGGCCACCAGGTCGACGCAGAACTTCAACGGGTCGTGGGGCTTCGATGCCCCGGCGGCCAACGCGCCCTGCCTTGCAGGCATCAGTAATCCCACGTCTCTCAACCTCTACCAGCAGACGCAAATCCTTTTGTCGGAAGGGGTGCCGATGCAGCAGGTCATCGATGAGGGTTGCGGCCCCAGCCTGTTCTCCCTGAGCAGCGGCACACCGGCGCAAAGCATAGGGCAATTCGATCTCGGAGCCTTCGTCCAGGACGATTGGCGGATTCGTCCCAACTTCACGCTGAATGCCGGACTCAGGTACGAAACTCAGAACAATATCCGCGATCACATGGACTGGGCTCCACGGCTTGGATTCGCCTGGGCGCCCGGCGCGAAGGGAAGGACGGCGTCGAAAACCGTCATTCGAGGAGGCTACGGCATTTTCTTCGACCGGTTCGCGGAAAACAATGTTTTGCAGGCGATGCGCCTCAACGGCGTCGAACAGACGAATTATGTGGTCTCATCGGGCAACCCGAACTCCGCCGCGGCTTTCCTGGCCTATTGCCCGCAGGCTCCGGACTGTCTCACCGCTCCCGGAGTGCCGTCCCTATCCTCGCTGACTGTGCAGAATCAGGGTATTTACAGTCTCGACAAAAGTCTTCGTGCGCCCTACATGGGCCAGTTGGCTATCGGAGTGGACCGGCAATTGCCAGGCCGTACTCAGGTCTCGTTCAATTTTGTGAATACGCGCGGCGTCCACACCCTTCGCTTGCGCGATATCAATGCTCCCCTGCTGGATTCCGGAATCCGGCCATTTGCCGGAACGAACGTGCCGAACAGCAATGGCGACATCTATCAATACGAAACGAGCGGCATCTTCAAGCAAACCCAGTTCACCGTCAATGCAAATACACGCCTCAACTCGCATTTGCAGTTGCAGGGTTATTACGTGTACGGCCAGGCCCACACCAATGCGAACGGGTTCCTGATGAATCCGTACGACGCCAATCAGGATTGGGGCCGGGCTCCCTTCGATGTCCGGAATCGCGCATTTGTCGGCGGTACCGTGGGCCTTCCTTTGCGCGTGCAGGTGGCCCCGTTTGTACTCATGAGTTCCGGCAGCCCGTTTAACATCACCACGGGT
Organism: Bryobacteraceae bacterium; assembly: GCA_049516355.1. GTDB lineage: Bacteria > Acidobacteriota > Terriglobia > Bryobacterales > Bryobacteraceae > BOG-234. The sequence goes on along the minus strand of JBEKTF010000071.1, from coordinate 9,597 downwards.
CAGGAGTTCGATGGAGACGGTCTGTTCAACGCCCGCCCTGCGTTCGGGACCTGCGGCGCGACCGGCGTGATTACGACGCGGCTCGGGTGTTTCAACCCCAATCCGGCGCCGGGAGCGGCGGTGATTCCGATTAACTATGGCGAAGGCCCGGCGCAGTTCTCGGTGAATCTGCGTCTCAGCCGGACGTGGGGCTGGGGAGAAAAAGTGACTACCGCCGCTCCGCCGCGGAATGGTGGTGGGGGCGGTGGTGGACGCGGGCCTGGCGGATTTGGCGGCGGGCGCCCCGGATTCGGCGGTGGCGGCCGCGGACCCGGAGCGCTCGGCGGCGGCAATACCGGCAAACGCTACAATCTCACGGCAACGGTATCGGCCCGAAATGCCTTCAATCACGTTAACCTGGCGACGCCGGTCGGTGTTCTGGCATCGTCTTTCTTTGGCGAATCGACAGCGATCAACAATGGCAATAGCGAGGCTGGTAACCGGAAGGTCGAGATGCAGCTTCGATTTCAGTTCTAAGTTCTAAAAGGAGAGGCGGTTTGCAATCGGATATAGGCTCAGTTTGCCGTTCTCATCTGGAGTTCATGAAGTGGGCGGACGACATCGTGCTCGGTGCCCTTTCACAAGTGTCCGCGGATCGGGTCAGCGCCGATTTGGGGAGTTCGTTCAAGAGCATGTTCGACACCCTGAATCATGTTTACCTTGCGGAATCGGTGTGGCTCAAACGCGTTCAGGGGGAAGGGAATGCGCGGCTCGCGGGCCTCGCGATTCCACCCGATATGAAAGCGCTGGCGCATGTCTGGCCGGATGTACATCGGATGTGGTTCGACCGGGCCGGTTCATTCAGCGGAGATGACTGGAACAAACCTTGCGCTCACCGCAACAGCGCCGGCGTCGAATCCTCTTTGCCGTATTGGCAGATCGTGCTGCATGTGGTGAATCATGGCAGCTACCATCGGGGCCAGGTTGCAACGATGCTGCGGCAATCGGGCGCGACTCCGCCGGGAACCGATCTGGCCATGTTTTATCGAACTCGTTGAGTAAGCCTGACGCGACTTGAAGTCGCATCTCCAACGCCGTTTGCCGGTTTCCGATCTCTGTTCGCCGATTTGAGCTGGAACGTGCCCGGATGCGCTGAGCACGGGCCTAACTGCGCAAACACTGAGATGATGAGATGTGATGGATACTTCGAGCGCTGGTGAATTGGTGTATTGCGACCAAAATTTCCTGATTGCCGTCAGGGATGCTGGCCAGCAATATCAAGAGCGTGTTCAGAGGGCTGTTACCAGTGGACAGGTGAAATTCGTAGTTGGCCTTTGGAGTCTGGTCGAAGTTGCGCGAGCTCGGGATGAATCTGCCATGGTGGGGTTGGCGACTGTGATCGACGGGCTTCGGCCCGGATTCTTGCGCGAGAGACGACGGCTGCAGCGGCATGAGGTCGAGGCTCAGTGTTTCGAGTATCTGGCTCTGCCGTTCACTCGCCCAAGTCCGATTTGTACTCTTGGAGAGGCGGTGGCCGAACTTTGCAATAGGGCAGTTCCAATCGGACGGCAATATTCAGTAGTGGAATTGGCGCCGCTCTTACGCACAGTTATGACGCCGATTGAGAGCGCAATCGAGGAGAATGCCAAAGCACGCGAGACGAATGCGCTTGCCTGGAAGAAAGGCTGGATAGGGGGCAGCAGACGTCGTATTTTCAACGAATTTGTGAAGAAGCTTCTTCCAGATAGAACTCCAGAGGGCCTGGAAATCTGCGAGAGCCTGCGTCGTCAATTTCTGAACCAAGTCAGCATTGAACAGTTTCCGAGTGTTGCGACCGAGTTCGTAATTCTTGAGGAGAGTCTGGGAACCGGCGCTGGGGCATCCGCACAGAACTTCCTCGACGTTCAGCACGGTATCGCTCTTTCGCATGTAAGGGCTGTCGTTTCGGACGATAAGAAGTTTACGAAGTTGGCAAATCGCGTTGCTCTACGGGTTCCGTTCCACCTCGGTCGGATGATCACACGTGAGAGCTTTGATCGCGAGTTTCTTGGCGGTTGCGAGGAACTCGGGCGAGGGTGAAATCGATCTGCTCGCAGGGTCGCGCGCAGTGCCGTTCAAACGCGCGTACACTCGGAGCGAATTGGAACAGCTCCTTTCGCAAACCAGGTTCGGACCGGTTGAGATCGAGGAAAGTACCATAGGTTTGGAAGTATCGACGCAACGGGAACAGTAGAAAAGCCGAAGCCAGGATTATTGAAAACAAAGGGCCGATCAGGAGTCAGGAGTTTCCGATAGTATTCGTAACCGTTTTGCCTTACATTGGAAACCAAAGACCGTGAAAGTTGCTTTCGAACGACCCCGCAACCGGCGCGTTGCCCGGGTCCTGCTGGCCGATAACGGGCTGGCCTCCCGATTAACCTTGAAGTCCATCCTGTCGACTGCCGGCTATGCGGTGAGCGGGGTGGCCACGGCGGCCGAAGCGCTGGGAAAACTGGATACGGACGAGTATCAACTGGTGCTGGCCGACTTGAGGGCTGAATCGGAAGATGCGGGTCCGCAGGTGCTGGCGTATGCCAGGCAAAAGGAATTTCGCCCCGCTACGGCATTGCTGGCTTCGGATATGAGTGAGGCATCGCCGGATGGAGGCGCCGTTAGCTGCGGCAACCAGGCGGTGCACGTCAGTCACGAGAACATCTCGTATCTGCTCGGCTGGGTGGCGGAATTGATCAGCCGGCGCGCGGACCGCCGCATGCGGCAAGCAGTCCTGAAGACGATCTGACGTCTCTCGCCGTTTTCGGGCGTCGCCGCCCTCGGGTCACAGATCGAAACTGTCTTATTTTCTGAATCGAATCAGCGTGTTGCCCCAAAGTTGGCAGGGCTGTCCCAAGCGTATGCCCTAACATCCGGGCATGAAAACGCTGATCGTTTTATTCTTCTGCGCCGCGGCGCTCGGCGCCCAAACGGCCGCGCCATCCACTGCGCCGCTTTCCACCGTTGACGTCGACTTTCAGGTCCATTACCTCGGGGCCGATACCGTGCGGGCCAAATACGGCCGCAAACTGCCGAAGACTGTCTTCGCGGGGTCCGTGACCGGCACGAACAAAGGCGCCACGAATGTCGTCTTCGGCCAGGGCTACGTGCTCCAGGTGCTGCGGTCGAACGGATTCCTGGCTTTGAGCCAACAGGATGCGAAGGCTGTCGTGCTCAAGTCCCAGGGGACCGGTGTACGCGCGTTATGGGGACGATATTCTCCCGTGGGGGTCAAAATCCTCGACGATTTCGAAGGCCTTGTAGCGCTCAAGGTTGTCAGCTTCAGCCCGATCGTGGCAACCACACTGGTGACCGTCGACGCCATCGCGAAAGTAGTTCAGCCGGACGTGAGCGCGGTCCTCGCTCAAATCTACCAGGATTACGATGCGGACGGTATCCAATCGCTGATGCAACTGGCGCCCGGGGGCTCGCTCGTGGGAACGTTATTGTTCGAAACGGAAGGCGCGAAGCCGGTTACGGCGAACGAGGCCACATTCACAATTCAGGTACCGGTGGTAAATCAGCCTGTATCATCGAAGTAATGTCCGTTGCAATTGGCCGGGAGACATCCCCGTTGAATGTCGTTGAACTCGAGAGCCAGTACCTGCTCCAGAATTATGCGCGTCATCCGCTGGTTCTGGAAAGGGGCGATGGTCCTTACATGTGGGACGTCAACGGCAAACGGTACCTCGATTTCATTGCCGGTATCGGCGTGAACGCGCTGGGCCAGAATCATCCGCGCATTGTTCGCGTCATTCAGGAGCAAGCCGCCCGGCTGATCCATACGTCAAACCTTTTCTACAACCAGTTTCAGGGGCCGCTGGCGAAACGCATCGCCGAGGTGAGCGGCCTGCAGCGAACCTTTTTCACGAACAGCGGCACGGAGTCGTGTGAAGGCGCGCTCAAGATGATCAAGGCCCATGGCCGCGATATTTCGCCGGACAAGTACGAGATTGTTTCGCTCGACAACTCATTTCACGGGAGGACACTCGGGGCTCTTTCGGTTACGGGACAACCCAAATACCGCAAAGACTTCGAGCCTCTGATCCCGGGGGTGAAGTTCGTACCGCCCAACGATATTGAGGCGCTGGAATCGGCGGTGAATCATTGGACAGCGGGAATCTGTATGGAATGGATACAGGGGGAAGGCGGCGTGGTGCCGATCGATACGGCTTTCTCCCGCCGCGCCCGCGAACTGGCCGACCGGTACGACGCTTTGCTCTGGTTCGACGAGATTCAGTGTGGAATCGGCAGGGCCGGCAAATACTTTGGATATCAGTTGGCCGAGCCCCCGGTAATGCCCGATATCATCACAGCCGCGAAACCGGTGGCCTGCGGGATCCCGCTGGGCTTTATCGCGGCGAACGAACGCGCGGCAAAATCGATCCGGCCGGGCATGCACGGGTCAACCTTTGGAGGCAACGCGCTCGCCGCCCGGGTGGCGCTGGAATTCTTCGATATCCTGGATGACCTGTTGCCTCAGATCCGGAGGGTGGGAGCTTACTTCCAGACGCAACTGCGCCGTCTTGGGGATCGATTCGACTTCATCACTGAAGTCCGAGGCTATGGACTGATGGTCGGCGTACAGCTGAAGATTCCCGGCAAGGAAATTGTGACTCGCGCCATGGAGGAGGGGCTGCTGATGAATTGCACGCATGAAACCGTGCTGCGATTCCTGCCGCCCTACATCATTACGGAAACCGAAGTGGACGAGGCCGTCGCGATTCTCGAACGTGTTTTCAGAAGCTTGTCGTAACAAGCTGCTGAAAAAGTAAGACGCAGGCCAAAAGGCCTACTCCACACGAGTCGTAAGCTATTGAGTTTTATCTGTGGAGTAGGCGTTTTCGCCTGCGTTCCCGGCTTGTAAAGCCCAATTTACGACACCCGATTTACAACAGACTCTCGGGAGAATGTATGCCGGTCGACTGGAGATGCTCTTCCATCTTGTCGAGCGCGGCGCGATGAATTTGCGACACACGGCTTTCGTTAATCCCCATCCTGTCGCCAATCTCCCGCATCGTCTTGCCGCCGATATAGTAAAGCCCGATCACGGTCTGGTAACGTTCCGGGAGCGTCTTCATCGCCATGGAGAGGACGGAGCGCAATTCCCTCTGCCCCGTAAGAACATCGGGATTGAGCTGATCGCCCGCCGGAAATTCGGGCGTGGTCTGATTTTCACTCTCCGGCGCGCGGGTCGAGCCCGAAAGCAGCCCCACCATGCGCAGTTCAATCGCAACCTGGCGCCAGCGAGGGATATCCATGCCCATTTTTGCCGCGATCTCCGCTTCGGTCGGCACGCGTTGCACGGCCGCCGCCAGCTCGCGCGTTATCGCTTCCAATTGTTTATGGCGTTTCCGCAGGTCGCGAGACGCCCAATCCATATCCCGAAGGCTGTCGAGAATTGCGCCCTTGATGCGATGCTTCGCATAACCGCGAAAGCTGACCTGCTTTTCTTCGTTGTATTTCAAGGCGGCATCGAACAGGCCTATGACTCCGGCGTGAATCAGATCGTCGAGATCCACATGGACCGGCAGATTCTCGGAGACCCGCACAGCGATTGCCCGTACCAAAGGAAGATGTTCCAGCACGAGCCGGTCGCGATCGCTTTCGTCCGCCTCCGACGCGCGCAGATTCTGAATTAAATCGGAGGGGTTGCAGGGAGTTGTCATCGCATTCTCTTGCCCTTGAGAATGCACGGTCGTCGCCGCTTTTCATCCCGATCCCGTTACTGATTCATCAGCCACTTAGCTGCCTCGTCAGGCACGCCGGCGCGGTTAGAGGTTCAGAATGGATTCCAATGCGGACGACCCTGTTTCAATGTGAGACGCGATCGTGTTACCGGTTGGCCCGGTCGGCGATCAGCGTCTTGAGGGCAAGGCCTCCGAACAGGATGAGGATGGCATACAAAGCTTTGCCGTGGAGAACCCGGAACGCGATGGCGACGAGAAGTGCGTAAGCCGCCATTGCGCTCGCAAGCCTTTTGCTCATGACTGGATTTTAATGGTTCTCCGCGCGACACGACAACGCTTTTCGCGTTTGTAAGGGCAGGAGGAAGTAATTATGAAACGGTTTACGATCAACGGTTTAACGACTGGCTTTATGCTTGCCGCAACGATGGTATCGATGAATGCCCAGACGGTCAATCAACGTCGCGAAAATCAGCAGGACCGTATCGCCCAAGGGGTGAAAAGCGGCCAGCTCACCGCGCACGAGACAGCGTCCCTGGAGCAGAAAGAGGCCGGATTGAATCATCAGATTCGGAATGACCGCAGAGGGGATAACGGGCATCTGACCGCCGGCGAACGAGCGCGCGTCAATCGCGAGCAGAATGCGCTAAGCCGCAATATTTATCGCGATAAACACAACGCGAGCCAGCAATAACCCTCACGGCGCTCCCGGGGTTCCGTTTTTAAACAGACTGCTTGACTGGTGCGCTTTCGTCTTCGGTAACATCCGGCTCGTCATCCATGAATTCTGGCAGAATCAGGGGACGATCCAGAACTACGAGCTCTTCGTCCGAAGAATCTCGCGGCAGGGTCTTGCGTTCAACCCGTTTTTGGGCTTTTTCCAGCTGCTTTTCTTTCCGCTGCTGTTCCTTTTGGCGCTTCTTGAAGGACTGTGGTCCGCGGCCGGCCATACTCTTCTCCTGATTATGAGATGCTCGACGGGGAACTGCCGACTCGGCAGTTCCCCAAAACTCTATACGCGAACGGCGTTCGCTTCGGTACGCTTACCAGCGCTGCCCGCCGCCACCACCTCGGCCGCCGCCCCCACCGCTGCGTCCACGTCCCGCGCCGCCGCCACCGCCGCCGGCAGGCTTCGGACGGGCTTCGTTGACGTTCAACGCGCGACCGTTCATTTCCGCTCCGTTGAGCTGCGCGATGGCCGTCTCGGCATCGCGGCGCTCCGTCATTTCCACAAAGGCAAAACCGCGGGGTTGACCGCTGTCGCGATCCGTTACGATATTAACGCGCTCCACGCCGCCGTATTGGGAAAACGCCTGCTGCAGGTCTTCCTGCGTTGTCTGGTAGCTCAGATTTCCAACAAAAATGTTCGTCATTCAATTCCTCTTTTCAGGTTATTCGTCTTTGTCGGGACTGCACTAGACACCTGAACGGCAGATGGAAGGTAGAACCAGAAGGCACTCGCAAATCGAGAGGCGGGCAAAGACCTTTTCAGGATAACACGCCCGCGACGGGCCGAGTTTGTTTTGTCTTTGCTGAGAGTGACCAGGTAACGCCCGCCAGAATGGCTGTGTACCGGCGACAAGATCGCCGGCGTTACCTGGGCATGTTGTACTTGAACGTCATCCGGAGCACAATCCGGTCCCCTTTGAACTCCCGCGGCAGGGGCGGCAGAGGATTCGAAGCGCTGATGGCCGCGACCGCCGCTTCATCGAGCGGCTTGGTTCCCGACTGCGTCGAGTAGACCACCTTGACCACAAGACCCTGCTTTGCAATAGCGAACTCCAGCACGGTCTCGCCGCGTTGGCCCAGGCGTGCCGCTTCGGGATATACGGCAAGCCAATTCCGCTTGATCGCGAGGAGGATTTGCCTCATATACGGCCGGAAATCGACGCCCATGGGATCGCTCCTGAGCTCCATGCTCGAAAACGGGCGGCCCACCGAGGGAGGGAGATTGATGCCCAGCCCGGTCCCGGTATCGTCCGCGCCGGTATCGGCCACGGACTGGCTACCCAGCGCGCCGGTCTTCGTGATGTCCCGGACGGCCGCCTCGACTGAGGTATTCGGCATCGCGATTCGCGACTGGGGTCCGCCCTGAAGATTTCCCTGGCCGGTGCCGTTCGAAGGCGGCACGACATTCTCCAGCACCAGCTTGGGTTGTTGGTTGGGTGGAGGCGGCGGAGGCGGCGTGAACTTCGCGATCTCTTCCGGCTGCTGCGCATTCGGTGTATCCGTCTGAATCTTTGGCGGCTCGGGAACGATCAGCTTTGGCTCCGATTTCGCGATCTGCGGCGGGGGCAAAGGCGCGGACGGCGGTATCTGCTTCGGCAGCGGAGGCGGGGTTGGAGCCTTTAAAACAGGGCGAGGCGCAACGGCTTCGACCGTCAATTCTTTGCTGAGTTTCCCTTTGTTGGGAGCTTTCTGCGTTAATTCGGTTGGAATGTAAAGAGGTGTTATCCGCCTGACCGGCTGTGTCTCGTAGACACGCAGGTTGGTGACGCTCTCGGGCATCAGCAGGAGGACCACAATCAGGACGGCATGAGCCGCCAGCGAGACGATTCCGGCCACGCGCCAACGCCGCCAGTCATACGCCCGGTCGCGTTCGAGCAGCAGATGGAGTTCTGGTTCCGTGTTAACAGTGGCGGATTCCCGATCTGCTAAGGTTTCCATCCTGAAAGAGTTTTTTCGACGAGGCTCGTATGCTCCTTGATCTTATCAAGGATGGCCAGGGCTACTTCGAGGGTGTGACGAGCCGTTCGGCCATTTAGTTTCGGGCTGTTACGGGTTTCGACGGCCGTGAGAAACGCGTCGAATTGCAGCTTCAGCGGCTCGGCCGACTGCACGGGCAACTGCTCGAACGCGATTCCCTCCGGTCCTCCGACCTTGAATACGGCGGCGGACTGCTTTGCATAATCGAGCGACACATATTGCCGGGGCTGAAAAAGCCGGAGCTTCCTGACCTTTTCGGTCGAGACCCGGCTGGCCGTGAGATTGGCGATGCAGCCGTCGGCAAATTCGAGCCGTACGTTCGCGATATCCACTTTGGGCGAAAGAACCGAAATGCCCGCGGCGCGGATATCCTTCAGTTCAGCCCGCGCGAGAGCGAGCACGATATCGAGGTCATGGATCATCAGGTCGAGCACGACATCGACGTCGAGACTGCGGAGCGTAAATACGCTCATCCGATGGATTTCGAAAAACAGCGGTAGCGTCGCCGCCTGTTCCAGCGCGATCACCGCCGGGTTGAACCGCTCCAGATGGCCCACCTGGAGGATGCGGCTATTCCGTTCCGCCGCATCGATCAGACGATCGGCTTCGGCGAGCGTCGGCGCGATCGGTTTTTCAACGAGAACATCGATGCCCGCTTCGAGCAAGGCGCAGCCGATCTCCGCATGCTTGATCGTCGGGACGGCCAGAATCGCGGCATCGACCTTGCCAATCACGTCCCGATAATCGGCCGTTGCCGGAATGTCAGGGCCTGCTTGTTCGCGTGCCCGGGCAATGTCCGCATCCACCACAACCCGCAATTCGGCCCGCGAACTTTCGCGGACGACGCGAACGTGGTTTTTGCCGAACGAGCCCACTCCGATAACGGCCAGCCGCGTCACCGAGTCCCCCGTTGCTGAAAAAGTAAGGCGCAGGACGATCGTGGGGCGGGACCCCCGTCCCGCAGCCGACGCCCCCGTCGGCTTTTTCGAATTCGTCGATTCTGCAAGAGCCGGGCGGGGGCGCCCGGCGCGGCTCGGGGGAGCCGCCCCACAAAAGTGGCATCAGGCGTTTTCGCCTGCGCCTTTAGCATCCTGCTAACCCGCATTTCTCACGCTGAATAGGCAAATGGCCGTCATCCGTGGCATAACTGAGTTTCGAGACAACAGTTAGCGCCAACAAAGGACGGCCATTCGCT
>JBEKTF010000070.1:0-43691 GCA_049516355.1 Bryobacteraceae bacterium | reverse complement strand
CGCCACTCCCGCGAAACTCGAAGATTATCTGCGGTCCGCCGCAGGGCCGGTATGACTTCGGAAACACTATTCCATGTCCAGCAGTCTGAGCGGCAACGTGCCGGGCGGCTGAAAGACCGCATCTTCTGCTGCACGGTAGCCGGTTGCCTCGCGGGCGGGGCCGATGCGGTTCGCGATGCCATCGGGCGCGAGGTGGAACAGCGCGGCCTCGGCGCGGAAGTCGAAGTCTCCGGTACCGGCTGCATGGGGCTCTGTTCCGAAGGCCCGCTCGTACGCAGTTCCGCGTCGGACTCGATCCACACCAATGTGATCCCCTCCGATGCGCCCGCCATTGTCCATGGCAGCCGCCCTGGCGCCTTGACGCCGGATCACCCGTTCTATGCCGGCCAGCGCCGCATCATCCTCGCCAACTCCGGCCACACCGATCCCGAGCGCATTGCGGATTACATCGCGGCCGGCGGATACCATGCGCTTCTCCGCGCCGTCACTGAAATGACCCCGGAGCAGATTGTCGCAGCGGTGCGCAGGAGTGGATTGCGCGGCCGCGGCGGAGCGGGCTATCCAACGGGTCTCAAGTGGGAGCTCGTCGCTCGCCAATCCTCGCCGGTGAAATACGTCGTCTGCAATGCGGATGAAGGCGACCCCGGCGCCTTCATGAATCGCAGCGTTCTCGAAGGCGACCCCCATCGCGTTCTCGAAGGTATGGCGATCGCCGGGCGCGCTGTCGGCGCCCATCAAGGTTACGTTTACGTGCGTGGAGAGTCTCCGCTCGCTGTCGCGCGTCTCAGGACCGCGCTCGATCAGGCGCGCCGCGAAGGGCTTTTAGGCGAGCGCATTTTCGAGAGCGGTTTTAACTTCCGCGTCGATCTGCGCATCGGCGCCGGCGCCTACGTTTGCGGTGAGGAAACCGCGCTGCTGGCCTCGATCGAAGGCAAACGTGGGCAGCCGATCCCCAGGCCTCCATACCCGCCGGAACGCGGACTATGGAACCAGCCGACCCTCATCAATAATGTTGAGACGTTCGCCAACATACCCACCATCGTCGAAAAAGGCGGAGATTGGTTTGCCTCCATTGGTTCGCCTTCGAGCCCCGGCACCAAAGTATTCGCGCTGGCCGGCAGGGTGGCGCGTGCCGGGCTCGTCGAGGTCACCATTGGAAGCCCGCTGCGGAAGATACTTTACGATCTCGGCGGTGGCGTTCCGGCCGGCTACGAATTCAAAGCGGCGCAAACCGGCGGCCCCGCGGGCGGATGCATTCCGGCCGCTCATCTCGACGTCTCGATGGACTACGACTCGCTCCAGAGCATCGGCACGATGATGGGCTCGGGCGGCCTCATTGTGATGGACACGTCTACCTGTATGGTGGATATCGCACGCTACTTCATGGAATTCTGCAGGGAGGAATCCTGCGGCAAGTGCATCCCCTGCCGCGCCGGCACGGTGCAGATGCACGATATTCTGGCGCGCATTACACGGGGTGAGGGAAGAGAGGACGACTTCCTGATGCTCGAGGAACTATCCGGTCTTCTTCGCACGGCGAGTCTTTGCGGACTCGGCATGGCAGCGCCCAACCCGGTGCTCAGCACTTTGCGGCACTTCCGCAATGAATACGAATCGCACATACGCGAACATCGTTGTCCCGCCGGGCACTGCCGGATGCCTGCTGTCCGCGTGTCAACGGAAGAGGTGCCGGCATGAGCGTCAGAACCCTCGAAGTGGATGGCCAGGTCATCACGGCGCTCGAAGGCCAGACGATCTTCTCGGCCGCCTGGGAGAGCGGCATCCACATTCCGAGGCTCTGTCATATCGGAGTGCTCTCCAACCCGGGCGCGTGCCGCCTCTGCCTTGTTGAAGTCGAAGGCCAGCAAAAGCTTCGTGCATCCTGCATCAGCGAAGTTACCGAGGGCATGGTCGTCCGCACGGATACACCGTCGCTTCGAGCGCAACGTAAACTCATCGTCGAGTTGCTGTTTGCCGAGCGCAATCACATTTGCTCTGTTTGCGTGATGGATGGCGCCTGCGAGCTGCAGGATCTGGCGGCGACGCTCGGCGTGGATCACATCCGTCTTGCGCCGCAGTATCCGCACCTGGAGGTGGACGTCAGCCATGAGCGTTTCGGCGTCGACCACAACCGCTGCATTCTGTGCACGCGTTGCGTCCGCGTCTGCGATGAAGTGGAAGGCGCTCACACCTGGGACGTGCAGGGCCGGGGCCGCAATTCGACCGTCATCACTGACCTCGGCGAGCCCTGGGGTGAGTCCGACACCTGCACCGGCTGCGGCAAGTGCGTCCAGGTATGCCCCACCGGCGCTCTGTTTCTGAAGGGAAAGACTGTGGCCGAGATGCGCAAGGACCGCAGCTTTCTGAAATATATCGTCACGGCGAGGAAGGAGAAGCTGTGGATCGCCTGAGCTCTTCTTCTTTAGACGTTGCGAACGCTGCCCGTCCGCGTCTCGCGACCGTCTGGCTCGGCGGCTGCTCAGGGTGCCACATGTCTTTTCTCGATCTGGACGAGCGCCTGATCGATCTCGCGGGCATTGCGGATTTATGCTATTCGCCCATCATGGACGTCAAGGAGTTTCCCGATCGGGTCGATGTCACTCTTGTCGAAGGCGCCGTCGCCAATGAAGATCACCTGCGGACCATTCGCCTGATTCGCCGGCGCACGCGGATTCTGGTTGCTTTCGGCGATTGCGCGGTTACCGGTAACGTCACCGCTTTGCGCAATCTCTTTTCGGTAGAGGACGTGCTCAACCGGGCCTACCGGGAATCCGCCATTGTCGTGGGTGTGCCCACGGGGAACGATATCGTTCCGCGCCTGCTAGACCGGGTGTTGCGGATTCACGATGTTGTTCCCGTGGATCATTTCCTTCCGGGTTGCCCGCCTTCGGCGGACGCCATCTTCGCTTTTGTTTCCGATCTGCTGGCGGGCCGCGCGCCGGCCGTTGAAGGAAGGAAGTTCGGATCATGAGCAGCCGCCTGATGATTGAGCCCGTGACCCGGATTGAAGGTCACGCGAAAATCTCGATTCAGTTGAACGATGCGGGCGAGGTGGAATCGTCGCGGTTTCATATCACCGAGTTCCGCGGCTTCGAGAAAATATGCGAGGGCCGTCCCTTCGAGGAAATGCCCGGACTCATGTCGCGCGTCTGCGGCATCTGCCCGGTGAGCCATGTTCTGGCCAGTTCCAAAGCGGGCGACATGCTCCTCGGCGTCAGTATCCCCGTCGCCGCGGAGAAACAGCGCCGTCTCGTCAATTACGCCCAGTTGCTTCAGTCTCACGCGCTCAGTTTTTTTCATCTGTCCGCACCGGACCTGTTGCTGGGCATGGACTCACCGCCCGCTACACGCAACATCCTCGGCTTGCTCGAACGCGATCCGGACTTCCTGCGCCGCGGCATCCGGCTTCGGCAGTTCGGACAACGCGTCATTGAACTGGTGGGCGGCAAGCGCGTTCACCCGGGGTGGAGCGGCCCCGGCGGCGTGCACCGGCGCTTCACGACAGTGCAGCGGGATGAAATCCTGACATGGATTCCTGAAGCCCTCGCCTCCGTGACAGCGGCGCTCGACCGCCTCAAACCCATCCTCGATTCCTTCCGCGAGGAGATCGCGAACATGGGCAATTTCCCCTCGCTCTTTCTCGCCACCGTCAACCCCGATGGCGGTCTCGAATACTACGACGGCAAGATCCGGATTGTCGATGGCAAAGGCAACATCTTCGCCGACGATCTCGACCCGGCGCGCTATTTCGACTGGCTGGGCGAAGCGAGCGAAGACTTCACGTTCGTCAAATTCCCTTTTTACAGGCCGCTCGGATACCCGGGCGGATTCTATCGCGTCGGTCCGCTGGCGCGCCTCAACGTGGCCCGATTCGCGGGTACCGAACGCGCCGATCGCGAGTTGCGCGAGTTTAAGGAGCGCAGCGCGGGAGCGGTTTGCGAATCGTTCCACTATCATCTGGCGCGCCTCGTGGAAATGCTGCACGCGGTCGAGCGCATCGAGCAACTGATGAGCGATGCCGACCTGTTCGGCGACTCAACTCAGGCCCGCGCCTCGCTCAACCGGAGGGAAGGGATCGGTTCGTGCGAAGCGCCGCGAGGCACGCTCTTCCACCACTACCAGGTCGACGCGAACGGGCTCATGATCAAAGCGAATCTCCTGATTGCCACAGGACAGAATAATCATGCGATGAATCTGGCCGTCGACCAGGCCGCGCGACACTTTCTCGGCCGCATCGTTCCGGGCATCCGGCCGGACGAGGGTATTCTGAACCGGCTCGAAGCCGCGATCCGTTGTTTCGATCCCTGTCTTTCGTGTTCAACGCACGCGCTCGGTCAGATGCCGCTGATCGTCGAGTGGATCGCGGCGGACGGCAGCGTGCTCGGGCAGATTGCGCGGCGTTCCTGATGCGGACCACATTACTCATTGCCTGCGGCAATCCGCTCCGCCGCGACGATGGCGTGGCTCACGAAGTCCTGCGAATCATCGCGCGCACGCCTTGCCGCGAACTGCGCAGCGTGCAGCAACTGGTGCCCGAATTGGCGGCAGAGATTGCCGGCTTCGAGCGCGTCGTCTTTCTGGACGCCGACGTTCGGTCCATGCATCCAGCCATCGAGCCAGTGCGCACCGCGATGCCGGGGTCGCCGTTGACCCACGCGGCGAATCCCGCTGAAATCGTAGCCATCTCCCGATCGCTCTTCGGGTTCAATGGAGAAGCTCTCGTCTGCCGTATCCCCGCCCGCGACTTCTCCCCTGGCGAGAGCCTGGCACCCGATCAGCTGCAAACGATGTACGAGGCAGCAAGCGAACTGGAGCGCCTCTTAGAGCACGATCTGTAGCCGCGCAGGCACTTCGGATATGCAAGATGGGCGCGTGCGGATATAGTTTAGCCTTGGTGGGAAGGGACGCGGAAAGCCAACAGTTACACCGAGAGCAGGTTCAGGGCGTCGTTCAGCGCCGGTATGCGGTTCGGGGGTGTTGTGCTCCAGAAGTTCGTCGCCTCACACTGCGAGGCGATCCCGGTAAGCAAGCCGTCGCCACCGGGGCGGCTGATCAGCTGTAATCCGATCGGCAAGCCCGACCTGGATTGACCGCAGGGCAAATTGATACCCGCGGCACCGACGAGGTTCACAAATGCCGTAAATACCGCGTGTCCGCGTGGACCCACCGCCTGTCCTGCAATTTCGTCCGGAAATGCCTGGTCTGCCTTCCACGGCAGCGCGGCGGCGGACGGTGTCAGGACCAGGTCGTAGGTTTCAAACGCCTGCGACAGTTGACTTTCGACGCGCCTGACGGCGCCCAATGCATCAACATAGTCTGTTGCTGACAGACGGAGCCCGCACATAGCGACCTCCTGCATCGGCCTTGACGCTTCAAGCATGAACTGGGGGCAGATGCTGCTCAACCAGGCAAGCCCGCCCTGGCTGATCACCGGCCAGGCCTTGTCAATACTGGCAATATCAAACGGAGCCAGACCTGTCTCCACGTGGTGGCCAAGATCGAGCAGCCGGTCGGCACCATTGGCAATGGCTGCGGCAATTTCCCGGTCGACGGGTGCCTCGCCAAACTGCGGGATGTAGAGTATCCGGCAAGGTCTGGTAGCTTCCGAGTGAAACGGTCGATCGCGAAACGGTCCGCTGACCGGGTCGCTCGCATCGGACGGCGCGATGATTTCCATCACAAGATCGACATCTGCCACCGTGCGCGCGATGGGGCCAACGGTTTCAAAGTCCAGCAGAATGGCCGGAAAGCCGTCGCGGCGGGGCACACGGCCGCGCGACGGTTTCAAGCCGATCAGTCCCGTGTAGGATGCCGGCCGCCGGATCGAACCGCCGCCGTCGGTGCATATCGCGATGGGACCCAGGCCGGCGGCGACCGCCGCCACGGCCCCGCCGCTTGAGCCACCCGGTGTCATTGCGAGGTTCCAGGGGTTTCGCGTCGGGCCGAAGAGGATGTTGTCGGTATAGCCCTGTAGCGTGAATTCAGGGCAATTGGTCTTGCCGAGGATGATGGCCCCGGCGTGACGCAGGCGCGCGATCGGAAGTTCGTCCTTTTCGGGAATATAGTTCGAAAACAAGCGGCTGCCCCAGGTTGACCGCATTCCCTTGACCGGGATGTTGTCTTTGACCGTGATGGGCACGCCATCCATCCGGCTGAGCGGCTTGCCTTCCCGATAACGCCGGGTCGATTCCACTGCCGCGCCCCGTGCTCCCGCCCCATCGCTCGTGACCACTGCGTTCAGCAGCGGGTTCACTCCATCGATCCGATCCAGCACGCCTTCGATCGCGTCGAGCGGGGTGAACCGTGCAGCGAGATAGCCGGCAACGAGTTCGGTCGCGCTCAAGGCCCAAAGGGGCTGCGTCTCCTGGCCCTCAGCATTCATTGATCTGGTCATCACTCAAACCCTGACGATGGCGGCAATCGGTGCCGCGCCGGGTGCGCACTGATGCTCGGTGCCGCCGGAGACGAAGATCGCGGGATCAAGGGTGATGCTGGCGATCACAGCACCGAGCGCGGCGCGGGCATGGCGCTCGTAGTTGATATCGGCATCGGACAGCATCGTGTTGCGGCGGCCGCGAATAGCGCCGGTGGGGCTGGCTTCGGCCTTGGCAAAGACAGCCGCTACCCGGATCGCCTCCGCGGACGACACGCTGGATGTCACGGCAAGCCCCGCGCTGGCAAGAGCCGCCCGAACGCCGTCGGCATCGATCACGTCGCTGAGCGTGGCATGGCCGATGCAATAGTCGCCGCCATAAGCGGGAGAATTGCCGAACAGCAGCACTTCGCAGTTTTTCAATTCTCCGCCGGCCGAAGTTGAAGCAACCGAGGAGTAGAGATCAAGCCTGCGGGCAATGACCCCATCGCTCAGGTCCGTGGCCGCCACCTCGCCTAGTCCCAGCGCGACACCCAGCGCCATCGCACCGCGGGCAAAAGCCTTGGAGCCATTGGGATCTTCCGTGGCCAGCGCCGCACCGCGCGCCCGCGCATCGGAGACCCGCGCGGGAGTCAGCAGCGGGCCTTTCACCTGCACGTAATGAACGGCCCGCGGATCGGTAATGCCCGTCTGGGCCATGCAATCGCGCACCGCTGCCGCGACGGCCTCAACCATTGCCATGCGCCCTATCTCTTCGGGGGCAAAGTCGCGGGTTATGCCTATGCCGAGGGCGAGGCGAGGCGTTCCCGCAGTTTCCGACGCGCTGCGGGTAAAGATGGTGGCATGCGGTGACAGGACGCCCTCGGTTCCGCCCGACCACACGAAGGCAATACGCGAGCCGACTTCGTCGGGAGTCAGCCCGAGCAGAGGCGCCAGCAGCAACTGGAACGACAGCGTCGCAAATCCGCGCGTAAAGTCGTTGGCGCCGCCGTTGCCTTCAGTCTTGCCAATGAGGGCGACGATGGTTGCCGGATCGACCGAGCCGCTATCGATAAGAGACTTCAGGCCCGAGACGTCGTTGGGCGCCGCCATTGCGATTTTGTGAACCCCGATTTTCATGCGAAATCTCCTTATAAAGTGCTAGCTGGTCTGATAAGCGCGGCCGATGGCCTGGGGCATACGGGTCCCGCGTCCCAATCCGGCGAGCACGATGAGCGCAATGACGTAAGGCACCATCTGAATCACATAGGAGCTTACCGGGAGATCGACTCCCTGGAGCCGCACCTCCAGTGCGCTTGCCGCGCCAAAGATGAGACAGGAAAACAGCGCTCCAAACGGGGTCCATCTGCCGACAATCAGGGCCGATAATGCGAGGAACCCGCGTCCGCCAGTCATCCCGTCAGTGAAAGTCCCGACATCCTGCAAAACGAGCACCGCGCCGCCGAGTCCAGCGACTGCGCCACAGGCGACCACCGCCATCTGGCGGATCCGCACCGGATCGTTGCCTGCGGCATAGACCGCCTCCGGATTTTCGCCGGTGGCGCGCAGCGCGAGACCTGCATTCGTTCGGTAGAGAAAGAAATGCAGCAAAAAAGTGAATGCGACGGCCGCATAGGTGAGGATCGGCTGTTGAAACAGAATGGGCCCAACGATCGGCAGGGTGGAAAGCCAGGGGATCGGCAGCGCACCGAACAAATTGATCCGGATCGCCGGCGGATGTCCGCCAAACAGACCCCGGATCAGGAACCCTGTGAGGCCAAAGGCGAGGATATTGATCGCCAGTCCCGTGACCATCTGGTCGGATCGGAACCTTGTTACCGCGATGGCGGCCAATGTCGCGATCAGCGCCCCCGCCGAGATTGCGGCGGCTAGACCAGCCAGCGCGCTGCCCGTGGTGAAGGTGGCAACCGAAGCGCCGAAAGCGCCCGCAAGCATCATGCCCTCAATGCCGACGGCAAAGACGCCCGCGCGCTCGGAAATGAGACCGCCCAGCGCTCCCATGATCAGCGGCGCGGCAATGCGAACAGCCGCTGCCAACAGCCCTGCGATGAAGAGGGAATCCATCAGACCCGCCTCCGCCGGCGATCGAGCCCCATGGCGCAAAGCGCAAAGACGATGCTGAGGCCCTGAATGACAAAAACCAGCGATGAGGGAACGCCCACCTCCCGCTGCATTGCGAGAGCGCCGGCTTGCAGAAAGCCAAAGAACAGCGCGGCGGGAACAACGGCGAGAGGATCCGCCGCGGCGAGAAGCGCCACGGCAACGGCAGTGAAGCCAAACCCTTGCGAAAACCCTTCGATCAAACGGTAATGGACGCCGAGGACCTCGATGCCCCCGGCCAGGCCAGCCAGCCCTCCGCTCAAAAGCATGACGGACATCACCCCGCCGGCAAACGAGACGCCCGCGTAGTCGGCGGCAGAGCGGCTTCCGCCCAGCAGCCGTAATCGGAATCCGAAACGGGTGCGCCACAGGAGGATTTGCGCGCCGACGGCAACGATCACCGCGATCGCGAGACCCACATGCAGATCGGAGCCGGTAAACAGCTTCGGCAGGCAGACCCGATCGTCGAACAGGGGCGATTGCGGGAACCCGGCCCCGGGTTCACCCATGGCGCCGTTTAACGCGGCGCTGACTACCAAAACGCCGATGAAGTTTAACAGCAGCGTGGAAAGCACCTCGTGAACGCCGCGCGTCAGTCGAATGGCCGCGGCCAGTCCGGCCCAGGCAGCGCCTGCGGCCACACCACCGGCGAGCGCGAGAATCATCACCAGAAATGCCGGTCCGCCGGCGTTCAACGCAAACCAGGATGTTGCCAGCCCCCCAACCGCAACCTGGCCTTCGCCCC
Organism: Bryobacteraceae bacterium; assembly: GCA_049516355.1. Lineage (GTDB taxonomy): Bacteria > Acidobacteriota > Terriglobia > Bryobacterales > Bryobacteraceae > BOG-234. The sequence continues at coordinate 34,473 of JBEKTF010000070.1, read as the reverse complement.
CGATATTGATGATCCCGGCCCTGAAACAGAGCGCGATACCGACAGCGATCAGTACGTACGGCGTGCTCTTGTTCAGAGCGAAGGCGATGTGATCGAGTGAGCCGAACGCGCCACCGATCAGAGACCAGTAGGCAACCAGAGGGGACTTGCCGGACAGCAGGATCGGGACGGACGTTACGAGAAACGCCAGCAGCACTGCGATGACGGCACGCAACGCCGATCGGGCACGCTCAGAGGTCCTGTCCGGCACAGGTTGCGCTACCTGCGTGGACTGGCCAACGCTGTCCGGGAGAAGCATCTCAGGCTGCTCCCGCCATCAGCATCCCTATCTGGGTCACATCGACGCTCCGGCGGGGAACCGGGCTCGACAATCTTCCTCCGGACATAACTGCAATCCGATCCCCCAGCGTCATGACTTCTTCGAGCTCCGCTGAAACATAGAGCACTGCGGCCCCCGCATCGCGCAACAGCAGGATCTGATCGAGGACGAACCGCGCCGCGCCGGGATCGAGTCCCCAGGTAGGCTGGAACGCCAGCAGCAATTTCGGCTGGCGGCCGATTTCGCGCGCGAGGACGATCTTTTGCTGGTTGCCGCCGGAGAGTGAACTGGCTGGAACATCCGGGCTTGATGCCCGAATATCGAAGGCCGCCATACGGGTCCGCGTCATCTCTCTCACTGCACTGGCGTTGAGAAAAGGTCCGAAGGCGAGTGGGGGTCGATTGATGTCTCGCATCGCCATGTTGTCGGCGATGGTGAAACCCGGCACGAGGCTGGTGCCGGCGCGGTCGACCGGAATATAGGCAAGGCCGGCTTCCAGCCTCTGCCGGACATTCATTCGGGTAATGTCGATGCCGTTCAACCGGATGCGGCCGGCCCTGGCAGGCGTGACGCCCGCAAGATTGTCGAGCAACTCCTGCTGTCCATTGCCGTCCACTCCGGCGACTGCCAGAATCTCGCCGGCCCTGACCGTGAAACTGATGTTGCCCGACAGGCCTTCGACCGTGAGGACCGCGGCGCCCGATGTGTGATCCCTGCGCTGGATGGGCGCCGACAGGTCGCGCTCCACCATCATGCGTGCCAGGCTTTCCCGCGTCGCGTCGGCGATCTGCACATGGCCGGATACCGCGCCATCGCGCAGCACGACCACCTCGTCGCAGATCTCCATTACCTCCGACAGCTTGTGGGAGATGAACACAACGGAATGCCCTTGCTCCCTTAGCCGGCGAATGACCCCAAGCAATCCCGCCACTTCCGGGGGGCTGAGATTGGACGTCGGCTCGTCAAGAATGAGCAGCTTGCTGCCCCGCAGGATGGCTTTGACGATCTCAACCCTCTGGCGCTGCCCGAACGACAACTTTGCAACTACGTCCCCGGGATTGACCGCGAGGCTATAGGTCCGGCTCGCTTCTTCGATTCGCCGGGCGATGGCAGCAGGTCTGAGGACAACGCCGGCCTGATCCCAGCCCAGCATCACATTCTCGGTTACCGTCATGGCGTCGACGAGGGTGAAATGCTGGTGGATCATGCCGATCCCGGCGGCAATCGCCCTGCGCGGCGTGTGATCCACCCGTGCGTGATCCAGCAACGCTTTGCCCTCGAAAACCACCCGCCCGCTATCCGGCCGGATCATGCCGAACAAAACCTTCATCAGGGTGCTCTTGCCGGAGCCATTCTCACCGAGGAGACCGACGACCCGCCTTTCCCCAACGATGAGATCGATTCCGCGGTTAGCGCGGACGGCACCGTAATTCTTCACGATGCCGTGCATTTCAAGAAGAGCGGATAACAGAATGCCTCCGAATCCAACGCATCCCGGCTGGCAGGTTAGACGCCGCCGTGCGCATCCTCTTTTGTCACCTTGACCTTCAACTTGCCTGCCGCGAACTGCTTTTCGAGGACATCGAGATCGGCGGCAATCGCCGTCGGGATGGCTGGATTAAACTTACTCCCGTTCGAATACCTTAGTGACGCCCCGGTGCTGCCGGGCGTGTCCAGCCCGTAGAGCACATATTTGCCGCCGAGTTTGCCTGCCTTCGCGTCCACTGCGGCGGCCGCATACATCTCATCCCATTTCTCGACGATGTTGGTAGCCACGTTATTGGGAGCAATGCCGCTGTGATCCGTGGAGCGGCCATTGCAGAAGATTTTGCGATCCTTTGCCGCCTGGATGATACCGACCTGGGCCGCATTCAGCTTGCCGCTGACGAAATCCGCGCCCCAATCCGCAAGTGCCAGCGCCGCTTCTCTGGCGGCAGCGGCGTCTTCCATGTCTTTGATGTAGATCACCTTGACCTGGATTTTCGGATTGACGCTTCTCGCCCCGAGCCGGTAGGCGCCTACCTGCGCCAGAACATTCGGAAGCCCCTCCAGCGCGTTGACCGAGCCGATTTTCCCGGTCTTGCTCATCTTCGCGGCGAGGACGCCGATCATGTAGCCGAATTGAGTGTTGTCGTAGTCGACCGAGGCGACATTCCCGCCCGCGCCTCCGGAACCAGACCCCACCACAAAGGTTGTTTTCGGAAAGTCCCTGCCAACCCGCGTGGCAGCCGACAGGAAGCGGCCGGTGTGGCCAATGACGAGATCGTAGCCTCGTTTCGCATAATCCCTGAGGGCCTCGACTTCATCGGCCGCCTGCACATTTTCCGAGTAGGCGGTATCCCACCCGCTGGCCTTCAGCTTCATCAGGCCTTTGTACCCGACCGCGTTCCAGCTCTGGTCGTTGATCGACCCGGGCAGGAGCATGGCAACCTTGCCGGTATCGGCGGCGAGGGCCGCCGTTGAAGCCAGAATAAGCACCATTGCAGTCGCTGCCGTGGCGTGGAACCTGAAATGCCAGAACCTGAAATGCCCCCTCGGGCTGAATGCATCGGACATTGACTCGAATGTAGTTGTGCACATTAGGAAAAGGATCCGGCTCGTGGATACCGCTTATGCAAAGCTTCGACAGGGAGTGTGGCGAGGACGAATGGTGATGGCCTGACAGGACATGTCATTGTCGCCCACACTATTACTGTTAGCATCCTTCGATCGCTCGCCGGGAAAATTTCCCGCTTGGCGGAATATTGAGATGCCTTGACTCAGAGCGGCGCGGAGGCTTCAGGTCAGCCGAGTCAGAGCGTTTGGGCAGAATTTGGTCAACGGAAAAAGACGATCGGCTCAAACGTTCGACGCTACGAAAATACCGGTGCCCATCCCCCGATATTCTGTGTCACTTCGGCGGCCGCCATCCGTACGTCCCAACCTATGGCCCCCAACGAGCCGATCTCGATCTGCGGCACACCTCCGGCAATGGAAAGAGCCGCGATCGGATTGCCATATTCATCGAAGATCGGCGCCGCCACGCAACGCAGTCCGACGGCATTCACCTCGTTGTCTACGGCAAAGCGCCGCAGACGCGTCTCGGAGATACTCTCCGGCAGATTCTTTCGCGCCGGCAGCTGATCGCCTGTCGAATTCAGGATTTGGTTGATCTCCGCCTCTGGAAGGGAAGCGATCACGGATTGCCCCAATGCGGTCGCGGTGATCGGCGATCGGGCACCCGGCCGAGCCAGTCCGGGCGGGATATTCCTGCCTGGAAATTGGCAGATGAGCATCATCTTCCCTGCTTCGGCTACTGCAAGATTCACAGTGAGATTGCAGCGCTCGCGAAGCCGCTGCATGACTGGCTGCGCTATGGCCCCCAGATTTCGCCGGCGTCCGAAGCCCGCACCTACAGCGAGGCATTGGCTTCCGATATTCCAGTTTTTCGTGGCCTTGTCGAAAACGACAAACTGCCGTTCTTCCAGGGTTGTCAAAAGACGATGCACCGTCGAGGTGGGGTAGCCCGATCTATCGGCAATCTCGACCAGCCGAAGACCATCGGCCTCGGCCGAGATAACTTTGAGCAAATCCAGTGCGCGCAGAAGAGATTGCACGGACCCGTGATCTTTCGATCTATTCATTGGGCACCTTAGATCTGCAGTTTAACCTATATGCAACAAACAAACCAAATAAGAATCCGTTATGTGCTCGAATGCATTTACAGGTGAGTGCGTCGTACGATCGGGCAGCTACTCATACCCAGCCTGAAGAAACCAGCATGTTCGACGAACTGGCCTGCTCCAACTCGTGCAATTGACTGACAGTGCCTCGCCGGTTGGCGCCGCAGCGCACTCATTTGGTCTCGAAAGTAAAGTATGGTGGAGAACCGGGGCGTCACACCTTGGAACCTTGAAACAATATCTGCGTGATTACATGGAGGAAAGCGGCTCAGTGGACGCCGTTTTTTTTTGCTCCACCGCATACCAAATTCACAGGTTTGGACGGTCCTCCGGTTTGCAAAGGTCCGGGTTCGACTAAACCACGCGGTAATGCGTCCGCAGCGAGCCGCTGGCGGAACCAATTGTGGCCGGGGCTACGGCCCTACCTTATAAACGACACGAAGACCGGGCCACCCGGCTGCTTGTCAGTGGCCTTTCCCCCCGAACACGTGCATAACCCTCTTCCCGGCAGAATTCATTCTCATAATTCCGCATAGCGGGAAACTCTCCCGGCAAGCAGCACAATTGGAATATTAATAGTATTGCGGGACAAAGGACCGTGGGCGGTTGAGCTCACGATCATGTGTCGACGCCGCACTTCCCGTCCACGACTCCCCCTGTCGGGTCAGCCCTCCAATCAAAAGATTCGATAAGGCCTTGCCCAGAGCGGGCTTGGAAGGAGTGTTCCATGCTTTGCAGATTCCGTAGATCGACAGTAACAACGGTCGTATTTCTTTTCCTGATGACGCTGGCTTGTGAGCCGTTTCTCCAGGCGCAAAGCTCGATCTCGACCGGTATCATCGACGGCCGGGTCGAGGATCCCTCGGGGGCGGTCATAACCGGCGCTGCCGTGGTGCTCACCAATACCGCCAATGGCTATAAGCAGGTCAGCGCGTCCAATGGAGACGGGCTATTTTCTTTCTCTGCCGTGCCCACCGGGGTGTATACCCTGGCGGCGTCCGCGTCTGGCTTCAGAGCGGCTCAGGTGACCAATGTGAATGCCTCGGTCGGTCAGACTACCGCGGTCACAGTAAAGCTGGAAGTCGGCGACGTGAGCCAGCAAGTGCAGGTGACGGCGGATGTAGACGTTTTGAATACCAGTGATTCATCCATTAGCGCGGTGGTAGGTAGCCTGATGGTCGACAACCTTCCTACACTGCGGCGCAATTTCACCGACTTCGCATTGCTGAATCCGAGCGTCACGGTGGACGGTCAGTTCGGCAGCATCTCATTCGCGGGTGCTCTGGGCGATGTGAATTCCTTAACCAGATACAACCTACCGGCACCACGCAGTACATTGTGTGCCCACCCGGCACGACGACGGTCCCCTGCACGGGTTCGGCGCCCATTACGCTGTTGAATCTCGATTCCGGGACTTTAAAAGATGGAGCTCTCTATCCCGGAGTCGGACAGGTGAAGGCGCTGGTCAGTCCTGGAAATAGCACCTACATCTCCGGATTTACCCAATTCCGTCAGAACTACCATCACGGTTTCACGGGAACTCTGACTTACACGCTCTCGAAAAACATTTCCGACAATGGCTTCGTTTTCAACGACCAGTACAGTTTCGCCAATACCAAGGCTCTGGACCTGCTCGATCAGCGTCATCGCGTGGTGGCGGCACTCGTCTATCAGTCTCAGTATGCCGGCTCCGGGATCGCTAAAGCCCTGCTTTCGAACTGGATGATCAGCACAGAGACAACCTATGGTTCCGGTCGCCCGTATGCCGGGCTCCTGCAAACTTCCTGCACGGGATCCTCTATCTCGACTTGTACCGGTGGAAGCACCTTGAACGACAGTGCCTTCAACTACGCGGAAGGCATCTCCGGCTCCGGGCCGAGTCCCAATCTGGGCCTGAATACCTTCGCGGGGCCGTGGACGGAAAGCATCGATGTGAACCTGGAGCGTGCATGGAAGATCAAGGAATATGGCAAGTTAATGTTCCGCGTCACGGGATTCAATATGTTTAACCATCCAAATTACTATGTTGAGTCCGGCGGGGGTATAAACCAGCAGGAGTACAAGCCAGTCGGGCCTGCCTGCGGCAATAAGGCGCTGAGTCAAACCTGCTACCTGATACCCAACAATGGCTCAGGTGGTTTTGGAACGTATTCGATCGTGCAACAGAACACCGGACCACGCATTTTCCAGTTCGCTTTGATCTATCGCTTCTGAGGTGCCACATATGAAGACAACGAGTAACAAACGGTTAGTGGGAGTGGATATTGCTGGAGTTGCGGCTGTTGCGGCCGTCCTGAGTTTCATGCAGGCTCCGGCGCCGGCGCAAACTCCCGCGGCTACCAAAGCCAGCGCTCCCGCTGTGCACAAACTGGCCGATGGAAAGCCGGATTTTAACGGTATCTGGGAGGCGCTCAATACCGCTTCCTGGGACATTCAGGATCATACCGGGCAATTGGGCATTCCCCCGGGAATGGGCGTCGTAGAGGGCAACGAGATCCCCTACCTGCCCGCGGCTTTGGCAAAGAAGAAGGAAAACTTCGCCAATCGCAAGACCGCCGACCTTACGGAGGCCAACTGTTTTCTGCCCGGCGTGCCGCGCATCACCTACATGCCCTATCCGTTTCAGATCACTCAATCCGCGAAGGCCATTGCGTTCTCCTACGAGTTCGATCATGCTCTCCGGGTTATCCACATGGAAGGGCAGCATCCCGATCCCAACAGCTTCCTCGACACCTGGCTGGGGGATTCGCGGGGGCACTGGGAGGGCGACACCCTGGTTGTCGATTCAAGGAATTTCAACGACCAGACCTGGTTTGACAAAGCAGGTAATTTCCATAGCGAAGCTCTGCACGTGGTGGAGCGCTACTCTCTCGCCGATGCCGATCACATCAATTACGAGGTGACCATCGACGACCCCAAGGTTTTCACGAAGGCCTGGAAGATGAGTATGCCGCTTTATCGCCGGATGGAAAAGAACGCGAAATTACTGGAGTACGAGTGTGTCTTCTATCTGCAGGAAGAAAGATACAAGAATGCTCCGTTCACAAAAAAGTAATCGTTCATGAGGCACAGCGAGGTATAAAATGAGTCGAAAACTTTCCAGCACGATCACCAGTCTGGCGGCTATGCTCACTACCGCGTGGCTGGGTTCGCTTATCCCGGCAAGCGGCCAGGCGCCCGCTGCCAGTGAGGCCGCTCCCAAGACTACAACTCTACCGGCTCTGGCTTATACCCCGGACGGCCAGCCGGATATCCAGGGAATTTACGCGCGAAGAGGTATCTGGGGCCTGGCTGACGATGAGCGCGAAGCGAATGGACCCCGCGGCAAGGAAGATCCGCTGGAGGATGACGAGTATAGTGAACTCCCTGATAATCCAAAGCCATGGTTTCAAGGATCCGGCAAGAATTTTTCGCAAGGCGGAGGGGGCGGCGTCACTTTGGCTGGCCCTGCGCCCACCGAGCCTCGGCGCTTCGGCCTGGTGGATCCACCGGATAAAATCCTGCCATGGAAGCCGGAAGAAGACAAAAAGCGGAGAGACTTCCTCATGCACACCAACCCGCCGGCCTCTCTGCGGAATGTCGAATATGACGCGCGCTGTGCCCTGCCCGGTCTTTTCCTGAATGGCGGGCCGTTTGAATTCATTCAGGCTGCCAAAGAAGTTGTGATCCTGTCTGAATATCAGCACTACACACGTACGATCCATCTTGACGGGCGTCCGCATTTAGGCAGCAATATCCGTCTTTTCATGGGCGATTCGATCGGCCATTGGGAGCGAAATACGCTGATTGTGGATACGACCAATTTCAACGAGTTCACCGGATTTACCCGCACGATCCCGTATCTCAGCGACGCTCTGCACACCATCGAGCGCTTCACAGTTGTCGATCGGAACAATATCGATTACGAAGTCACGGTGGACGATCCGAAGCTGTTTACAAAGCCATGGAAAACGGCAGGACTCTACAGAAGAGGGAAAGACTACGAAATGGCGGAGTTTGCGTGCGCCGAGGGTAGTCAGGAGCTGGTGAATATGTTTGGCAAACCGCCCGGCCAGTAAGTACTGCGCTCCATTCACAAAAAAGTAGCGAGGTATAAATGACTCGAAAACCTTCCAGCACGATTACAAGTTTGGCGGTCGTTCTTACTATTGCGTGGCTGGGTTCGCTTATTCCCGCAAACGGCCAGACGCCCGCTGCCGGTAAGTCCCCTCCCAAGGCTACGACCCCGGCACAGGCTCTGACCCATACTCCGGACGGCCAGCCGGATATTCAGGGAATCTACGGACGAAGGGGCATCCATGGCCTGGCCAATGAAGAGCGCGAATCGAACGGACCCCGCGGCGCGGAAGATCCGCTGGAGGATGCCGCGTATAGCGCGCCGCCCGGTGAGCAGCGGGTGCGGAACAGGGCTCCGAATGACCAGAATTTTAATCAGGGCGGAGCAGTGGGGCCCGTCCCCATGGCTGGTCCTCCTCCCTCCGAGCCTCGGGTCCTCGGGCTGGTGGATAAAGTCTTACCTTGGAAACCCGAGGAGGACAAGAAGCGGAGAGAATTCCTCTTGCATACCAACCCGGCAGCCTCCCTGCGTTATATCGAATACGACGCGCGCTGTGCTCTGCCAGGCCTTTTTCTGAACGGGGGGCCGTACGAATTTATCCAGGCGCCGAAGGAAGTCGTGATCCTGTCCGAATATCAGCACTATACGCGCACGATCCATCTCGACGGCCGTCCGCACCTGGGAAGCAACATACATCTCTTCATGGGCGACTCGGTCGGCCATTGGGAGGGAAACACGCTGATTGTGGATACGACGAATTTCAACGAGTTCACCGGATTTACCCGCCAGATCCCTTATCTCAGCGACGCCCTGCATACCATCGAGCGTTTCACCGTCGTCGATCGGAACAATATCGATTACGAAGTCACGGTGGACGATCCCAAGCTGTTTACGAAGCCATGGAAAACGGCGGCGCTCTACAGAAGGGCCAAAGATTACGAAATCATGGAGTTTGCGTGCGCCGAGGGCACTCATACGCTGGAGAACATCCTGGGCAAACCGCCCAGCGAGTAAGTAACAAATTCAGAAACGCGAGGTTCATTTAAATGTCGAACAAACTTTATCCTGCAGTTGCCGGTATCGCTCTTTTGCTCCTGGCCGCAGCGCCCATGGCTGCGCACCATTCTTTCGCGGCGGAATACGATATTACAAAGCCAGTCAAGTTGCATGGCAGCGTGACGAAAATAGACTGGGTCAATCCGCATTCCTGGGTCTATGTGGACGTAAAGGACCCGGACGGCAAGGTCACTAACTGGCACATTGAACTGGGTTCGCCGAGCGCACTGTTCCGTAATGGCTGGAAGAAAGACGCTATCCCCGTGGGTCTCGAAGTGGACGTCGTCGGCTATCGGTCCAAGATCGGGGAAGCCGTAGCCAACGCCGCGGCGTTTACGTTGCCGGATGGCAGAGTACTCTCTACGGGCGGATCGTCTCCCGGAAGCCCGAAACCCTGATCGTCCAAAGCCCTGATCGCCCAAAGCCCTGATCGCCCAAAACCCTGATCGCCCAAAACTCGATCGAAGGAGCCGATATGAATCGACGACATTTGGTTCACGCCGGCGGCGCTGGTCTGTTTCTGCTCGTTGCCTGTTTGGCATATACGCAGAATCAGACCGCCCCGCCTGAACTAAAAGTGATCAAGCTGCACGAGAATCTCTACGAGATCGAAGGTGACGGCAGCAACGTCGCGGTGCGCGTGACCAATGAAGGCGTAATCCTCGTCGACGCCAAGCATGAGCGCGACCACGACGCGCTGGTTGCCGCGGTCAAATCGGTGACGCCGCAACCGATCAAATACATCTTCAGCACGCACTATCACGAAGACCACAGCGGCGGGAACTCGAAGTTTGCCCCGACCGCCGAAATCATTTCCACTCTGAATACGCGCATCAGCATCCTGGAACACAAGCGGCCGAACGATCGCCAGACAGGCCCGAACGGGGTGCCCGCTCAACTCGTGTTCACGGACGAAATGTCGGTCTTTCTCGGCGGCGTCGAGGTTCGCGCGCGCTTCTTCGGCCGCGGCCACACAAACGGCGACGCCGTCATTTATTTTCCGGATCTGAAAACGGTGTGTCTGGGCGACATGATGGCGGGGGCGAGTCCGGGGGTTGATTACAACGGCGGCGGCAGTCTGCTCGAGTTGCCGAAGACTCTCGGCAAAGTTCTCGACGCATACGATTTCGATACGGTGATTACTGGCCATGGCCCGCTGACAAACAGGGCGTCGCTGGTGACCTATCGGGAAAACATAGTAACGCTGACCACTCGCGCCCAGGCGTTCGTCCAGCAAGGCAAAAGCCAGGACGAACTCGCCAAATTCATGGAGACTGAGTATAAGTGGGCTCCCAACAGCATCCAGCAGATACAGAACGTGCCGGGCATGATGACCGAGTTGAAGTAAACGGAGTTGAAGTAACGAAACCCGCAGGGGCTGAAATGAATCGACGTCATCTGGTGCGGCTCGCCGCCGCCGGTCTGTTTCTTTTCATCGCGTGGATCGCCTGGACGCAGAATCAGACCGCGCCCGCCGAACTGAAAGTGAACAAGGTTCGCGATAACCTGTACGAGATCGAAGGCGATGGCGGGAATGTCGCGGTGCGAATCACCAATGAAGGCGTGATTCTTGTCGACGACAAGTACGAGCGCGACCACGACGCGATTGTCGCCGCAATCAAATCGGTGACGCCGCAACCGGTCAAGTACGTCTTCAGCACGCACTACCACGAGGACCACGCCGGCGGGAACGCGAAGTTCCTCCCCACCTCGGAAATCATTTCCACCAAAAATGCGCGCACCAGCATCCTGGAGCATAAGCAGCTGGACGCAAGCCCGAACATTCTGCCCGCGCCCGTCGTGTTTACGGAAGAGACTTCGGTTTTCCTGGGTGGCGCCGAGGTTCGCGCGCACTACTTCGGCCGCGGCCACACGGACGGCGATGCCGTCATCTATTTCCCGGATCTGAAAACCATTCATACGGGCGATCTGATGGCGGATACGAGCGATCTGAGGATGGGGACAAGCCCGACTGTCGACTACCGTGGAGGCGGCAGTCTGCTGGAGTACCCGAAGACCATCGACAAAGTCCTGGCCGCATACGATTTCGATACCGTCATTCCCGGCCATGGCCCGGTGACGAACAGGCAGGGCTTGGCGACCTATCGGGATAACGTCGTGAAACTGATCGCCCGCGCCCAGGCATTCATCCGGCAAGGTAAGAGCCAGGCCGAACTCGCCAGGTTCATGCAGACGGAGTACAGGTGGGCTCCCACCAGCCTGCCTCAGCAGTGGAGCGTGCCGGGCATGATGACGGAGCTGAAATAGCCGGGTTTCACAATTCCGCCTAGCGGGAAACTCCCACGGCAGGTAACACAGTGGGATAATACTGATATTGCGGGTCCCAAGATCGTGGGCGATTGAGTCCACGACCGTGTGTCAACGCCGCACTCCCCGTCCACAGCTCCCCCCCGTCGGGCCAGCGCTCCAATCTTAAGATTCGATAAAGCCTTGCCCAGAGCGGGTTTGAAGGAGTGTTTCATGCTGTGCAGATTTCATAAAACGGCAGTGACAACGATTGCATTTCTTTCCCTGATGACGCTGGCTTGTGAGCCGCTTCTGGAGGCTCAGAACTCCACCTCAACCGGTATCATCGACGGCCGGGTCGAGGATCCCTCAGGCGCGGTCATAACCGGCGCTGCCGTCGTACTCACCAATACCAGCAATGGCTATAAACAGGTGAGCGCGTCGAATGGAGATGGGCTGTTTTCTTTCGCTGCTGTGCCCACGGGGGTGTATACCCTGGCGGCGTCCGCGCCCGGCTTCAGAGCGGTTCAGGTGACCAATGTGAACGCCTCGGTGGGTCAGACAACCGCAGTCACCGTAAAACTGGAAGTCGGCGACGTGAACCAGCAAGTGCAGGTGACGGCCAACGCAGAGGTTCTGGATACCAGCGATGCGTCCATCAGTTCGGTCGTAGGCGACACCATAGTCCAGAATCTTCCGTCACTGCGGCGCGCCTATACAGACTTCGCGCTGCTGAGTCCGGGCGTCACCGTGGACGGGCAGTTCGGCAGCGTATCGTTCGCGGGTACTCAAGGCGACTATACCTCCAATTATGCCCATGGGAACGGCGGCAATTCGTTTTCGGTTGACGGCGCAAATACCACCAGCCGGTATTTGAGTGAGCAGCGAATGGAGACGCGCGTTCCTTACCTGTTCGCTTCGGAGTCGGTGCAGGAGTTCCAGGTGTCGGAGAATCCTTACTCTCCGGCCTATGGCGGAGGCTCCGCGGGATACGTCAACACGGTGACAAAATCCGGGACAAATTCCTTTCATGGCGACGCTTTCTATTACAATCGCAACACCGCCACGGGCGCGATTGACGCCGTTTCAAAGGCGAACGGCTATCCCAAGGCGCTGGATATCCGGCAGCAATTCGGCGCGGGTCTCGGCGGACCCATCGTCAAAAACAAACTCTTCTTCTTTTTCGACTACGAGCAGCAGCGCCGCAAGGATCCTATTTCGATCATCAATACCAGTCAGGCGGCCGTCAATGTGACCAGTTTCGGCCTCCCCGCCGGTACCGTACTCCCCACTCCGACGGGATATCCCGTGCCGTCGGGTCTCACGGCCGCGACTCCGGGAAATCCGCTTTATCTGCAGCAGGTCTCAAACGCGCTCTTTGAAATTGACAGTAACCTGGGTTTTTACCCGCGCCTCCAGAACGACCTTCTCTTCTTCGAAAGGTTCGATTGGCTGCCGACGTCGAAGGATCAGATCGCGATGCGTTACAACTACAACACATTCCTCTCTCCGGGATCCGCTACCTCCAATCCGATTTCCACCACGGGGTACACGGCCTATGTGAACGATGCTGCGCAGGATCACGACGCCCTCGTCCATTGGACGCACGTCGTCAACCCCACCATGCTTCTCGATACGCACGTCTTTTACTCGCGGAATAACGATCAGACGTCGCCGTCGGGTTTAGCGCCGGCGGGGTTTTCGCCCTCAGTGAAGCTTACGGTCCCCTCTCCCTTTGCGATCGGGAATAACGCGCTCAACGATATTCGCGAACATGAGTGGGGTTTCAGCGAGCACGTCAGCTTGACAAAAGGGCGCCACACTCTGGACTTCGGCGCGGACATCGCCTACGACGGCAATGTCTCAACCTCGTTCACCGGCTACGAAGGTGCCTACACCTTCACCAGTCCGACCGCCTTTGCGCTGGGGCAGTACAGTCTCTATTCGCAGAGTTCAGGTGCGCCGGTATACCGTATAGGGTTTCCCACATACGGCCTTTATATCGGCGATACGTACAAGGTCAACCAAAAGCTGACACTCACTATGGGGCTCCGCCAGGACTGGCAGGTGTATCCGCAACCGCCGCTTAATCCCGCCATTCCGCTGACCGGCCAGTATCAGAACGATTATAACCGCTGGGCGCCGCGCATAGGTTTTGCGTATCATGTGCTCCCGCGCACCGTGATCCGCGGCGGAGCGGGGATCTTCCGCCCATTTCTCTCCTCCTATAATTACCTCACCGCGACCACGTCGAACGGCCTTGCCAGCTTGCGGTCGAGCCTCACGCTCAATTACAACAGTGCTCTGGCGCCCAACGCCCAGTCGCTCATTTTCCCCAATATCCTGCCTTCGTCCTCGGCGCTCTTTGCGGCCTCGCCGAATGTCAGTGTCATTGCCCCGGGCTTCAAGGACCCTTCCACGAATCAGGCTAGCCTGCAGGTCGAACAGCAATTGACCAGTAGCCTTACGCTGACCGTCGGAAGCATCTATAGCCATTCGGAGCACCTGATTTCATCGAGTTATTTCGACCTCAACCAGATACAACCTACCGGCACTACGCAGTACATTGTGTGCCCGCCCGGCACTACGACGGTGCCCTGCGTGGGATCGGCGCCCATAACGCTGATGAATCTCGACGCCGGAACCTTAAAGGACGGCGCCATCTACCCCGGAGCCGGACAGGTTAACGCGCTGGTCAGTCCCGGAAATAGTACCTATATCTCCGGATTTACCCAATTCCGTCAGAACTACCATCACGGCTTCAGTGCAACGCTGACTTACACGCTCTCCCATAACATTGCCGATAATGGCCTGAATTTCAACAACCAGTACAGTTTCGCCAATACCAAGGGTCCGGCTCTGTTCGATCAGCGTCATAAGGTAGTTGGGTCAATCGTCTATCAGTCCCAATACACCCGCGCCGGTATCCTTAAGCCCCTGCTTTCGAACTGGATGATCAGCACAATTACGCAATACGGCTCCGGCCATCCGTATGCGGGAATCATGACCACCGCTTGCGTCGGATCTTCTCTTGCGAGCTGTACCGGCGGAAGCAACTTGAACGATAGCGCCTTCAACTACTCGAATGGCATCGCCGGCGGCGGCCCAAGCCCCAACATTGGCCTGAACAGTTTCTACGGGCCATGGGACGGAGCCATCGATTTGAACCTGGAGCGCGCGTGGAACATTAAGGAATATGGCAAGTTAATGTTCCGCGTCACGGGTTTCAATATGTTGAACAGTCCCAACTACTATGTATATTCCGGCTCAGGTATAAACCAGAATCAGTACAGGCCAGTCGGGCCCTCTTGCGGTAACAAATCGGTGAACGAAACCTGCTATCTGATACCCAACAACGGTGTCGGTGGTTTTGGAACGTTTTCGGTAGTGCAACAAAACACCGGACCGCGTATTTTCCAGTTCGCCGTGATCTATCGCTTCTGAAGGTCACATATGAGTGCAAAACTTTCGAGCACGATCAAGACTGTGGCGGCCATTCTTACTACCGCATGGCTGGGTTCGGTCGCGTTGATGCCGACGCCGGCAATCGGTCAGTCGCCTGCTGCTGGTAAGGCCGCCTCCGCCACACCGTATGCTCCGCCACGCACTCCGGACGGCCAGCCGGATATCCAGGGAACCTACGCGCGAGCCGGCATCTGGGGGTTGGCCGTCCAGCAGTTGGAATCGAATGGACCCCGCGGCGCGGAAAATCCCCTCGACGATACCGGGTATAACCGTCCTGGACCACCAGGGTATAAGAAGTTTCCCAATGGACCTTCAACCAACGATGTAAAACCTCAAGGAGAAAACTCAGGCCTCGTCCCCCTGGCTGGCCCTGCCCCTGCCCAGACCTGGCGCGTCGGCATTGTGGATCCGCCGGATAAAGTCTTGCCTTGGAAACCGGAGGAGGACAAGAAGCGGCGAGAGTTTCTCATGCATACCAACCCCGCAGCCTCCCTGCGTTATGTCGAATACGACGCGCGCTGCGCTCTGCCTGGTCTTTTTCTGAATGGCGGGCCTTTCGAATTTATCCAGCCCCCGAAGGAAGTCGTGATGCTGTCCGAATATCAGCACTACACGCGCACGATCCATCTCGACGGCCGTCCGCACCTCGGAAGCAACATTCATCTCTTCATGGGCGATTCGATCGGCCACTGGGAGGGAAATACGCTGATCGTCGATACGACGAATTTCAACGAATTCACCGGGTTTACCCGCGAGATCCCGTATCTCAGCGACGCCCTGCATACTATTGAGCGTTTCACCATCGTCGACGAGAACAACATCGATTACCTGGTCACGATCGACGATCCCAAACTGTTTACCAAGCCATGGAAAACGGCGGGGCTTTACAGGAAGGGGAAGAAGGGATACGAAATCCTGGAGTACGCGTGCGCCGAGGGCACCAAAACGCTGGAGAATATCTTTGGCACGCCGCCCGGCCAGTAAGTCACGGATTCAGAAACGCGAGGTTCATTGAAATGTCGAACAAACTTTATCTTGCAGTTGCCGGTATCGTTCTTTTGGCCGCGAGGCCGGTGACGGCCCACCATTCGTTCGCGGCGGAATTCGATGTAACGAAGTCGGTCAAGGTGCATGGCACGGTGACAAAAATGGAATGGGTCAATCCGCATTCGTGGATTTATGTGGACGTAAAGGACCCGGACGGGAAGGTCACTAACTGGCACTTTGAGCTCGGTGCGCCGAGCGCCCTGTTCCGTCTGGGCTGGAAGAAGGACTCGGTCCCGGTGGGGCTCGAAGTGGATATCCTCGCCTATCAGGCCAAGGCCGGCGGGCCCGTCGGCAATTGCAGGTCGGTCATGTTGCCGAATGGCAAGGAACTGTTTTCGGGTGGATCGGCTCCCGACGCGGGAATCAGCGCGAAGCCTTGAAAGGAGATTGCAATGTCACGCACCATTTGGATTCGGCTAGCGATGTTCCTGGTGTTTTTGCCGGGAACTCAAAACTGCATCTTTGCGCAAGAGGCGGGGGGCCGGCCGCCGTTGCTCTTCCGCGAGGAATGGAAGCAACCGCCCTATACGGGTGAGCTCGATGACGTGAAGCGGCGCATCGTCCTGACGCAGGACGCGGTATCCAATCCGAACCTCGAGCTGAAGCTCTATGGGCCGGATACGAAGGATCTGCTGGTGGCCGTGCACGAAGGGAGGCACGACCTCTGGACCGGCCTCGAGACGACGCCCATCTGCGCGACCTTGCGGGACAAAAATAACTACGTCGACCTGACTGGCCGCGCGAGATTACGCTGGATTACGCGAACCGGCAGCCTGCATGTGCTCCATCCGGTGGTCAAGCTGGCTGACGGAACGCTATTGGCCGGCAGTCTTGCCATTTCCACGGACGGCGACTTTCTTGAAAACGAGGTCTCGTTCAATAACCAGCACTGGTTCAAGCTGGACCCGGAAAAGCTGGTCACCACAGTCGACGTGAAGAATCCGGACCTGACCAGGGTGGATGAGATTGGCTTCGTGGATCTGATGCCGGGTGGTGGCAAAGGTGTCGCGGGCTGGGTTAACGTATCGGTAGTCGAATTGTACGCGAAGCCCACGCCGCGCGGCAGTGTGTCGCACTGATCGGGAACTTATCGAGCGGTAACCGAATTCCGGAGGAGAGAAATCAACGGTCATGAGAAAGCTACTTTTTTTAGGGCCTGTTAACACTATGTGGTTTTAACGCGAATTGAGGCACACTTACGATTAAGAACGTGGCTCAAAGAGTCGCGATGTAGAGTATTTCGGCTAAAACCGGGCAGTGTTCACCTTGTTCCGCGCTTACTTTTCGTAGTGTTAACAGGCCCTAGTTCATTGTGTGTTGCGCGGCCGAAGCCCGGACAGTGGTCAAGTATCACACCACCATGAATGATGTGAAAATATTTGTTCGGCCCGGCGCGCCGCGCTATCTCGGCGACGCTCACGCCGCGATGGGCGATGGTGAAATAGCCAGTGCGGCGATGAAGTGAATATGCTCGAGCGCCTGCAGGTCGGCGTCGTCAAAGGGAAGAAGATCCGCTGGCCGCGCTTTGAAAGCAACGATTCGATCTTGGCGGCAGGCGCGTACTGGGGGATAGATGACGTGATGCGAATTGCCCTTACCAGACTGATCGGCTGTATTCACGACGACTGCGGGCTATCGGGTCTCGATGTGTATGAATTGCGTAGACCCGAATTTGGTGGTGGTCGCATCGATCGGCAAGAGGTTTCTGCCTCCGAAAAAGAAGTGAGCGAAATCTGGGCGTGCTCAAGCCTATTTAAAATGTTAGTTGCGGACGCCCACGTCATGTCGTCCTAAGTTCTTATCAATTCAGGAGTAACCATGAAACGAATGACGGGCTCGCGAATACTGCTATGTCTTCTAGCCATAGTCTCCGCATGTACACGAGCCTCACCGGGAACAACTGAAAAGACGGTTGAGCTCAAAGCGACGGCGAAAACCGTCCATCAGAATTTTTTTGATGCGTCCCTCAAGCCTGTGCTGACGATCAATTCCGGGGACATTGTGCGGTTGGAAACGGCTACTGGAAATCCAAAGTACTTCGAACGGCATGGCGTGCCGAAGGATAAGATCCCTCAAGAGTTGTATACCGCATTCGAGGGACTACCTTATGACGAGTCCGGACCCGACCGGGGACGGGCGGACGCCACTATGGACGGCCCCATCAAAGTTAATGGCGCTGAGCCGGGAGATGTTCTTGAGGTTCGCATTCGGTCCGTCCAGGTTCGTTTACCCATTGCCGCACAAAGCTTCGTTCCGGGTCGCGGACTGTTGCCGGAGGATTTTCCCTACGAGAAGCACCGGGTGCTTTTTCTGGACCTGGATAAGCAAACCGTCGAATATGCGCCCGGTATCGTGGTGCCCTTAAAACCCTTTTGGGGGATTATCGGTGTCGCACCACCATCAAGTATGGGACGAGTCTCCAGCGGGCCGCCAAACATCTTCGGCGGAAATATGGACAATAGAGACCTTGTAGCTGGAACCACACTATACTTGCCCGTCTACGCTCCGGGTGCGCTGCTGTCGATAGGCGATGGCCACGCTGCTGAAGGTGAGGGTGAAGTATGTCTTTCTGCCATCGAGAGTTCCCTGAAAGGTGAAATTCAGGTGATCCTCCACAAAGGTAAATCTCTGAAGTGGCCTCGTGCCGAAACACCTACTCACTACATGACGATGGGTCTGGACCCCGACCTCAACATCGCAGCAAAAATGGCTACGCGCGAAATGCTGGACTGGATGGTCGAAATGAAGGGGTTAAAACGGGAAGACGCTTATTTCATTGCCAGCGCTGCGATGGACCTGACCGTTACCCAGGTAGTGGACGGTACAAAAGGTATTCACGCAATGCTGCCGAAATCGATATTTAAGTAGAACGCGCCGCCCTGTCTGCGTGCAGACAGAAGATTTCGCGGCAGCCATGAAAATCCGGACCTGTCGCCGGGACGACACGCATGACAATGACGTCAGCAACTGGAGTGCCGCTCACACTGCATGGGGAATAACGTCGGGGCCGGTGCCGCCTTCCGCAGGTTCACGATCCAGCTTCTCCAGTCGCCCTCGGAATGCACCCTCCCACGAGCGGAAGCCGCTCCTGTAGTACACTGGAGTCCTGTCGGAAACGTTCTTGAAGTATTTGCGCTAACCAGAGGCTCTAAAGTGTCTGGTCTTTCGCGTAAATCATTGAAAATACGCGCCCGTAGCTCAGTTGGATAGAGCGTCTGGCTACGAACCAGAAGGTCGCATGTTCGAGTCATGCCGGGCGCACCAATAAACCCCAATAAGTCAGTTACTTACAGCCAGTTTTGGAAATTGTGTTTCTCGGTCTACAACCGGACTGTGCCCAGAACTGTGCCCACTCAACGCCACTCGCGCCTTTTCCATCGCGGCTCTCGTGTTGTATTCCTGGGGATGCACGTACCGTTTCGTGATTGACATGTCGCGGTGCCCGGCCAGATAAGCGAGCGTCCACGGGTCCATGAACGGTGCCCACCGCGTCAGGCAGGTGTGGCGGAAGGTGTATAGCGGGAAATGTACCAGCTTCGCCAACGCACAGGCCTTGGCGTGCTGGCCCTGCAGACTCGACGGTTCGATGTGGCCGCTTTTCGTCGGCGCGGGGAAGATCCATGGTCCCTCAACGTGCGCGCGACGCATTTCGAGAATCGACTGCGCGCGTTGGGAGAGAGGAATCCGCCGCCGGGCGTTGTCGGTCTTGCCGTGAGTGATTTCGATCACAGCGTTCTGGTGGTTCTCCCATCGGAGACGAAAGCACTCCTCCGGCCGGATGCCGCAATCAAGAAGAATCGTTGCCGCATCTCGAAGCAGGAACGGATCGCGAGGTTTGATCGGAACTTCGCTGCGCTCCATCGCGCGTATTCCGATCAGGGCGTGCCGGTAAGCTTCCAGCGCCGCGGTGCCGATGGCCTGGGCCGCCTCGATGTAGGCTTTCTCCTCATTCACGCTGATGACTCGATCCCGGTGCGCTACGCCGGGAATCATCCGTACCCGCGGAAGGACTCGCTCCACCTTGCCCCATTCCATCGCGAGCGAAAACATCCGCCGCAAGACCTGAAGTTCGCAGTTCACGGTAGCAACTTTCATATCGGCATCCAGCCTGCGGCGTGCGTAGCCTGCGATTTTTTCACTGTTGATCGTATCGAGCGATTCGTCCGCGACAGCGGGATACTCCAGTAGCCGAGCCGTTCCATTCTCGTAATAGGACAGCGTCTTCCGCTTAGCCGCAAACGTGGACCGGCAGAAGGGCAGGAAATCGCGGTTGGCGAACTGCCGAATCGTTGGGGCTGGCATTCGATCGCGAATTCCTACTTCGCCCTTGGCAAGCGACGTTTTGTGCGCGGCTTCGATCTGTTCAGCGACTCGTTTGTTCGTCTGCTTGGTACTCTCCCGGATCGGATCGCCCTTCCAGGTGAACCGGTACCACCAGACGCAGCCGCGTTTGTAGACCGCCATTTTGCTATTCCGAGGTCTCCACTCGTGACATTGGTTGCTCGTTTGTCGCGGCACAGTCAACTCCGGAGCGCCCGGGATCAGGCGCCGCATTTCGACAGGGTGTCCCGCAACCGGCGCAGACCCAGGCGGCACCGTCCCATAGCCAGTCGTTTCGATCGCATTGCTTGCAGAGGTCAAGCCGATCGTGCGGTTCCTGGGCTGTTGAGTCGCCATCAATCTCCCGAAGATGGCCAATTTCATCGAAGGTGGCCACAGTGGAAACTTGGGCATCTTCGGCAGATTTGGCCACCTTCGGCGAAAATGACCACGACCATCCGCCCGCCATCGCCAGCTTCGCTTTTCGCACGCCTAGCGCATTCGCTGCCCGCCGAAGGGTCTTTTCTTTAATGCCTTCAGCCTTTGCCAGATCGAAAACCTCCTCAGCCGCTACCGATCCATGTGCCAGGGTTTCCCGCAGCCAATCTTTCGCGGCATCCAGGGCGGAAGCACTCGGCGACCCGCTTTCGGCTTGCATGGCCTCATCGGCCGTCATGGTTACGGGCTCCGACTCCCACGAAACACGCGAAGTGGTCAATGGTCCACCGGAGCCCGCAACCGTTGCCCCTTCGATTCGGAATGCCAGACCAGTCAAATCCGGTCCCAGGTTGTTTTTCATAGGCAGGAATAGCCGCCGCGTCTTGTCCTGCCGATCGTCCGTAACCAGGTAGGCCGCGCGCGCGGCCGCGACAAACGCCAATGAGCCGGTGACCCGCATAAGCGCTTGCATGCCCGCCGCCTTAGTCAGATGGGATACGCCAATGATGACCGTATCGTGGCGCGCGGCCAGTTCGCTCAATGGCGCGAGAAGGCCCCGAACGTCGGAGTTCTTGTGAGAGTCGGTATCGCCCAGGTAGGCTGTAATTGGATCGATCACTACGACTGCCACGTCCCCCAGTTCTGCCAGCTTTGAGCCCAGCGCCTGAACATCTGCTTGTAGAGAAAAGGTCCTGTTCGCGCAACTCCCATCGCCCGCATAACCAACCGTCACTCCATCAACGACGTGAACCCGCCTGAGGTCCGCCCCAGCCGCCTCCAGCCGAGGTCGAAGGGTATCCGCCGGGTCGTCCTCGGCAGTCAGAAAGAGCACGTGGCCAGGTTTGCATTGCTGGCGATCGACTGGCCAACGTCCACCTGTGGTTACGACCGCCGCGATGCTGGCCGTGATCTGGCTTTTCCCCAGTCCGGGGTTTCCTGCGATGATCGTCAGCTTTCCGCGCGCGATTCGGCCCGGCCAAAGCCAGTGGATAGGCTTCGCTTCGACATCTGAAAGACACCTGGTAGTGAGTGAACCCGCCTCCGTTGTTTTCGAGTGCGATGCCGGTTTGTCCGGGTCTTCGCCTGCGATGCCCCACCGTACCCGCAGTTCGGAGAGCATCGGGGGGTCCATCGGCGCCACTGCTTTGGTAAGTTCACAGAACTGCTCTAACGTCCCGCCGGCGTCCCGCCAGTCGCAAACGTCACCTTTCTCGGGAAGTCCGGGAAGCTCGACGATACGCACGGCAGCGGCGACTCCCCATAGATCCGCCGCGATCACCGCCGCGTGCTTCCGGCCCGCGTCGTCGTTGTCGGGCAGAATCACTACAGAGCGTCCCCGGATCGATTCGGAGTACTCTGCGCGCCATTTACCAGCACCCATTGGGTTGCAGCTGGCCAGCAGTCCCCACGCCTCGACGCAATGCACATCCTTCTCGCCTTCGCAGACGAAGACAGTTTCGGTGTGGCGCCTCAGTAGTTCCGATAGCCGATAGAGCACCAGCCGGACGCCTTTGATATCCCAGATCCACCCGCCCTTGGAGTTCGGCCTTCGCTGTTTGAAATCCTTTGGCTCGTAACGAACGGCTTGATAGAGAAGCCGCCCAGCTTCATCGGTGTAATCGTAGGTGGCCGTGATATCTGGGCGGCCTTGGCGTTTGCCGTTCGATGAATCGGCTCGCCCAACGATGCGGAAGACTTCTGCCTTCGCGGCTTTGAAGTCCGCGCCCGTCAGGGCCATTTCGAGTTCGAGAATGTCTCCGCCGCGTCCGCAAGTGGAGTGGCAGAACCACTGCCCTTTTTCCGGGTTCACGGCGAAGTTGTCATCCTTCCCGCCGTGGATGGGGCAAGGCCCGCGACGCTCGCCGCCAATTCTTTTCAGGTTCGGGACGCGGGCCACGTAGTAAGTTGAAACTTCGCCCGAAGTAAATGCGATGGGCGGGCTCCCCATCTCACCGGGCCTCAAATGTCTGTTGACTGCTGTCGATGAACCGCCCAATGGACGCGCGCGTGTACCTCACGCTAGCCCCGATTTTCAGCCACTCGGGTGGTTGCCGAAGCAGCCGACGCCTCCGGATCGTGGCGACGGAAACCCTAAGAAGCTCAGCGACCTCGTGTTCTGTCAGGAGGTCTTCAATAGAAGTGTGCTTATTTGTCATGCAATCCTTTCGCGATGGCTCTTTTGCCACCGTGATTCAAGGATTGAGCACCACGCATAGCGTGATGCAATGCGTGGAAATGCGTGGCCCTGCGTGGAAAGTTACTTCAGGTGCGGTTTTTCCTTGAGCATCCGGCTGAATTTCGCATTGGCCGATTTATTTGGTGGTTTACCGTGTCTCTCATACCAGTAGGACTCCCACCGCTCAAACTCGGCGCGGCTCTTGTACCTGGCGTGTCTCCAAAGGTCTGTCCGCGATATCGTCCTTTGCCTTTCGCAAAAGACTTCTTCGATATATGCGTTCACAGCCAGTCGCCGGTCAGTGCGATCGCCGCGGATTGCAACTGGCTCCGCTTCTCGAAGTGGTGCTTCTACCTTCTGCGCGCTCGGGTTTTCTTCGTGGTCCTCGCCCAACACGGATGAGCCAGTAAACCCATTACCAACTCCGGGTTGCGCCGAAACCGACCTTTCTGCAAGGGTCAGTGCTTCGGCCTGCCAGTAAGCCACGCGGCTTGATACTCTCCCGACGAGATCAGCCTTATACGACTCGATCACTTTGTAGGGTCCGAGCTGGACTGTCAACTCTGAATCCGGCACAGGCTCGTAAGGGGAGTAATATCTCTGGCCCGGAGGCCTTTTGCGATCCTTTGCAAACCGCTGGGGCCGCTCAATCATCCATTTTTTTGCAACCGCCCATTGGAAAACGCAGCCGGGAATGAATTCTGTCAACCGGCTTTCCGTCAGAGTTGCCCCGGCGCTCACGAGGGCGCTAGCGAATACGTCATAGCTGTCTCTCAGAGCTTTGTTCAGGTCCTGATCTTCCAGCCACCTGGAATGAATGCGCAACAATCCAGCTCTGATGCTGTCTATACGATCGCCGAATTCCTGGGGAATGTCGTTCACTGATTGGCTAGTGTCTGTCGGATGGACGTGGACAGCCATTTCGGCAGGGCCTTGGTCTGGCGCTTTCGCCTGACGCCCCAGACTCGCAACGCCAGTCTGCGGCCGCAGAGTTCCTTGAGCTTTCAGACGAGCCCGGATCGCATCAGCCTTGCACTTCCGGCAGAACTCTGCCGATAGACCGCATATATCCAGGATCTCAACCGAGTAAAGTTGATCCTCTTCGCCAGGCCCCCTCCCGCGACAATACGCTTCACGTACTGCTTGGGTGCGTGGCGCCTGACCTGATCGAGCCAATATGAGAGCGCGTCGTCCTCGTCACCTTGATGTCCCTGCAGGGCGGCCGCTTCGGACGCATGCCACGTAAACCGCTCTTTAATGGCAGAACTGTCCCTTGGTTCCCAAGTGTTCAGTCGCCACGTCCCCGGTTCCGGCAGTGAGGTCCATATCGCGGTAAGGCGGCCAGCCGGTTCGGCCTTAAGCTGCATGAATCCGGACCGAAGATCATCCCAATCGCGTACAAACGGTTCTGTCACTGCTCCCTCCGTGATTCTATGAACCGAAGGACCCACATTGCCAACCGCCTGCGCCAGCGTCGTTGGACCTGACTGGAGAAGGCGCGACTGCGCCGCGCGGCTGGCCGCTCATGCGCCGGGGCGAACGAATCGGCGGCAAATTTCTCGATTTCAGATCGAGCCGAGCGCCTCGTGGCATCTGACGTGGTCAATGGGTCCTTTCGCTGCTTGCCGCCGCATGCTTAAGCATCTGTCTACAAGACAGTGCACAGGCCGGACGTGGTCAACGACGATCACGATTTAGCAACAGATAACTCTATATATTACATGACTTTACAGCGGCCCGTGTCTATCCCTATAATCGGGGCTTGCCGACCAAACAGCGGGTTCCGATTGCCGTGAACACCGACATCCGCATCGAGCGTTGGCCTATCGCGCGACTGATTCCGCGGGTCAACAACCCGAGGACGCACAGCAGGGAACAGGTGGCCAACATCGCTGCCTCGATTCAGGAGTTCGGCTGGACAAACCCAATTCTGATCGGCGCTGATGATGACATCATCGCAGGGCACGCACGTCTGCTCGCCGCCGAGAAACTCGCCATGAAGGAAGTGCCGGTCATCGTCCTCCGTCATCTTTCGCCGGCCCAGCGGCGCGCTCTCGTCATCGCTGACAATCAGCTCGCAATCGGGTGCGGCGTGGGACGAGGAGATGTTGCGCATCGAACTGGCGATTCTGCACGAAGAGGACTACGACCTCAACCTGGTCGGCTTCGACGACATCGAGTTACAGCGGCTGCTTGAGGCGCAGGATACAGCCGAGGGTCTGACGGATGAGGACGCGGTCCCGGAGCTTACCGAGACGCCGACCTCGGCGGCCGGCGATCTTTGGATTCTCGGAGACCACAGGCTCGTTGTCGGCGACGCCACCATCCGAGCCAATGTGGACCGACTCATGGCCGGCGTGGCTGCGGATCTGGTCTTCACGGACCCGCCGTACAACGTAAGTTACGAAGGCTATACCGAGGACCGGCTGACGATCAAGGGCGACCGGATGACGCCGGAGCAGTTTCACCAGTTCCTGCTCGCGACGTTCTCAAGCTATCGGCGGATTGTGAAGCCCGGCGCTTCGATGTACGTGTGCCACTCGTCTTCGTGGCAGCGGGAATTTCAAAATGCCATGGAGGCCGCCGGCTTCGAGGCCCGCTGCCAGATTATCTGGGCGAAGAACACGTTCGCGTGGGGATTCGGCCGCTACAAATTCCAACATGAGCCCATCTTCTACGCTCACGTTGCCGGCGAGAAAGATCCCTGGTACGGCGATAAATCGCAATCGACGCTGTGGGAAGAGAAGAAGCCCGCTGCCAATCGAATCCACCCGACCGCGAAGCCGGTCGAACTGGTCGAGCGGGCGCTGGTCAACAGCAGCAAGGCCGGTGACATCGTTGCGGACCTGTTCGGCGGCTCCGGCTCCACGCTGATCGGCTGTGAGCGCCGCGGCCGGAAAGCCCGGCTGATGGAGATCGATCCCAAATATGCGGATTGCATAATCCGCCGCTGGCAGGAGTACACGGGCAAGCAGGCCGTGCTCGAAGGCGACGGGCGCACGTTCGATCAAATCGCGGAGGAGCGCATTGGAGCCGCGGCATGACGCAAAAGCTCTGCAAGCGGCTCGAAGAACTGGAAAAGATCAGCGCAGCCGCTCAGCGGGCCAGAACAAGTTCGGGCGATCGGCAGGCTCTTGAAAGACTAAGGGCGCGGCTCGAAGCACGGAGAGCATCGCCGGAACTTGCGAAATTGCTGGCAGAATCGTCCCCGGACTTCCTTCGTAACCGAATGCAGGAATTGCGCGCGCAATTGAGGGAACGGGCTTATGGTCACTCCCGATCCGCTCACTTGGGAGGGCTTCGATGAATGGAACGTTGCTTGCGCGAGATCGCGGCGATCGAGAACCAGCTTCGCGCCGGGCATCCAGACGTGCAGGGACTGTGCCTGGCTCTGGCCGACTGGTCGGCGGAGTTGCGCATTCTCGAAGAAGAACAGAGACAAAAAAAGCCGCCGGGATCGAATCCGGCGGCGGAAGGAAGCGAGCTTCGGTTGGTTCACGATTTGATGGAGTAAGTCCGCTTGTCGCCCACCTTTTCGCTGGTTACCGTCAGCCCGTGGTTCTTCGTGAGCGATCCGCCCGCGCTCAGCATGGCCCGGGTGGTGTGTTTCTGCCAGCCCATCGCGGCCATGATGTCTTCCAGCGTTGTGCCGCCTTCGCGCTTGAGCATCGCAATAACGTGGCTGGTTTTGCTCCCTTCCCGTGGCGCACCAGCCTCTTTCGCGGTCGCGGCGACGGGCGTCTTTTTTGTCCGAGTGGGCTTCTGCTTCGCGCCAGGCTCCGACGACGCCACGTCGGGCGCCTGTGGCGTAACGGTGGTAGAAACGGCGGGCTCCGTGGACTCGGGAATGACCGCTTCGGGCTGCACCGCGACTTGCTCGATCAGCTCGGCAACCGGAGCTGCTTCCAGCACTGGTGTGGGTTCTTCGGCAAGCGGTGCCGCCTGGCCGAGGTTCTGGAGCGCTTTCCAGATGCGGCTTACGGCAGTCGCGCGATCCTTGAACTTGCGGACTTGTGTTTCGCCCGGCAGGCTGTTCCAGATCTCCACCAGCCGGGCTGCAGGCCAGTTCGCGGCCAGCTTCGCCAGTGCGGCTTCGTTGCTAAAACGTTCGGAGTTGGGAACAGCTTCGGCTTCCTTCGCCGAGGCGTGAATCGTGATGTTGTTGGTCTCGTTTTCAATCGTAAAAGTCTTCATTTGCAATCTCCTGGCGCGGTGATTACCGCGATCAGGACATTGATCGCTCTGGTTGGGAACACATGCAAGCGGATTCTGCACGAGTTCAACGCGCCGCGAAAATGGCACCGCAGGGAATCCAAAACGCCTACGGAGTCCAATGAAGAACGCTAAGATGCGGCTCCTATCTCAAGAGACACGGCGCGAAGTTGGCAAGGAAGAACAATGAAGCGGCGGGCGCTACAGAATTTTGAAATAGCGAGCATCACACTGCCTGCATCGCACAAAGATACGCGACAGGCGGCTGCGTTCAATGAGTCTTGTTCCACATCGCCGGCAATAACGCGCGAACAAGCAACGGCGAATCGCCCAAACAGCCGGAGGAACAGACAGCAGGACGATTACGGGCCACGCCGCGTGCACGTATTCGTTCAATCGGCCTATCGTAGCGCGGACCGCGGGCGAAAGGAAGGAACTTTGCCCTGTTGCGCTGATCAGGTCATCTGCTCGGGGCGGCCAGTACAAATGCCGTCCGGCAGCGTGTTCAGGACATCGGGCAGGCGGCACCAGGTGGCATGAAATGGCAGGACACGGCGAAAAGTTTGGACGTAAGAAAGAGGAAGCGATCGCGGCGTTGCTCACCCAGCCGAGCATAGAGGCGGCGGCGCGTGCTGTCGGAATTGGGACAAGGACCCTCCTGCGCTGGCTCCAAATAGAGGAATTCCAGACTGGCTATCGGAAAGCCCGCCGCGACGTGCAATCCCAGGCAACCGCGCGTTTGCAACAAGCCACTGGAGCAGCCGCCACGACGATGCTGAAACTGATGGTGGACGCGAACGTGCCAGCGGCAGTTCGGCTCAGAGCAGCCGAGTGTGTTTTTGATCGCGCCGTCAAAGGAGTCGAAATCGAGGATGTCGAGGTTCGTGTGGCTACGTTGGAACAGGCGGCGGAACTGTCGAAGTCGCAGAGATGATCACACGCCAACTCAGCAGGCGGATCGAACGAATTGAGAAAAGGATGCATCCGGCCGCGGAAGGCACATTCACTCTGGAAGAGCTTTGCCGCGCCATGTGGCGGAGCGATCCCGCCCGTTGCATCCAGATTTCCGAGGAACCCGGTGAGTGGATATTTCGCTCCTACATCCCGAGGTTCGAGGCAGAAGATGCGGAACGGAGCGAGCGTGCCGAGGCTCAACGGGGACGGAATTGACCCGTAACGTATCTCGCCGTCTTCAGCGGCTCGAAGCGCGCGCCGCAGTAGCTTCCAAGAAATGGTCATTTTCGGCGCGAATCCTTCTGGTGCACCCGGAGAAGGGATGTACTGGCGTGCTCCTGCTCGAAACCGGCAAGCCAAATATGCAGGTTGATCCGACCCCGGAGGAAGTAGAGCAGGTCCGCGCCGAGTTGGAGCAACGTCGAGCGGGTCGAAAATAGCTTCCGATAATGTGAGTTAACGCCGTCGTATTTGCGGCCCGCGAATCTGTCAAATTCGAGAGGAAGGTGAAGAAGGTTTTGAGGTACTGTCGTGGCCTGATGACACCAAAGCCCGCCAACACACCCGCTCGCACTGAGCCGAATCGCAAACCGCGGCGACTACTCGGGATCTCCGTTTGTGGCGTGCTCTACGAGATTCAGTTCACGAAACTGGTGCGAGTGTTCCCACCTCAAGTCTCCACGCCACTCAGAAATCCCGCCGGTTTGAACACGCGAATGCACGGAATTCTGGCGCGGGAAGCCGATGGAGGTAGTTCAAGTTAAGATAAACTTCAAGCTTCGATCTTGCGTGCCAGAAAACGCGCGAATGGAGCTGATCAAGCGAGGCAGCAGAGGAGACGAGATGCGTCATCGCCACATTTGGATCCTGATCATGTTTGCGGGAGTGTGTACAAGCGCGCAGGACCAGTGGCTAGACCACCCCGCCCCAGAGATCCCACGCACGCGCGACGGGAAGGTGAATCTTTCCGCGGCCGCGCCGCGCACCTCCGACGGCAGACCGGATCTGTCGGGAGTATGGCAAGCCAACGGTTCACCGCCCGACGCCTCGCTGAGCCTGCAGCCGAACAACACTGTTGCAGAAGATTCACCCTCCAAGTACTTCCTCAATATCCTCGCCGACTTCAAGCCTGGGGAAGAACCGGTACGGCCCGAGGCCGCCGCTCGATTTCCCCACGGAATCGAAGCTTCCGGAAAGGCCTCGCCCCTGACCCACTGTCTTCCGGCTGGCGTTCCCCTGCTCGACGTGTACGCGACGCCCCACAAAATTCTACAGATGCCGGGGCTGGTCGCGATTCTTTACGAAACGGACACCACCTTCCGCCAGATCTTTATCGATGGTCGCAAGCCCCCTGCAGATCCGCTGCCGACCTGGCAGGGATACTCTACCGGCAAATGGGTAGGCGATACCTTGGTGGTCGACGTGGTGGGATTTAACGATCGCACGTGGCTGGATGCCCGCGGCCACGGGCATAGCGACGCCCTGCATATCACCGAGCGTTTCCACCGCCGCGATTTTGGCCATATGGAGCTTGCCATCACCATCGACGATCCGAAAACCTACACCAAGCCGTTCACCGTTAATGTCAACCAGACGCTCCATCCCAATACCGACCTGATCGAGTTCGTCTGCGCCGAAAACGAAAAGGACGCCGAGCATATGCTGGGTAAGTAGGCAGCCTCTTCCGTCTCGGCGTTGATCGTCGAACTGGTGGACCGGCACAAAAAGGAACTCGAAAAGGAACTGGCTTCCGCAAGCCGCTAAGGCCGGCGGAAGCCAGCTACATGAAGCATCGGACACACTTCGACCCGCCACGGGACCGTGGGGAATTCGAGCCGATAGTTTAACGGCACTCGATCGAAACTACCTACCGATATTAAGTATTAACGGCCCCCGCTTTGAGCCGTGATCCTCTGTACTTCGCGACCAAGGCACTATCTACGCTGCCCGGCTGCATACCTCGGCTGCCACTTTCCGGCAAAGGAACTCTTCGGGCGGTATCCCACACCGTGCGTCGCCCCGCTCAACTTCCGGGTCGCGCGTTGTTCAGGGCTCCAACAGTCCCGCATGTGCTTGGGGTGGGTGATCTGGTTTCAATTTCCATCGCTTCCTTGAACTCACGCCAATGGTCGTCGCCGAACGTAACCGTAAGTGGGCTGCGGAAGCCGGCTGCGGAAGCTTTGTAGACCTCTTTGATCTTGTCGAATATCCACATGGCTGGATTGCTGGCCGCTATACTATTCGGCAGAGCAACTGCGATGTCGCAAGTCAACCCTCGCGTACCAATTTCTCGCCACCACGTGACCAACCCGCGCCAGGCGCCCATTACGTCGCTAGTTTGACTTTCAGGTAACATGTTGCCAAATCCCAAAGCAGCGGACAGGAGAACTGAGCATGCGTGTTGGTGTTTTCTATTTTCCAACAGACTATGGCATCGACATTCGCGAACTGGCACGCGCGGCTGAGGAGCGCGGCTTCGAGTCGTTGCTCCTGCCGGAGCATACGCACATTCCAACGTCTCGCCGCACCCCATTCCCTGGCGGCGGAGAACTGCCCAGAGCTTATTCTCATACGCATGACCCGTTCGTTGCGCTGTCGTTTGCTGCCGCTGCAACAACGAAAATCCTGCTCGGCACCGGCATTTGCCTGATCCCGCAGCGCGATCCGATCGTGACGGCGAAAAGCGTGGCGAGTCTGGATCAGTTGTCCAACGGCCGGTTCCTTTTCGGTATTGGCGGTGGCTGGAATGTCGATGAAATGGAGAATCACGGGGCGCACTACGAAACGCGCTTCAGGCTGCTGCGCGAACGCATTCTGGCTATGAAGGCCCTGTGGACGCAGGAGGAGGCCGCCTACCACGGAGAAATGGTGAACTTCGATCCCGTCTGGCTTTACCCTAAGCCAGCGCAACGGCCCCACCCGCCGATACTCCTCGGGGGCCCGAGCGACCATACATTGAAACGCGTCGTGGAATTTTGCGATGGATGGTTGCCCATCGCCAGACCAGGTTTCAACCCAAAGGAAGCGGTGGCGCAGTTACGTGAAGCAGCATTGACGGCGGGGCGGGATTTCTCGACGCTGTCGATCAGTGTGTTCGGGGCACCGGCCGACCAGGCGGTTCTCGGCGAGTACCGTGAGGTTGGTATCCATCGTGCGCTTCTGGCGATTCCTGATTTAGCTCGCGACCAAATTCTGGGCGTGCTCGACAAGTACGCACGACTGGTAGCGTGAGTGGTGCGCAAAGATCACAAATCGCGAATGATACTCGGTTAAACCCAACATCCGGTCCAGGATTCCGTGCAGTCAGGGGTTACCCGCATGTCTCGTAAACGGCAAAAGATTTCCGGTGCGGTTCAGAAAATACTAAAGAAGGCCAGAGTTGCGAGGCTTGCGACGTTGGATGACAAGAATCGACCACACATCGTACCGATCTGTTTTGCTTATGACGGCAGGCTTTTCTACACGGCTGTAGATCGAAAACCGAAGCGTGTTACAGGAGAACGACTGGTACGTTTGCGAAACATCCGGGCAGTACCCCGCATAGCGCTTCTGATCGACGAATACGATGAGGACTGGGCACAACTCTGGTACATCTTAATACGAGGGAAAGCAAAGCTGATTCCGAAGTCGGCACACGAAGAGCACGCTTCGGCGATTCGCAAGTTAAGAGCCAAATACCCGCAGTATGCCCAGGGAATGCTTGCTGATGACGCACCGATCATCCGAATTACTCCGGAGCGGGCCACATTCTGGGGCAAAATGTAGTTATCTGCCGGCTCCAAAAGGCTGGCGCGGTTCTTTGTGCATTTGCCGCGTTGAATTCAAATAACAGTTGCACTCGTCCTTTTTCGGTGTGGTTTCTGTGACCTTCGCTGAAGCTGTACCACTTAGGGAGATTTACTGTCGAGGCCTTCCCTCAGACTACCGGATCTCCTGGGAAACGGAAAATGGCGTGGGAGCACGATCACCACATGTGACGGCGCAGCCGTGTAGAAATCTGACTAGGGTCGAGAGATTCCCGGCAACGCCAAGGAGTATCCCGAAACTGATGTGGAAATGGCTTCCGATATGAGTACTTAACGCCCGCTTCTGTCGGATTGATCTACCGGTCAGTTCGCTGACGCTGCAGGGTTCGAACTGCGGAGGGTTGTGGAAAGCCAAATTAACGCAAATCCCTCAGCATCAAGGCTCCCTGAATCGCCACCGCTCCCCCGATGAGCACCATTTTGACGCCAAGGATATAGCCCCACATAAACAGGAGATCGCGGTGAACATCCCACGCGATCAGGACGATTCCTACACATATGGCCGCAAGACCCCCGTACAAGCGCCTCCGAGCCGGTTTCGGACCCACGTAGTTTCCCCTGACCGCGGCGTTATAGATCGTTTCCACCGCTTCGTTTGCCAGGCCTTCGGAGTCATAAATGTCGCAGCGGACCCTCGAGAGCCGTGCGCAGATCTCCTCTCCCCATGCTCGCGCTTCAGATAGGCTATCGAAAATCGTGACGGAGTTATGATCGGCGAACTGCCCGTCAGCGGTCAGCGGGACGGACGTATCCCGATCTCGTAGAAACGCGGCGTATTGGCCTGGCTGTATCGCGGATGACCAGTGAGTGCTTTCCCCGAATATTGGCAAAGTGCGCAGAATTTCCGCTCCTCTCACAAGTCTAGATGCCCAGAACCGGGCGGCATAGGCCACGAGTAGCAGTGAAGTTTTTAGAAACTCGACCTCGCGCGTCGCTCCCATAAGGGTACACGGGCTTTGCAGCGCGCGCTCGCCTCAATCCTGCCCAAGAATGGCTCCCGACCTTCGTTGATAACGTTTCGCTTCGTTTCGTTAGTTCTGCGCGCCTTGACCGCCCGCAGAAGCGGTTGCAGCTGAACCTGACTCTCATTAACCGAAAATCGCGGGCAGTTCCTGCTCTTCGATGGCTTTTCGCTGAAATCGGGACCAATTCGCGAGGCTTCCGCTACGGCGCCTGATTCATCCCGGATTTCACACCAACTTTTATCTCACCGCAAAGTCGGACACCCTGTAGGAATCCCAGACTTCGCTGCCACGGAAGAGGCGTCGCAGAACCGGCGTCGTCATATACGTGGTGGCGACCGCCATCAAAACCAGCATGAAGAACACGGCCTTCGGCAGGATACCGAGTTCGTAGCCGACGTTAATGACGATCAGCTCCGTGAGCCCGCGCGCATTCATCATGACGCCGATGATCGAAGCCTCGCGGCGGGGAACCCCGTTTAGTCGCGCGGCGAGAGTACAACCGCCAAACTTGCCGATAATCGCGGCCAGCAGAACGAAACCGCAGAACAACCACAGCCTGCCGCCGGCCATCGAGCCGGCGTCCGTCCGGAGCCCTGTATACGTGAAGAAGATGGGCAGGAAAAAAGTCATCACAAAGTCGTTCAGCCGCCGGTGGATTGCTTCCCGGAGATCCCGCTGATCGTAGACGATCGCGCCCATCATGAAACCTCCGAAGAGCGAAAAGATCCCGATCCAGTTCGTGATGGCGGCTGACGACAGCACCAGGATCAGAAGCACGGCGAGCCCGTTCAAAGTAAGCTCGCCCGCATTTTTCTTCATGATCCAGGCGCTCCACCTGATTACTACCGGCCGGAGCACGAAGGCCATGATCAGGACGTAGGCAACGACTTCGGCGACCATCGTGGCCAGCTTTACCGGATCGAACGTGGACCGGACAATAGCAGTGATCAGAGCGAGGATGGTCCAGCCGATCGCGTCGTTCATCGCCGCCGCCGCGATAGTCACAGCGCCGACGCGCGTGCGAGTGATGTTCAGTTCAATCATGATACGCCCGAGAACAGGGATCGCGGTGATCGACATGGCGGTCGCCATGAACACCGAGAATTGACCCAACTGCCTCCGAGCGCCAGTTGAGCG
Source organism: Bryobacteraceae bacterium (assembly GCA_049516355.1). Classification (GTDB taxonomy): domain Bacteria; phylum Acidobacteriota; class Terriglobia; order Bryobacterales; family Bryobacteraceae; genus BOG-234. Next base: position 612 of record JBEKTF010000070.1, on the reverse strand, counting down.
TGCATGACCTTTCCCAGCACAAATCCGAGAGCGAACGGAAGGACGATTCCGGCGATTGATACGGAGACCACGGTGCGCCGGTTGTCCGGGAGGTAGTCAAAGTCAAACTCCAGACCGATCAGGAACATCGTCAGAATCAAACCCAGTTGACTGAGGATGCTGAAAACCGGTCCGACGCCGGGATCGAAAACGCTGTGAAACAGCGAGGGGAAGAAGCGTCCAAACAGCGAAGGCCCCAGTACGAGACCGGCTGCGATCTCACCGCAGACCGCAGGCTGTCCGAGGCGGCGGAACAGATTACCGGAAGCCCGGGCCGCCGCGATGATGACGACCAACTGGATGATGACGCGTAGCAGAAACGCTTCGACGCCGGCGTTGTCGACAGTCGGATTCATCGCTTCAGTTTACATTTCAGGGACAACAACGCACCGCAAGAAGCCGCACCTGGCCTCGGACGAGAAGCACGTGGACTCGCGAACACGCATCGGTTCGGGTTCATCCCCGAATGCCCTTCAGATTCCTTCCGGAATATGTTTCGATTATGCCGCTTTCTTGCGGCGGGCTGGCGTTGGAACTTCGATGACCACCGGATAATTCTTGAGAAGCCACTGC
>JBEKTF010000069.1:0-26432 GCA_049516355.1 Bryobacteraceae bacterium | reverse complement strand
TGAAATCGCCCGCCGCGCGAGCAGAGTCAAAGCGCCGCGCGGCGGTCACCACGTCGTGACCCGCGCCATCATTCTGCACCTGAAACACGATCGGTCCGGTGCCGTGGACCGCTTCACCGTCGGTGAGAAATAATCGAATTCCCATTGCCTGGTAGTAATCGGCGAAGTAAACAAACATCGGCTTGCGATAGCCGTTCTCATCGTGCCAGAGCACGCGGTAGGAATTTTCGGTGTCGTAGCCGGCGGTTTGCTGAATAGCGTCAAGCTTCGAGCGCCCCACCATGGTCGGAAATGCGGGAATAGTGGAATCCACGATCACATACCGGGCGTTCAGCTTGCGCAGGATATTCACGGCAGCTTCGGGAAAGAGGCTGGCATAGAAATTAGCCATGTCGCGCGCGCGGGTTTCCGCGCCCTTCTCATCGATGCCGGCGCCGAAGCCGTTGGCTATCGGAACGCGGTGCGAGAGGTGTTCGACCATGTATCCGGTGTCCCACCATATGGCAATCGCATACGCCGGATTTGGAAGGGGAAAGCGTTGACCGGCTTTGCGCCGGGGATAATATCCGTTCCAGACTGCGCTGTCGCTGAACGGCTCGGGCGAATGCAGGCGGAGCCAGGTGAGAGCTTCGAACCAGTCCCGCCCGGCACCGGCGGTCTTGAAGGTCATTCGGCCGATTGCGGGTTGAACGTTAAAAGCCAGCACTACGGCCGCAAGGGCCGCAGCGAGCGGCATCCGATACTTGAGATCGGTGGCAAACCGCGACAGCCAGGCGGAAACGGCTCCGGCAAGGATAGCCGCGAAGGGCACGAAATAGAGAATCATGCGCATGTGCATGAACCCCGCTATCGTAAACGCCAGGCTGAAAAGGGCTAACAACGTGAGCGACGGTTGCCGCTTGCGAAACGCGAAAATGACGATCCAGAGGAGACCAGGCAGCGCCGGGATCCAGATAACGCCCAGACGGAGATTCATCTCACCGATATTTTTCGCGAGCGCTCTCGAAGCCCGGATCACGGGTTGCAACTCCGCGACGTTGGATGTATTCAGATCGCCGATTCCAGACAGGAGCGATGGGATGAGCGTGGGCCGCAACAACTCCGCGATGCCTATCACAAGAACAACGGCAATCACGACCGCAACCCAGCGCGCCCAGGAAGGCCATCCCTTGCGCTGATGGAGCAGTTCGAGCAACCAGATCGCCGCCACGGCCGATGCTCCGGCGCCCAGCGATAGCCAGTCATACCCGATATAAGGATTCCCGGACACCGGGAGCAGGATGACCGCGGCCGCCCCGAAGACATAAAGGATGGCCCGGGCCAGCGAAGGCTCAAACACAGCCGCGACCACCAGAATGCCCGGCACGAAGATAGCGGCGGGTTGGGTGGCAAGTAATGCCCCGAGTGAGACACCGGCGAGTACCGGAAGCAGCGCATTGAGGGACCACAACCCGCGGGATTGCGGCTCGCGCCGGTCCAGCGCCACGCAGAGAAAGCAAAACACCAGAACGGAAAAAAATCCTTCGGCCGCATGGTGATCGGCGTTACCCAGATGGGTGTACCAGATGAACTCTCCCGGGGTGACCGCGACCCACAGCGCAGCAAAAAGCCCGGCGGTGACTCCGAACAAGCTGCGCGCAACCCAAAAAACAGGGATCGGACAGAGCGCTCCCAGAATGGCCGGAAGCCACGCGGCGACATGGTCGGTCAAATCGGGGGATGGCGATCCAAAGCCCACGATCCATGCGGCGCAGGCGATCATGTAGTCCCAGAGCGGTCCCGTGGGCATGTTCATGCCACCGGGGAATAAAGCATAGGGATCGAAACCGGACCGAAAAGGGAAATGGGCGAGCAGATTATGTGCCGTGCGCAGATGAAACCAGGCATCGGGCTCCTGAAAATCCACTCCCCAGGGGGTGAAGACGAAGGGCCAGGCTGGCCCGGCTCGGAGCCAGAGAGAGAAGAGCGCTGCGCACGCGGCGCCTGCCCACGCAAGCGATTGCTTTTGCCGGTCTGTCAATCGTTAAGCGCCCACAAGCTTAGCAGACGGCGTGCAAGCCGATATACTGAGCTTGGCGAGAAGCAACCTGGATCGGTAAGGAACAGCCGGGATATGGAGCCGAGCGAGGTTTTTGTTATCATTCCGGCCTTCAATGAGAACGCAGTTCTCCGTTCCACGGTCTCCGGCGTTGTTTCTTTCGGGTACACAGTCGTGGTAATTGACGACGGGTCGGACATTCCCGCCAAAAGCCATCTTGAGGGATTGGATGTGTATTGTCTGCGGCATGCCGTCAATCTGGGCCAGGGGGCTGCCTTGCAGACGGGCGGCGAGTTCGCGCTGATACACGGGGCACGGGTGATCGTCCATTTCGACGCGGATGGCCAGCACCGCCCGGAGTTGATCGAACGTCTCGTCAACCCTATCGTGCACGGCAAAGTGGAAGTCGTGCTCGGTTCAAGATTTCTCGATGCCAACGATCGCCGCATGGTGCCCCGGCGGAAGCGCATTCTGTTGAAGACCGCGGCGTTCGTATCCTGGGCGTTTACCGGCGTCTGGCTCAGCGATGCACATAACGGTTTCCGGGCCTTGTCACGCACTGCGGCGGCAAAAATCCAACTGAAGGAGAACGGCTTCGCACATGCCACCGAGATCCTCGATCTGCTCCGGCGCGCGAAGCTTTCCTGGCAGGAGGTCCCAGTGACCATTCGCTATACGAGCTACTCCCAGGCAAAGGGTCAGAGCATGTTCAATAGTTTCAATATTGTGATCGATCTCATGTTGAGGAAACTATTCAAGTGACTTCCATTCAGGGGATTCTAATCGCCGGTTTTGTCATTGCCGCGATATTCGCCAGTACGGTGTTCCGGACGAAGCTTGTCTACCGCCTTATGGCGCTGCTGTTGTTCCTGACCGCGACGATCCTGGTCATTTTCCCCGACGTGACGACGGTGATCGCCCATGCTTTGGGGGTGGGCCGAGGCGCCGATCTGGTACTATACGTTTCGCTCGTTACGGGGATTGATGTAGCGCTGTTGTTGTACCTTCGAATCCGGGATCTGGAACAGAGAATTTCAAGGCTGGTCCGCGAGGTGGCCCTCCGGGATGCCCGCCATATCACCGCAGCCACGGAGCCCGAAAGCACGGAGAAGAATCGAGTTACTACTCGACTTTGAATTCAGCCCGTGCCACCGCCATCTGGCTCACGACGGCATCGTGCGCGGTAATGACCAGCGTGTAAGTCCCGGGGGTCATGTCCGGTTGCAGGTCGAGTTTGAACATCGCCGGCACCCAGGGTTGAGGATAGAAAGCCTGGCTTTTTTCAACCGCCGCATCTTCCTCGGCGAACAACTGCTTGCCATCCGGCGACAAAACCGCCACGTCGTATCCCACGTCGATGGAATTCTGCTCGCCGTACTTGTAGCCGGTGATATCGAAACGCACCCAGAGCATATCACCCGGTCGGTAAGCCACGGTCTTCAACGCGGCCTCATCTTCCTGGGAGCGATAGAAACCCAGATTACGGATTACCAGAGCCGGGGAGCGTTCGACGCCTCTGCCACCGACTGGAAAAGCCACTTCGCCCGAGGCTGTCTGATGGCTTTGCTGATCGATCGCTTCGAATCGAATCGTGTAACTCCCCGGTGGGGCGATCGAAGGAACCTGAATCTCGAGGCGCATCTTCGGTTTCCAGTTCTTGTCTTCCTGACTGACCGTTGTCCCGATCAGTTCTTCGTCGCGCGGTATGATCGGCGTCCCGTTCACGTCGAACGCTTCAATATGGCCGGCGAGTTGCACTTTGCCGGTCAGACCCATGCGGTAGTTTTCTATCTGAAAGCTGAAAAAAGCCGTATCGCCAGGCTGGAATACCTCTCCCTTTTCGAGTCCCGGCCCATCGTCGGACTGGGAGACGATCGGACGCGCAACCTTCAAACTCTGCGCCCCGAGCGGGAAAGCCAGGGCCAGGATCGCGATCACTGCAAATGCCAGCATGGTGTTTGAGGCCTATTTGCCCGGTGGAGGCAGGGCATCGGACGGAAGGGTTTTGAACTGTTCGTGCACGAAATTGAGCGGCACGTCGATGGAAAGCTCGCTTTCGTCAGCTTCGTCCGTGAGGCGCAGCCGGTAATGCCCGGCTGGAGCGTCAAACAGAAGATTTCCCTGCTCGGTTTGAGCCCCGCCTACCCGGCGTATAACGCCGAGCCAATTCGGGACATTCGTGCCGTCCACGACCTCGTTGTACTCCTTTCCGGAGTCGTCCACGAGAGTCAGGGCCGGAATCGGCAAATCCTCGGTGCTGGAGTTCGACACGCTGACCGTCATGAGAAAAAAGCGAGTCTGGGGCCTCCGGGCAGTATTGGGATCGTCACCCAACTGGGTAAGTACCTCGGTGTCAATTACGCTGTATACCAGGGGTCCGACAGTGGCCTTTTCACCTGCGGGGACAATAACGGGTTGTTTTTTGGAAAGGCTGGAACAGCCGGCGGCCATCAGGGCAAGGAACGGGATCAAAACGGACACGCGGGACATTGCAGCGAATAGTGTCGCATATTCGCGCGCGGCTCCCATAGATATTAATTCTACTTCTTGTGGTCCTGCAGCATTCGTTCGAACTTGCGTCGCTGGTCTTCGTTCAGGATCTGCATGATACGGCTGTTGCCGTCGGCGAGCACGTTGTCGTAGTAGTGCGAGAAATCGTCGAGGATCGACTGCAACTGCTCGGTTTGCTGATCGGTAAGATCGAGCCGCTGTTTCCATTCGGGAACGGACATGGAAAATCCCGTGGCGGCCGGCGGCGCTCCGTGCAGCAGAGCATGTCCGCTGAAACTCATCACCACCGCGCCAAGCACGACACCGCAGAGGAAAACCAGTATGAACGATACGATCGCGATTTTCTCAGCGGGGCGGGGGAGCGCAGCAGCGGCCGTGTTCGATGCCATATATCAGGTTGTATGCCGCCGGAACTGCATTTTATTCGCGGTACGTGGCCAGCGTGACCAGCATCCGGTCGCGATCCGAGCTTTCCGAATGGGCGGCTGCCGGATCGTGCTGCGCCATGATGGACGCGGCGTCCGTACCGCTGAAAGAAGCTTCCCGTGACACCAGGAAGCTGCCAAGGCCCGCCAGCAGGAGCAACGATGCGAAGGCCACCCGGCGAAAGAAAACCGCTCCCGGCGAGAATAGTCCCCACGCCTCTTTGCGCTGATGCTCGACGATGCGCCAGGTAACGCGATTATAGAAACCGAGCGATGGTTGCGGCGCTCTTTCGAATTCATTTTCCGGATCGGTCGAACGCAGTTCGCGCAGCAGCGTGGAAAGATCGTCCATCCGGGAAACTTCATGGCGGCAAGCGTCGCACGCGTCCAGATGATCGTAGAAAGCCCGAGAAGCGTTTCCGCTCAAGTGCCGTTCGAGTTCATCGACAACGATATCGTGCATCATACTTTCCTCAAATGCAGCGTTCCTCACTGCCAGCCCTCACAACTTCGCCGGCGCGGGCGCCCGTTCCAGCCGTTGCGCGGCTTTCACCAGCTTTTGCCGGGCCCGGAATAACTTCACCTTGATTGTATTCTCGTTCATGTTCAACATGCCGGAGAGTTCTTCGACCGAATATCCCTCGACCTCTTTGAGCAGAAGAAGCCGCTTTTCCTCGTCTGAAACCCGGCCCATGAGCTTGACGACATAGTCGCGTCTGGCCAGCGTGGAATCGGCACGCCCCGCGCGGTCGAGCGCCGGTTCGCTGTTCTCCACGCGCCGTACTTCGTCCTCACTCATGTCGCTCTCATACACGAGCTTGCGTACCTTCTTCTTGCGCAGGTAGTCGAAACACTCGTTCACCGTTATTTTATATATCCAGGTGATCAGGGAGCTCCGGAAATCGAAGTTCCGGAGCGAAAAGTAAACCTTGGCAAAAACCTGCTGCGCAATATCTTCCACATCGTTGCGCTGCCGGACGATGCCGTGAATGATGGAGAAAACTTTGGATTGGTACCGTTCGACGATCTCGCGAAACGCCGATTCGTCGCCGGCCTGGGCCCGCCGGACCAGCGCGCCTTCTGGAGTATTCTCGTAATCCACTCTGGTTCTGGCAATTGCCTTCTTGCCGAACGCCGGAAGGGGAAGAGCGCCGCTCAGTGATCCCATACACCCCGTTCGGACGCGAGCCGCAACCGGGCGGTTTCAGCAACTTGACGATAGCAGATTGCTGGCCATATCCCCGCGATACCCTGGCGGGTTATACGAAGAGTCGAGATTGCCGAATCCCCACGCATCCGGGAAGCGTCTCTTTATAAACAACCAACCCCGACCTGCATACCACAAAAAGCGGGGTATACTGTGGTTATAGCGGCACAACGGAGAACAACGTTCACATGGTTAACTTGACTGAGACAGCTGTTTCGAAGGTAAAAGAGATCCTCGACACGCAAGAGCCGAAACCGGCCGGGCTCCGCATTTCGGTGGTGGGCGGCGGTTGCTCGGGATTCAGTTACTCAATGGCGTTCGAAAACACGCCCAACATGCTTGACAAGACCTACAACTACAACGGTCTGAAGATCTTTATCGACCAGGCCAGCCTGCTCTATCTGGACGGCGCGCAGGTGGATTATGTCGAATCGCTGGAGGGTTCCGGCTTTAAATTCAACAATCCCCAGGTGAAATCAACCTGCGGCTGCGGCAGTTCGTTCAGCGTGTGAAAACGCGCAAAATTGATACAATTTCGATACACGGGAGCGGCCCGCAAGGGCCGCTTTTTCTTTATGTTAGGGTACCAGTACTGGTTCGAACCAAATTTCCCGTCCCCTTCGATAAAACTATTGCTTGCCGAAGCTTTTCCCTGTTAGTATTTGCTTGAGCCACCAGATCGGGCTTGGAGGACCAACAAAAGCCCACTGGAGTCCCAAGCTTAGGGAGAAAGGTTTCAAAGGAAAGGTTTATGACAGCATTATTTCGGAGAATATTAACAGGAGCGGCGCTGGCAGCCATGGCTGCCGGGCTTGCGAGCGCAGATAACATCATCGCTTACACGGTAGTTGTGCCATTAATCGGGGGAAACCCGACCGACATCACCAACCAGCTAATGCAGGTGACAGCATGGTGCCCCGGTTGTAGCGGGGCGTTGGATAGTGTCGGAAGCAACGCTGAACCGGCCGGCTATGGCCCGGGCGGGGCGCTAATTGGTGTGACGATGAACAGCCTCAACCCGCTAACTGCTCAATTGCAGGGGTTCGATATCCGAGTTGTATCCGCGATTACTGGAAACTTCACGATCACCAACGCAGTCAATTCCGGCAGCAACGCCAATGGTACGGCGAAAGAGGATAGCTATACTGCGGTGTCGTTGAACAGCACTCCTCTGGCGCCTGCGTTGACAAACACTACTGATCCCTTGAACGACCTCTTCAATGATGGCTTCGTTCCCGGACTGGGTCCTGATCCGGCTTCGTCTCCGCTCGCTGTAAATAATCTCGCGCCCGGGGCCAGCCTGAGTCAGGCCTTTAGCAATGCAAAACAAGTCGTTGACTTCGGTTGCGTACTCGCTACCTCATTTACAAGTCAGTGCTCCAGCTACAATAAACTGACCAACCCCGCTTCTACCTTCCAAGGGGACGCCGTTAACGTCGCGTCAACCGATCCGCTGTCGTTCTACTTTTCCACGGCGACGGAAGTGACCTCCTCACTCACCGGGGGCAACACAAACACGGCAAATACGACCCAGGTGACTGAGATGGTTACAGTTACTTACGACTACACGACGACAAGCGGCGTTCCCGAACCAGCGACCATGGCCCTCATGGGCGGCGCTCTCATCGGACTGGGCTTGCTGGGCAAGCGCTTCAAGAAATCGTAGTTTCCCCGAACGACCTGTTTATTCTCCGGCCAGAGGCTGAGTCACGTCAGCCTCTGGCCTTTTTCATTTCCGGCCCGCTATTTTGGGCTATTTTGCGTCGCGCCAGTTCTCGCCCGTCCCGATTTCCACCAGCAGCGGTACACGTAGTTCACAAACCCCTTCCATTTCGGCCTTGACCAGGGTTTTGATGCGATCCAGTTCGGCCATCGGAGCCTCGAGAACCAGTTCATCGTGAACCTGCAGGAGCAACCGGCTCTCGCACCCCGCAAGCGCCCGGTCGATCCTTACCATCGCCAGCTTGATCAAATCCGCTGCAGTCCCCTGGATCGGCGAATTGACCGCTGTCCGTTCGGCGAATCCGCGCGCATTGGGATTGCGGCTGTTAATGTCGGGAATGGGACGCTCCCGCCCGAACATCGTGCGTGCTATGCCCGTTTCGCGCGTCTTTGCGATCGTCTCGTCGATGAACCGTTTCACGCCCGAATAACGTTCGAAATAGGCCTTGATATAGAGCTCGGCCTCTTTGCGCGAGATGCCCAGGTTGGCTGCCAGACCGAAGGCGCTGATCCCGTAAACGATCCCGAAATTCACCGCCTTGGCATTGTTGCGCGCCTCTCGCGTCACGAGCATCGGGGGAACGCCCATGACCTCGGCAGCGGTCCGCGTGTGGATGTCCTCGCCGCGCTGAAAGGCGTCGATCAGCACGGGATCGCCCGACAGATGCGCCAGCAAACGAAGCTCGATCTGCGAATAATCCGCCACTACCAGCTTCCAGCCATCGCGCGGGATGAACGCTGCCCGTATCTCGCGCCCGAGCTCTGTCTTGATCGGGATGTTCTGCAGGTTCGGGTTCGATGACGACAGCCGGCCTGTCGCCGCGCCGGTCTGATTGAAGCTGGTGTGAATGCGCCCGGTATCGGGATCCATCAGCGCCGGCAGCGCGTCGACGTAGGTGCCTTTGAGCTTCGTCAGCTGCCTGTATTCGAGAACCTTGCGGACGATTTCGTACTCGGGCGCCAGGGACTCGAGGACATCGATCGCGGTGGAAACAGTCTTGCCTTTGCCATAGCGGACAGGCGCCGGCAGGGCCAGGTCTTCGAAAAGAATCTTTCCCAGTTGCTGCGGCGAGGATATATTGAACTCCCGGCCCGCCAGAACGTGAATCTCGCTGGTGAGACGCGCGATGCCGTCTTCCAGGAGAGTCGAAAGCCGGGTGAGTTCGTTGGTGTCGATCCGGATTCCGGCGAGCTCCATGCGGGCGAGAACGCCGGCGAGCGGCAGTTCGATTTCGTCATAGAGAGGGCGAAACCCCTTGCGCTCGATTTCCGGGCGCAGGCGCTCATTGAGTTCGTGAATGAAGCTTGCCCGCTCGTCGGCGCGCGGACCAACGCGCAGATCGAGGCGACGCTCCACCAATGCTTCGAGCGAACAACCAGCGGGGTCCGCATCGAGCAGGAACGCATAGACCGATACATCGTCGCGCAGCCCGCGCGCTTGTATCCCGGCTTTCAGCAAGTTGAGCATCAGGGATTTCAGGTCGTTCGATGCTTTCGGGAGATCCGGATTCTCCAGCGCAAACTGCAGTTCGCTCAGACGCGCGGCCGGCAAGCTGCGCGCTTCAGACGGGCGGCAGGCCAGGCCGATCTCATTCTGATGGGCCAGGAACGCGATGGACAGTACGCCGTGCTCCGGTATCCCTTCCACAAAGGCGTGGACCGCGTCCGCGGTTGGGAGCGGTGCGAAATCCCTGGGCCGGGCATCTTCCGACGGGCCGAGCTCCTTGAGATGCGAGAAAAACTCGAGTTCCTTGTATAACGGCTTGAGCGACTCAACATCGGGCTGTTGCACGCGCAAGGCTTCGGGATCGAAGGGAATCGGCACGTCGCAATGGATGGTCGCGAGGCGCAGGCTCATCTCGATGCGTTCGCGGTTGTTCTGCAGGCTTTCGCGCGACATTCTTTTGGTCACTTCCGCGGCGCGGTCGAGAGCGGCGGGGACGGAGCCGAACTGGGCAAGAAGGTCCCGCGCTCCTTTTTCACCAATACCAGGCGCTCCCGGAATGTTGTCGACGGCGTCTCCCTTCAGGGCCAGCAGATCCGCCACCTGCCGCGGCTCGACACCCATGAATTCCCTGACCCTGGCGGGATCGTACCAGGTGTCGTCTTTGGCGGGATTGAGCATGGAAATGCGATCTGTCACGAGTTGCAGCATGTCTTTGTCGCTCGATACGATCACGACTTCGTACCCTGCTTCGGCCGCCTTCCGGCTGAGCGTGCCGATCACGTCGTCCGCTTCGAATCCTGGGTATTGGATGATGGGAATGCGCAGCGCCTTGAGGAGCCGCTCGATATAAGGAACCTGCGTGATCAGGTCCGCGGGCGTTTCGGAACGGTTGGCTTTGTATTCGGCGTATTCTTCTTCGCGGTGAGTCTTGCCCAGGCTTTCGAAAATGGCCGCCATGAACTCGGGCGCGAATGTCTTTGAGAGCTTCCGGAGCATGTTATTGAAGATCAGAACGGCTTCGGTGGGCAGGCCGGAACTGGTGCGCATCGGCGGCGCCTGCATGCGGGCGCGGGCATGAAAAGCGCGAAAAATGAAGCCGTAGGTATCGATCAGGAATATACGGGGAATGCTGCGCGGCGCTGGGTTTGACACTCCGGCCTATGATAGCGAAAATGACAGCGAAAACCCCACGGGTGTGGCGTTATGTGGTGCACGCGCCTCAATGTGTTGCAGAAACGCTACAGTCAAGAGGGCTTTACTCATTCCCTATCAAAGATTTACGCAACTCTCCGGCGTGGTATGGGTACGATAAAGAGAATGAACTGCGTTGAGAGTTCCCGTGCGGTTTGAAACAACCATTAATCGTCCATTCGAAGTTTCGGGAGTGGGACTGCATACCGGAGTTCCGGTCAATCTGCGGATGACCCCGGCGCCGGCTGGTACCGGGATTGTCTTCCGCCGCTCGGACTTCGATTTTTTCCCGATCGCCGCCAGTTGGAAGCATGTGGCGCGGGTGAGTTATGCGACGAGCCTGATGCGCCAGGGAGTATTGATCCAGACGACCGAGCATTTGCTAAGCACGCTCTACAGTTTTGCGATCGACAACGCCTACGTTGAGATCGACAACCTCGAGGTCCCGATTCTCGACGGGAGCGGGAAACCCTTTGTGGATTTGCTGCGCTCGGCGGGCGTACGGCGCTTGCGTCGCCAGCGCAAGTATTTGCGAATTCGCCGTCCGGTGAGTGTTCAGGACGGGATGAAACGCATTTCCATCATCCCGGACGATGTGTTCCGGTTGACGTGTGAAATCGACTTTCCCGGTCCCATCGGGAAGCAGTCGATCGAGATGGAGGTCACGCCGGAGCGTTATGCGAACGAACTCTCGCCGGCGCGAACGTTCGGTTTTGAGCACGAATTGGATCAGTTACGCGAAATGGGGCTGATTCGCGGCGCTTCGCTCGATTCGGCGGTTTGCTTCACACGGAATGGCGTCCTGAATCCTGGAGGACTTCGCTTCAAGGACGAGTGTTGCCGCCACAAGGCACTGGACTTGATCGGCGATCTTGCTCTGCTCGGACGACCTCTGCTGGGGCATGTGATCGCGGAACGCGCCGGTCACGCGATGCATACGGCGCTCGTGGCGAAGATCATGTCGGATGCGTCGCTCTACGATCTGGTGACGTTCGATCAGCTTGCGGCGCGCGTTGCGGAATCGCTGATCCCATCATCCAGGTAAGATCTTTTCAGATAAAGGTCTTCGAGGTAAGGTTTCATGGCCAAAAAGCCCAAGCCATTCAGCGCGGAGAAAGAGGTTCGCGCGATCGCGCGTGAGCGTTTGGGAACAGTAAAGGCGAGCAAGGTAATCAAGCCGAAGAGCGAACGCAAGCCGAAATATAAAAAAGATCCCGCAGCCGAGGTATAGAATTCTCCCTGAACCCGCCGATATGTTCCTCAGGAAGGAAGTTCAATTCATGTCGGTCAACCCGGTTTCCCAGTCGAACGCAACAGCAGGTGCACTCCCGGTCCAGAATCAAGCGCCGCCCAAGTCCCAGCCCCCGGCCGCGGCCCCACAGGACACAGTCCAACTTAGCGCTCATGCCAAGGCGGCAGCGGCGGGCGATGTTGATCACGACGGCGACAGCCACTAGCAGACAGCGAACGATATACTAATCCTTTTCACTCTCACACCTGAGTTCAGAAAGGATTAGCAGATTGCGAAATAAGCTGACAGTTATTGGCGCCGGCAATGTCGGGGCCAATTGTGCCGTTTGGGCGGCGAAGAAGGAATTAGGCGATATCGTCCTGGTGGACGTCGTCGAAGGGGTGCCGCAGGGCAAGGCGCTCGACCTGATGCAGGGAGGGCCGGTCGAAGGCTACGGGGTCTCCGTCACGGGCGCGAACGATTACGGCCCGACGGCGAATTCCGACGTGGTGATCATCACCGCCGGATTCCCCCGCAAGCCGGGTATGAGCCGGGACGACCTTCTGCTGGCGAATTACGAGGTCGTGAAGGCCGCGACCGAACAGGCTGTGGCCGTTTCCCCCAATTGCACGATCATCGTGGTGACGAACCCGCTCGACGCCATGGCGCAGGTTTCCTACATGGTGTCGAAGTTCGCGAAGAACCGCGTCATCGGGATGGCCGGAGTGCTCGATTCGGCCCGTTTCCGGACGTTTATCGCGATGGAACTGAACGTGTCGGTGGAGAACGTCACTGCCGTGGTCCTGGGCGGCCATGGCGACACGATGGTGCCCGTGGTGCGCCTTTCGAGCGTCTCGGGTATCCCTTTGACCGAATTGATCCCGGAAGACCGGCTGAACGCGATTGTGGACCGCACGCGCAATGGCGGGGCGGAAATCGTGAAGTATCTGAAGACGGGAAGCGCGTATTACGCCCCGGCCGCCTCGGCGGTCGAAATGGCGGATTCAATTCTGCGCGACAAGAAAAAAGTTCTGCCCTGCGCCGCATATCTCGAAGGGGAATATGGGATCAACGGCCTTTACGTGGGAGTCCCGTGTAAGTTGGGCGCGAACGGCATTGAGAAGATTTACGAAATTAAACTGACAGCCGAGGAGAAGGCCGCGCTCCACAAGAGCTCGGGTGCGGTCCAGGAACTGGTGGACGTCATCAAGAAGAAGATGGCTGCTTAGCTGTTTTGTGTTAAACAGAGCTTTTGTGTCAAAACAGAGCTTCTGTGTTAAAACAGAGCTTCTGTGTTAAAACAGAACGAGGGAGAATTGTTTCCTGGTCAGGTTCTGTGTACTTGCAAGCGGCAGCGGGGGCAATTCGGCATTCCTTGCCACCTCGAAAACCCGGATTTTGATCGACGCGGGCCTCAGCGTGCGGGAACTGACGCGGAGGCTCGCCGAGATCGGTGAAACACCCGAAGATCTCGATGCCGTTCTCATAACGCACGAGCATTCCGATCACATTTCCGGTCTGCCCCGCCTGGTCCGCTGGCGAGAGAAAAAGAAGAAGCCGCTGCCAGTATTCGTTTCGAAGCTGACATCCCCGATGATTGACTGGGATGCCGAGACTTCGGGCAGTTCAGCACCTGCGCACGTGGAGCAATTTCAAGCCGGTTCGGGGTGGACGATCGGCAATATCGCGATCCAGAGTTTCACGATCCCGCACGATGCGGTGGATCCGGTCGGGTTCTGCTTCCACGCGGAAGGGGTGAAAGTCGGAATTGCAACGGATCTGGGCTATATGCCCGAATCGATCAAGATCCACCTGCGGCGTGTCCAGATGCTGCTGCTCGAATCGAATCACGATCTTGAAATGCTGAAGGTCGGCCCATATCCCTGGAGCGTGAAGCAGCGGGTGATGGGGCGCAACGGGCATCTTTCCAACTCTCACACCTGCGACTACCTGGAGGGGGATCTCGATAACGGGGTCCAGACGCTCATTCTGGGGCACTTGAGCGAACACAACAACCACCCGGAGATTGTCCGGATGGGCGCCGAGCAGTCGCTGCAACTGCGCGGCCTTGCGCCGCGTCTTGTCATAGCCGAACAAAGCAGGCAAACCGAGGTTTTTGCGTATTGATCCCCCGTTACACGCGCCGCGAAATGGGCGCCGTCTGGAGCGACCAGAACAAGTTTCAGCAATGGCTTGAAGTCGAACTGGCGGCATCGGAGACGCTTGCGGAACTGGGCGTCGTCCCCGCCGAAGATGCCGTTCTGCTGCGCCGTCATGCTTCGTTCGACGTGCCGCGCATCTTCGCCATCGAAAACGAGACGCGGCACGACGTGATCGCTTTCACTACAGCCGTTGCGGAGTCGATGGCCGCTGCCGGACACGCCGGCGCATCGCGGTGGTTCCATTACGGCATGACGTCGAACGACGTGGTGGATACCGCGCAGGCGCTGCAACTCCGCCAGGCGTCCCGGATATTAATCGCCGGCGTGAACAGGCTGCGAGACGTGCTCAAGCGGCGCGCGCACGAGTTCAAGCACACGGTGCAGATCGGGCGCACCCACGGCATTCACGCCGAGCCCATCACCTTCGGGCTGAAGCTCGCTATCTGGTACGAAGAAGCCGGGCGCAACCTGGTTCGTCTGGGAGCCGCGGCGGAAGACCTGCGTGTGGGTAAGATTTCGGGCGCGGTGGGAACTTTTGCCCATATCGGACCCGACGTGGAAGCAAAGATCTGCGAGCGGCTTGGTCTCAAGCCGGCGCCGGTGGCATCGCAGGTAATTCAGAGGGACCGTCATGCCTATTTCGTGGCCACGCTTGCCACGCTGGCGGGAGGGCTCGAAAAGATCGCTCTCGAAATCCGCCATCTGCAGCGCACCGAGGTGCGGGAGGCGTCGGAATATTTCGCCAAAGGCCAGAAGGGTTCTTCGGCGATGCCCCACAAAAAAAACCCGATCACGAGCGAGCAGATCTGCGGCCTCGCTCGCGTGGTCCGCTCGAATGCGCACGCGGCGTTCGAAAACAATGCTCTCTGGCATGAACGCGATATCTCGCACTCCTCGGTCGAACGCATTATTCTGCCCGATTCCACGATCCTGTGCGATTATCTCCTCGACAAGACCACCAATCTCGTGGACAAGATGTTCGTTTATCCCGAGCGCATGCGCCGCAATCTCGATCTTACCCGGGGCCTTGTATTTTCGGGTCAGTTACTGCTCGATCTGGCGGCGGCGGGAATGCTTCGCGAAGAGGCGTACGCGGTGGTGCAACGGCACGCCATGGAGGCATGGGAGAACGACGGGGATTTCCGCGCGGCCATTGCGGCCGACCCTGAAATAGCGAAACTTCTTAGCCCGGAACGGTTATCCGAAACCTTCTCGCTCGAACGGCAGCTCAAGCATGTCGACGCGATTTTCGAGCGAGTGTTCGGGGATCGGGTGTTCGGGCTGGCGGAACGCAACTGAGTCGCGTCTCCAGTATCATCAAAGTGTCTATGCGTGGGGCGGCTTTCATGTTTTTCGCCGTTGTTGTTCCGGCTGTTGCCGCCGATCAGTGGGTCCGCATCACGACGCCCGAATTCGAACTCTTCACCAGCGCCGGCGAGAAAAAGGGAAGGGAAACCCTCCGCCACTTCGAGCAGGTGCGCGAATTCTTCCTGAAAGCGTCTCCGGTGCGCGGGCCTGCCGATTTCCCGGTAAGGATCGTCGAATTCGGCGCGGATGAACAATACCAGCCGTTCCGGCCGGACAGCCAGACCGCTGCTTACTTTTTCGCCACGCCCGGACGCGATTACATCGTGCTGGGGCCCGAGGCGACGGGAAACTCTCCGGTCGCGACTCACGAATACATGCATCTGATCATCCGGCATAGCGGCCTGAAGATTCCGATCTGGCTGAATGAAGGCTGGGCTGACGTTTACTCGACGTTGCGTCCGATGGGTAAAGATACGGCGGTGGGGGACCTTCTCCCGGACAGGATGCAGATTCTGACTCGCGAGAAATGGCTCGACTTTGACGACCTGACATCCACTACTCGCGATTCGCCGAACTATCACGAGGCCTCGCGGGTCGGTATTTTCTACGCCGAAAGCTGGGCGCTGACGCACATGCTTTATCTTTCTCCGGAGTATAAGGACAACTTCGGCAAGTTCGTGATGGCCCTCCATCGCGGCAGCAGTACCGCCGAAGCCTGCCGGATAGCCTTCAACCACACGCCGGATGCGGTCTTCAAGGATCTTCAGGCCTACTTCGACCGAAAAAAGATTTACGGGCGAGTGTTCGAAGCAGGCATGGATAACCACGAAGCCGAGCCTCCAGCGTCTGTGATAATGGGGTTCGACTCACGCTTTATGCTGGCCGATCTCATGTTCTCCATGCATAAACTGGACGAAGCGAAGCAGGCATACGCGCAACTGGAAACGGAACAACCCGATCGGCCCGAACTCGCTCGCGCGCTCGGAAACGTCGCGCTGGCGACACAGGATTCGGAAACCGCCCGCCGCTATTTTGAGAAAGCATTCAATGAAGGCGATGCGGACCCCGAAATGTGCCTGCGACTCGCATTGCTGGAGGGGTTCGCGAAGCAGCGGCCGGACAAAATCATACCCATCCTGGAAAGGGCGCTGAAGTCGAAGCCCGACTTCACGGAGGCCAAGGTCCGGCTCGGTCTGGCGCTGGTCGACGCGCGCGATTACGCCGGCGCTATTTCGCGGCTGATCGGGATTCCCAACGTGACCCCGGATCAGGCGCCCGCGGTGTTTTGCGGGCTCAGCTACGCCTACATCGAAACGGGCGACATCGCGGAGGCCCGTCATAATGCCGAGACCTGCCAAAAATGGGCGAAAACGGATTCGGATGTGAGCCGAGCCGATCAGTTGCTGAAATTGGCGGACGCGCGCTCCAGGCCGGCCGCCTCGGTTCATCCTGGTGAGACGATCCAGCGGATCGTGGGCATCGCGCGCAATCTGGAATGCTCACCTGAAGGGAACCGACTTCAGATCGTAGCGGGGAACAAGCTGATTGCTTTCGATGTGCCGGCGCCGGAAGCCGTCGAGACGACGCAGAAACCGCCCGGGTTTACATTCACCTGTGGGGCTCTGAAACAGGTCCCCGTCGCAGTGGAATATGCTCCACCGCGCAGTGCGATGGAGACCAGCGTGGGCATCGTCAGACGTCTCGTGTTCGCAGCCAATTAGTCTTCTTCCCTGATCGTGACCCGTCGGCCTTCGATTGCCACTCTGCCATCGACGATATAACCGATTGCTTTCGGATAAATCACATGCTCCTGCAGCAGGATACGCGCGGAAAGAGTTTCGACCGTATCCGAATCCAGCACGGGAACTGCCGATTGAATGACGATGGGCCCGGAGTCGAGATACTCATCCACAAAGTGAACTGTGCAACCCGTAATGCGGACGCCATACTCAAGCGCTTGTCTTTGTGCATCGAGACCCGCGAACGCGGGCAATAACGAAGGATGAATATTCAGAACGCGATTGGGAAATGCGCGAATGAAGTCCGCGCTCAACAGCCGCATGAACCCGGCAAGGCAAACAAGATCCACCTCATGCGTTTGTAACTCGTCGATCAGTAACTTGTCATACGTCTCGCGATCCATTCCGGCGGAGGGGATGATACGGAGGGGCATCCCGCGCTCGCGGGCAATCTCGATACCGGGCGCATTCGCGCGGTTGCTGATTACGATGGCGATTTCAGCGTCAAGCGTTTTGCGCGCGATGCTGTTTGCGATGGCTTCGAAGTTGGAACCGCGGCCGGAAATCAGAATGCCCAGGCGCATTCAAAGGTACTCCACGCGGGCTTTGCCTCGACGCTGCGGTATAACTTCGCCGATGATCCAGGGTTTCTCGCCGGTCCGTTCGAGTCTCCGGAGCGCGGAGTCCAGTTTATTCCGGGGAATCACAAAAATCATGCCGACGCCCAGATTGAAGGTACGGCGCCAGTCGGAGAGCGGAACGTTACCGAGGGAGCGCAGCACCTCAAACAGCGGGGGAACCTGCCATGACTTGGTTTGTATCGCGGCGGCAAGTCCTTTTGGAAGCACTCGCGGCAGGTTGTCGGTGATACCTCCGCCTGTTATGTGCGCGGCTGCGGAAAGGGACGCCTGCCCAAGCAGCGCCGTAATAGCCTTGAGATAGCTTCTATGGATCTTGAGTAACTCGTCGCCGAGTACCGCTCCCAATTCCGGCAGCAGTGAATCGACCTTCAACCGGGCAACATCGAACAGGAGTTTGCGTGCCAGTGAATAACCGTTCGTATGCAGCCCCGTCGATGGCAGTGCCAACAGGGCATCGCCTTTGCGGACCTTCGCTCCGGTCAGGATACGCGACTTCTCAACGGCCCCCACGATTGTCCCCGCGATATCGTACTCGCCTTCGGTATATATGCCGGGCATCTCGGCGGTCTCTCCGCCGATCAGCGCGCAGCCGTTTGCTTCGCATCCACGGGCAATCCCGGAGATCACCTGAGCCGCAATATGGGCATCCAGCCTGCCAACCGCGAGATAGTCGAGAAAAAAAAGAGGCTTTGCGCCTTGTACCGCAATATCATTTACGCAGTGATTGACCAGATCCTCGCCGAT
This sequence comes from Bryobacteraceae bacterium, assembly GCA_049516355.1. Taxonomy (GTDB): domain Bacteria; phylum Acidobacteriota; class Terriglobia; order Bryobacterales; family Bryobacteraceae; genus BOG-234. The sequence goes on along the minus strand of JBEKTF010000069.1, from coordinate 8,066 downwards.
TGTGTCGTGCCGCCCCGTCGCGAATGCGATCTTCAGCTTGGTCCCTACGCCGTCGACTGAACTGACAAGCACCGGTTGGCGCATTTTGGGCAACGCGAAGCAGGCGCCGAAGGAACCTATGTCGGTGAGCACGCCTTTTGTGAAGGTCGCCCGCGCCATCCTGCGAATCTCGCGCACCGCGCGATCGGATTCATCGATACTGACGCCGGCATCCTGATATGAGATCGATTTTGCCAACGAACAGTATAACCCGAAGAGGCAACTTAACTTTCCAGCAACAGCGTGACCGGGCCATCGTTCACCAGTTCGACTTGCATGCTGGCCTGGAAGACGCCCGTTTCCGTTACCAGGCCTTTCGCGCGAATCTTTGTCACCAGGTAGTCATAAAGACCACGCGCTTTATCCGGGGGCGCAGCCGCATCGAAGCTTGGCCTGCGCCCTTTGCGGCAATCTCCATACAAGGTAAATTGCGACACCAGCAGGAGCGCTGCATTCACGTCGATCGCGCTGCGGTTCATGCGGCCTTGAGTGTCTGAAAACACACGAAGGTTGACCAGTTTTTCGGCCAGATAGTCGGCTTCGGACGTTCCATCCGTGGCCGCGATTCCGATCAGCACAAGCAGCCCTGTCCCGATCTCAGCTTCTAACTTGCCGTCAACTCTTACACACGCCCGTGTCACTCGCTGGATTAGAAACCGCATGTCTATTGTTTGGATTGTACTTTCCGGGATTGTAATTGACTAACTTCGATTGACTTCCATGATATAGTGTCCTCGGGAGAGTCAATGGCAAGAGGAAAAGCGGATCGGAACAGCGCCATACTGGAATATGCCCTAGGTCATCTGGAACGGGAGCGCGATGAAATTCAGGCCAAGATCGACCACATTGTCAGTCAACTCGGGCGCAGGCCGGCCGCCGCAGCCCCGGCTGCGGTCCCGGCAACTCCCGCGGGAACGGCGCGGAAGAAGCGCGTCCTGAGCGAGGCGGCGCGCAAGCGAATTGCCGCTGCTCAGAGACGCCGCTGGGCCGAGCATCGCAAGGCGAAGGCCAAGGCGGAATAAGCGCAACCGGTACGTATTCCTTACCACGCGAAACGCTGAACGATTGCGGCAAGAGGGCTCCTGGCCACTATCGTTCCATTTTCAAAAAAGACGGCGTCGTCGGTTAGTATTCGGGCAAATCCTGTGTCGTGTGTCACTAGTATTTTGGCGTGTGGAAGACCCGCGAGCAATTCTCCGAGTGCGCGTTGACCGGGGGGGTCGAGGAAACTGGTCGGCTCGTCCAGCACCAGTAGCTTGGCATCCGTGGCCAGTATTCCTGCAATAGCCGCCCGCTTCTTCTCGCCCGCGCTCAAATGCCAGGGTGACTTATAGGCTTTGCCCTGCAGTCCTACCCGATCCAGAGCCTGCTTTGCCCGTTCCAGGGACTCCGCCTGCGGCATTCCGGATGCCAATGGGCCAAACGCAACATCTTCGATTACGCTCGGCATGAATAGTTGATTGTCGGAGTCCTGAAAGACAAGACCCACCCGCTTTCGAATCTCGCGAAGGTTCTTTTCGGTAACCGGCAGTCCGTCGATAACTACCGATCCGGACCCCTGTAAGATGCCGTTCAAGTGGTGCACGAACGTCGTCTTTCCGGATCCATTCGCGCCCAACAGCGCTACTGTGGCTCTATCTTCCAGATCGAAGTCAACGCCCTTGAGCGCCTGCGTCCCATCCTCGTACGTGTAAGACAGGTTTTTGACTTCTACGATCAAGCTCATCAGAGTGCTGCCCGGAGCCCGGTAATCGCCACGGTTGCCAGGCTGACGAATACAACATCCGCGAACTTGAATTCCATACGCCGGAACGCAGGGATCCGTCCTTCGAATCCGCGGGAAACCATGGCTCGATGAATCGCCTGCGCCCGCGCCCAGGACCGTACGAACAGCACTCCCGCGGCTGCAGCGGCCTGGCGACACTGAAGTGTACGAATCGATCCGGCTCGCGAAAGACTGGCTTGCCGCATAGCGTCCGCTTCCCCTATAAGCACGATCAGATAACGGTAAAGAAACTGCATCACCTGGAGGAGAAAAGCCGGTGCCCGCAGCCATTCCAGTCCCGCGATCAGATCCGGCATCGCTGTTGTCGAGATGAGTAACAGGACGGCAAGCGCCGAAAGATATCCGCGGATCACCAGCATTGTGGCTTGCATGGGATCGCCCGCCAGCAAGCTTACCAGAGCGAAACACAAAGCGAACGGCAAGACCGCGGACGCGCCGGATAACACCGCAAGTACCGGAAGACGTGCTGCTACGGCGCTGATTACAAGAATCACAAGATACACAGCGCCAGTCGGCAGAGTATGCTCTGTCAAAGTCGCGATACAGACTAACAGGACAACCGTGGCGAGAATCTTGGCGGCCGCATGACGTCTGTGAATGACGCTGTGTCCGCGACTCCAGCGCTCCACTCGCGCGTGACGCAACTAAGCGCCTTCCTGCTCCATTGCGGGCCGCGAAGCGGTCAGCACGCGCCTGATCCCGAGGCACACGAAGTAGACGATTAACAGTCCAATGAGTCCAGCCAGTGACTTTGCCAGGAAAGGCGCAGAAGAAACATGCAGCCGGTAATCGGCCAGAGGAGAAGCGAGCAACGAGACGACATGCGAGGTAATTCCCGTCTCCCGTGTAAGTTTCTGGATTCCATCCGGCCGCGGCGATGCTATCAATACGCCAAGACCGGCAAGGGCCACGGCTGCCGTGACCAGGGCCAGCGTGGCTCGGCCACGAACGGCCTGCGGGCGCCGCAGGAACCCTGGTTGTATCGCTTCGAGCGCCCGTACGATTGCGAGCGTGATCGCACCTTCGACGATCGCGGAGACAACGAACAACCCGATCGAAACCGCAAGGATTGCCGGAGGCATCGGGACGCCCGACCACAACAACTCCGCCAGCGCCAGCGCCGCGCTGGCCACGAGCGAGAACATCCCGCCCAGAAACACGCCGGCTTTGCGGCCACGCAGGAGCGCGTAGGGCAGGTAACCCGCGACCACGCCGGCTATCGCCATGTTGAATACGTTGGCCCCCAGCGCCAGCAAACCACCGTCCTGAAAGACCAGAGCCTGTGTGGCGAGGATCGCAGTCATCACGATGGAAGCCGCCGCCGGCCCCAGCGTGAAGGAGAGAAGCGCGCCGCCGACCAGGTGGCCGCTGGTGCCATTGCCGACGGGAAAGTTAATCATCTGGGCCGCGAAGACGAACGCTCCCATGACACCCATCAGGGGAATCCTGTGGTGGTCGAATTCACGCTGTGCGCGCCGCGCAATCCAGGCGATGGCCGGGAGGGCTATGGCGTCCATCGTGGCCCAAACCGGAACGCTCAGAAACCCGTCGGGTATATGCATCGGGACCGTTTTTACGGTAGCACGTTCATTGGTATGATGCTACCAAATAGCGAGGACTCCGTTGCTGCCGTAATATGAACCCATGAGCGATCTCGCACGCATTGGAGTTGCGATGGATTCTTCTCTTCTGGCCAGCTTCGATCGACTGATCGAGGAGCGCGGGTATACGAACCGGTCGGAAGCGTTCCGGGACTTGATCCGCGACCAACTGGTACAGAAGTCGTGGGAATCGCCCGAGGCCGACGTGGTCGGTACCGTGACGCTGGTGTATAACCACCACGTCCGCATGCTCAACGAGAAGCTGACGGACATGCAGCACGATCACCACAAGAGTATCCTGTCGACGATGCACGTTCATCTGGACCATGACAATTGTCTGGAAGTGATCGTGGTAAGAGGCAAGGCAAAGAATGTACAGCGGATCGCCGATGGCCTGATCAGTACCAAGGGCGTCAAACACGGCTGTCTTACGCTGACCACTACTGGCGCTGAACTGTGATAAAAGACCCGGTCACTCGATGACTGTTCACGAGCGCAGTCAGCGTCGCGCGGCCTGAGCCTTGTGAAGCCGCGCATGTTCCTGCGCGTGCTCGACCCGCTTTGCTTCCTGCCATGTGTAAATCATACGGTGAATGACGGTGATATTGGACAGGATCGCAATCACCCATAACACCTGCGCCATGCGATTGAACAGCGCGCCGATGATAATCAGGACCACTCGCTCCGGGCGCTCCAGAAATCCGACTTTGCATTTCGGGATCGTATTTTCCGCCCGGGCCCGCGTGTAACTCACCATGACCGTGCCCGTCATCACGATCGCGGTCAGCACGACATAGAAGAACCTGTTGATGGACGCGTAGTAGACAAGCAGCCCGACCAGCAAGCCGAGATCGGAATAACGGTCCAGAACGGAATCGAAGAAGCCGCCGAACCGGGTCACGCGATTGGTTTCGCGGGCAACACGGCCATCCACCATGTCGAACAAGCCCGCGCCAATGACGACGACTCCAGCCCAACGGAACTTACCCGCGGCAAAAAGAAACGCCGCCCAGATATTGATTAACAGTCCGATGAAAGTCAGGACGTTCGGATGCACTCTCGATAACGCCAGCGCGCCGACGATCGCATTGATGATGCGGCCGAAGAACAGGCCGATAGCGCGCGTGACGGTCATACGATCTATTGCTTTTCGATTTCGTGAATCGTTACCAGCTCGAGTATTTCCAGTTCCTTCGCACCGCCTGGCGCCTGCATTCTCACGATATCTCCGACTTCTTTCCCCAGCAGCGATTTACCGATCGGGGATCCCGTCGAAATCTTGCCGTGAGGGGCGTCGGCCTCCTCGCTGGTAACGAGCTCGTAGGCGATCTGCTCGTCCTTCTTTACATCGAGGACGACGACGCGCGAACCCAGACCCACCCGGTCATGCGGAATCTTCGTCATGTCGATCATGGCGAAATCGGAGAGACGCTTCTGGAGTTGACCCAGCCGGGCATTTACAAAGCCCTGGCGCTCCTTGGCCGCGTGATACTCGGCATTTTCGCTCAAGTCCCCATGGGCACGTGCCTTAAGGATCTCCCTGGGCAGTTCGTTGCGCAGCTCATACTCGAGCGCGGCGATCTCTTCCTGCAGTTTTTTCTTGATATCGAGCATGGGGCGAGGAAACTTCCCTCTGTGGGTCATTATAGCGACATAGCGAGGTTATGGCTCAGCTGCGCATCCGCAGCATCAGATACAAGCCCGCGGCGGAGAACAGTGCGTCCGGTGCCCACGCTGCCACCATCGGAGGCAACAGGTTGACATTGCCGAACTGGTCGAACAGAAGTCCTGTGGCGAGGTAAGCCATGGCGACGGCTATGCCGACGCCCACGCCCGTCATCGCGCCGCGATTACCCACCAGAAATCCGAAGGGCACTGAAATCAGCGCCATGATCAGCGCAAAAACCGGCACGGCAAACTTCTTGTAGTACTGGACGTGCAGCTTCACGGTGTCGAAGCCGCTCTGCTGCAGATCCTTCATATAGCCGGCAAGCTCGGCATAATTCATCTGCTTGTCCAGTTTCACGAGTTTCAGGAAATCGTCGGGAGTTTCCGCGATCTCGGGAAAAGTAGTCGCCGTGAAGTTCTGGACCTTGCATTCATCCACGCCGCAAAGGTCTTTTGCCGCGCCCTGTTCCCATACCCACGCGTTGATGTTCTGCTGCCATCGGGCGCGGCTGGCGCTGATCTCCCGGAGGACATGGAAACTCTTCGGGTCAAGCTCGAAGACGTAGGGTTCGACCATCACTTTCTCGGACGGATCGAAATACTTGACATAGAAGATCCGGTAATCGTGAATGATCCACTTGCGGTCGGGATGCAGATAAGTTTGTGCGACGCGGCCCTTGATCTCATTCAAATATGCGTCCTGTATCTGGTTGGCCTGGGGGATATAGGAGTAATCGAACGCAAACAGCGCCGCGCTAAGCACCCCGCTCATCAGCAGTACCGGCAGGCCGAGACGGCGTACGCTGATGCCGCACGCTTTGAAAGCCGTCACTTCGTTGTGCTTGGTCATAACCCCGAAAGTGGCTAGTATCGATACCAGAACGGCGATGGGCAGGGTGTCGTAGATCAGTTCCGGCGTAAGAAACAAGTGATATCTGATCACGTGCGACATCGGTATATTGTTCTTGACGATATCGCTCAACAGGTCGAAGAACGTGAACACCTGGATCATGGTGACGAAGCAGGCGAGCGTCAGAAAGAAGTAGAAGAGAAAGTTCGACAGGACGTAACTATCGAGTATCTGAAACACGGCGAACTTCATCCCGCCGGACTTGCGGCGCGAAAGCGACGCCGCTTGCGAGAGTGATGAGAACCAGCCGGCGATGGTCTGACGCAGGTTGCCGAGGAAGTCGCGATCCCCGGCGGCTTCCATGCGCGCAATCATGACGATTCCCGCCAGCCCGAAGGCGGCATTGGGCAACCACGACGCCAATTCCACCCCTATCGAGTGAGAACGCGCGAGTCCGGTCAATGTGATGTAGGAGAGGTAATAGCCGAAGAAGGCGAGGAAGATCGCCCATATATATCCGGCGGAGCGCCCGCCTTTCCGGGATGAAGTCCCGAGCGGTATTCCCACCATGGCCAGCATGAGGCACGCGACAGGCAGGGCGAAGCGGCGGTGCAGTTCAATTCGCGAGTCGGTCCCGTCCTGGGTCTTTCCGGGAGTCCTGCGAATGAATGCTCGTAACTCCGTGGTGAGCATGTCTTTGAAAGGCTTGGCGGTTTGCTGCCGTTCCGGTTGCGGTTCGAGCACGGTGGATGAAGTCGGCGCGATCGAGTGGTAAGGCGCTTCGTGAAAACCGTAGTCGCGCAGAGTCAATTGGATCCGATTGTTCCTGACATCGGGAACCGCAAGCGCTTCCCTCGCCACGGTCACGCGCGGCCCGGGCTGCGCTTCTTTCATCCCGGTCTTACGCTCGCCCGGGGGAGTTAGATCGGCGATGAATACCCGGTACCAGTCCGCTACCGAGCCCGTCTCTGTCTTCACGTCATCGACATACAGAACCGTGTTGTCGTTGGTGAATTTCTCTTCGAACACGCGTGGCTCTACATTTGCCGTCAACTGCGATGCCGCCGCCGCATTGGCGATCCTGAGTTCGGCTCTGAGGGCCAGCGGATTCAGCCATATCGCGCAAACCCCGGAGAACATCATGGCGGCAACCGCGAATGTCAGGACGGGCGCCACTACGATTCGCGACGAGACTCCCGCGGAGCGCATGGCGATGATTTCGTTATCGCTCGAAAGACGTCCCAGGCCCACCAGAATGCCGACCAGGACGCCGAAAGGAACACTCTCCAGAAGTATGGGCGGAAGCGAAAGAACGAAAAGCTCGATGACCGCCAGGCCCTTCGCGGAGTGGACAAGGAGTCCGAACAGGTCGCCGATCCCTTTGAGAAAAATGACGAACGTCGCGAGCGCCGTGGCGAGAAATGAACTCGTCAGGATCTCCCGGAACACGTAGCGGCTGAGAATCTTCATCTTAAAAGCGCAAAGGGCGCGGATCGCGACCCGTTTTGCGCGTGTTCCTCAAGAGACAAGCGCCGGGCTATTTCAGTACCGCGGTTTGTGCCCCGGCTGCCGGCGACGGAACGAGGGGCAGTTTCGGCATCTCGTCGTCAGCCTTCGATAATTCCAGATCGTCGATCAGCACGGAAGGGGCAACCACGCTGACCTCGGCGGCGCCCGATCCATAGCCAAGCAGTGCAAACGGCGCCGCGTTGTCGAGGTAGTTAAAAGTCACGCTATCGTCGCCAGCGGCCAGAATGTCTTTTAAGGACCGGGCATTGACGCCCTTGAACCTCTCGCCGCGCACCAGTTCCTCGCGGCCATCCGGATACAGGCGGTACGCGTAGAGGGGGATACTGATCGGATGGCCCGAGCCCCCGGCGCCTTCGGCGGAGAGAATCTTCCGCGCCTCATCGATTGAAGCGGACGACGGAAAATCCATCTTGCGCACGATCATGCCGTAGGGAAGACCACGTTGCTGGATCAGGTCGATCAACTTCTTCTTGAGGTCCGCGATCGAACTGGTTTCCCTCGCGGTGATCAGCAGGTTCGTCGGCAGCGGAAGCTCGGCCCCGTAGCTGCCGTTGAGCCGGGCGCGCCCGTTCGACTCATCGTAGCCTCGCAC
>JBEKTF010000068.1:0-27030 GCA_049516355.1 Bryobacteraceae bacterium | reverse complement strand
TGGATTGGTTACACTCTGTCATAGCGAATGGCCGTCCTTTGTTGGCGCTAACTGTTGTCTCGAAACTCAGTTATGCCACGGATGACGGCCATTTGCCTATTCAGCGTGAGAAATGCGGGCTAAATCATGGGCGCGCGGCCGATAAGACCCATAAGCCGGAGTGTGGCTTTTCGCCAGGAACTTGACGTTCCCTTGGAAAAGTGTCAAAAATCCGACGGGCAATTGGACCGGTGAGTAACCCGGAGTGCATCCCCTTTAAGTCGATTAGAACCTCAAGGTGTTACGGCTTGATTCGACAAAATAACCTTGCCTCCCGAAGATGCAATTTCAAAGAGAGGCAAGTTCTTTGCGAGAGTCTTGATTCTGGCCGCTCTTCTGTCGGTTGTCACGAGGTAGTACCGTGCCGGGCGCGCCCAAACTTGAAGAAAGTCCTTGTCCTCGATGAATACGTTCGGGGCATCCGGCGCGTACGAGCCGTATTCAAGCACAAAATAGCGGCCGTTCAGGATCAGCGTTTTATCCTCGTGGTAGAAGAAGATCGAGGAGAGGGAGTTATAATCCCCTTCCTCGATCAACTCGCCTTTGGGCAGTCGATTCAGGGTTTCAGCGAGGGGGCGGGAAGACAGGTACGGGTCAAAAACAACCAAAGCAAGTCTGGCGGCCTGGAAGAAAAGAACCATCATCACAGCTATGGCAAGAAAGGCCCGCTCGCCGCGAAGTCGCCACGCTCCGATCGCGCCTGTCAAACATGCGATTCCAGCCACCACCAGCGGTAGCCGCAGGTAAGCGCACGCGCTGAGCGTCAGGTCCTGCAAATGTCCCAGGGACAATTTGTACGCTCCCGGATGCCGGATGAGTGCGACAGAAATATCTCCAGGCGCCGGCAGATTCCTCGCCAGAATCAGGGTTGCGGCGATAATAACGGCGGCCAGACCGGCGATGAAGGAAACGATCCTGGTTCCGATCGCAATGGAACGGCCTGGGAGCGCCATTCCCGCGCCGAGCAACAGAGCGGCAGCGGGATACAGCGGCATCGAGTAGTATTCCTGGGTGGTGGAGAATGAGAAAAACAGCAGCACGGCCGCAACCCAGCTAAGCGCAAGCAGAGTCGCGCGCCCGGCACGGTCCGAAGGGCGGAAACTGAGTCCCGCAACCGCAGGGATGTAGACGCTCCACGGAAAGAGCCACGCCAAGTGGAGCGTCCAGAATAAGAACCTGGGGACGGTATCGTAATCGCGAGGGTACCGCAGGTTCAAAAACCGCAGCACTTGTTCGTTGATGAAATAGAACCAGAAGAAGCCGCGGTATTCACCGGGCCCGCCATGCATGGTGAAGTCCAGATACGGCGGGTTGCGGATCGTCGCGAGGACATGCCAAGGCGCGGCGATCGCCAGAAACAACAACGAGCCGGTAAACAGGTGCAGTCGCTTCCAGGTCTCAATGCGGAACAAGCGACGCGAGACCAGGAGATAGACGAATATAGTGGCGGCTGCCAGGACAAGGGCGACCAGACCCTTGATGAGCACGCCGAGGGCGAGGGCCGCGGCCATGATGTAAGCCCACAGGCGCGGGCGCGTTTCTTCGTCATCCTGAGAGCGCATGAAGGCCATGAGCGCTACGGCGATAGCGAGCGTGAGCATCACATCGGGAATGATGATGCGCGTGAAGAGAAAGAGCCCGATGCAGGTCGAGAGGACAATTCCGGCATAGACCCCGGCTCTTTCGCTGATAGCCCATCTGCCAAAACGCATGACTACCCAGACCAGAAGGATCGCCGACAAAGCGGACGGAATTCGCGCAACCCAGTCGTGCGCGCCGAACACTTTGTACAGCAGGATGGTCACCCAATACTTAAAAGGGGCCTTGTCAAAGTAGCGAATACCGTCAACCCGGACAGTAACCCAGTCGCCCGATTGGTACATGTTACGTGCCATTTGCGCCTGGAAGGCATCCACGTCATCCATGAGCGACGGCGGGCTCACTATGGTGGTCAGGAACACCGCTGCCGCAATGAGCAGAACAAGCCATTCAGCACGCGAGCCGGACATGGCGCCCGATTCTTTCTTCAAGCGATGGCCTCCGCCTCTTTCAGCTCGTGGTCTGCCAGAGAGATGTCCCAGCGCTTCATCCACAGAAACAGTGTCATCAAACCCCAGAGATGGTAGCCGACATTCTGGCGCCGCTCCAGATGCGCCTTGATGAGTTGCTGAATTCCTTCGGCGGAGAAGACCTGCGATCGCGCGACGGTATCGTAATTCAAAGTATCGAGCATCAGCTCGCGGAGGGGACCCCGCAGCCAGGCATGCACGGGGATGTCGAAGCCTTCTTTCTTGCGCTTCAGAATGGAAGAGGGAAGTTTGCCTCGCATCAGTTCGCGCAGGACGTATTTTTGGTTGGATCCCCGGATCTTAAGATGATTCGGCAGAGACCCGGCGAACTCGGCAATACGGTGGTCGAGAAAGGCAGGGCGCAGCTCCAGGGCGTGCGCCATGCTCATACGGTCGCACTTCATAAGGATGTTGTCGGTAAGAAAGTACTGTTGATCGAACCAGAGATAGCGGTCGATGCCGCGCAGCGCGGGGCCCTGTCCGGCTTCGTAGAGTTCGCTGAGACTTGAAGGGAGCCGATAGATAGCGGACTTTTCGGCGTTGGAGAACGTGCCATTCCAATAGCAGTGCGCTTCATCTGGTGGAAGCAGCGAACCGGCTATCATCCGCTTCACTTTATATTCAAGGCTGATCTTGTCGTTCGATACCGGCCATAGGTTCAGCGCCCGGTTGACAACCCGGCGCAGAGGCGCCGGGATAAGGCGCAGCCATTCGGCGATGCGATCTGCCCGGTAGGTGAGGTAACCGCCGAACAGCTCGTCGGCACCCTCGCCGCTCAGAACCACGGTGACATGCTCTTTGGTCGCTTTCGACAGAAACCACAAGGGCACAGCGCCCGCATCCGCTGTGGGTTCGTCGGAATAGTAAGCGGCATTTTCTATGGCGCCGGTGAGATCGAGTGTGGGGTTGAGATCCAGTTCACAATGGTCCGTACCGTAGACCTGCGCGACTTCGCGGAAGAAGCGCGATTCGTCGAAGCTATGGCCCTGGAAAGAAACCGAAAAAGTCTTGAGTCTGGTCGAAGATTGCTCGGAGGCGTAGTGGAGCAGTGTCGATGAATCAAGACCGCCGCTGGCCCAAACTCCCAGCGGGACGTCCGAAACAAGATGTTCCTTGACGGACTGGCGCAGATGATTCTCCAGCGCTTCTTTCGCGGATTCCAGTGTCCATTGACGCTGCGGCTCCAAACGCAACTGCCAATACGCTTCGGAAGTCACGCGGCCATCGGTCCACTCCATCCAGTGTCCTGGCGGCACTTTATCGATGCCCGCCACCAGAGTGTTGGGACAAGGAACATAGTTCAAGGAAAGGTAATGCCCGAGCCCGGTCAGATTCAGCTTACGAGGAACCTCCGGATGGACCAGGATCGCTTTCAACTCGGAACCGAAGATCAGATCTGCGCCAAACTTGTAATAGTAGACCGGTTTGATACCGAGGCGATCGCGTGCGAGCACCAGGCGCTTCCGGGATTCGGACCACAACGCTACTCCGAACATGCCGCGCAAGCGGCTGAAGCACTCAATATCCCATTCCCGAAATGCCTCGAGCAGCACTTCGGTATCTGAGCGGGTACGGAAGCGATGGCCAAGCGAGGACAGCTCCGCGCGCAGTTCGGCGTGATTATATATTTCCCCATTGAAAACAATGGTGGTGTCTCCGTCGTTGCTGGTGATCGGCTGGTCGCCGCCTTCAAGGTCGATGATGCGCAGACGCACCGCACCGAGAGAAACAAGGTTCGAATGAAAGGTGCCCTGCTGATCTGGACCTCTATGTATCAGGCAGGCCGTTGCGCTGCGAATCCGTTCCGAATCGACGCACCAATCCCTATGTGTAAACCCCGCAATCCCACACATTTTAGAGAGTTCTCTACTGTCTGCTTCGCCGGGTGATCCGTAAGACTTCCGAATCGCGTCGAGCTTCAGGCCTTTGATGATAATGCCGGACGAGCATCTCACCCAACAGGCCGAAGCAAACGAGAAACACTCCTGTCAGCAGCAAGACTGCCGTAAAGAATAAAAGTGGGCCATGGTCCTGTAGTATATTTGCACCGCGCAGGAGACTTATCACAAGCCCGGCAGCGATGGTTCCGCCGCTCCCGATACCCAGAAGACCCAGCCCTCCAAAAAAGTGCATAGGCCGGGTCACATAGCGTAACAGGAAAGGTATGGTAAGTACATCGAAGAGGAACGGAACCGCCCGGCCGAACCCATAATGCGACTTTCCATGACGCCGCTCGGCTATATGGATCGGAATCTCACAGATACGCGCACCATAGGCGGCCGCAAGCGCGGGAATAAAGCGCTGCAACTCCCCGTAGAGTGGAATCTCCCGGATCAACTTTGTCCTATACCCCTTAAAGCCACTGACGAAATCATGGATAGGCACACCGGTCAGTTTCGACATCAAAAAGTTGCCGATCTGCGATGGAATGCGCTTGAAAAGCAGGCTATCGCCCGGGCGCGCTACCCGGCACCCACAAACGACGTCATAGCCTTCCTCCAGCTTTCCGATGAACAGCGGAATTTCATTCGGATCGTGCTGAAGGTCTCCATCCATTGCGATGATGCAATCACCCTCAGCCTGATCGAACCCGGCTACCAGCGCTTCTGTCTTGCCGTAGTTCCGCTGAAGCCGTACCACAGTGACCCGATTATCGTGATCCGCAACCTGACTCAAAAGCCCGAAGGTCTCGTCCCGGCTCCCGTCGTCTACAAAGATTAACTCGAAATCATCGCATGTAGCCTCCATTACATCTTTAATGCCGCGATAGAGTTCTACAACACTCTTCTGTTCGTTGTAGAACGGGACTACAATGCTGTATTTCATTGGGCTTCGTGAAACCTCCTGACGAATGCTCTGCTGCCCGGCTCATTCGATGATATCAGGCTAAGTCATAACGACCGGTAGCCCGCCCCAGTTCGCCACGGCCCACACCCAGATCGAACCCAGGCCGGAATCAGACGCCTCTGCCGGAATAGTCTGGCCCAGAAAAAGAAGCGCGCGCGTCAACAGTGCGGGCGCCGCATTCACGTCCAACGCGGGCGCGAGCGTCTGCTTACTCAGCTTGTCGCCCTTTTCGTTCGTGACGACAGGCACATGCCGATATCGCGGCGAAGGCAAGCCCAATAATTTCTGCAGATGGATCTGGCGCGGCGTCGAATCCAGCAGATCGGCCCCGCGCACCACATCCGTAATTCCTTGATAAGCGTCATCCACCACGACCGCCAACTGATACGCGAAGATGCCATCCGATCGCAGGACCGTGAAATCCTCCTCGCAATAACGAACCCTCCATCGCGAACCGCTGGTGCAACGACAAGGAGCCGTCGTGGTCCGGGAGCACGAGCACGCATAAACGAACCCATTTCGCTTTAACTCGTCCAGGGCCTCGCGATAAGCGTCGATACGCGTGCTCTGATACAGCACCGGCCCATTCCATTCAAATCCAAAACGCTCCAGCGTTCGGAGAATATCCGCATCCGAACCTGGAACAACCCGAGGCGTATCGATATCCTCGATCCGCATCAACCACTCGCCGCCTTGCGAGCGGGCATCGAGATAACTTGCAACCGCAGTCACCAGCGACCCGAAGTGAAGCGGCCCCGTTGGCGTGGGAGCGAAGCGCCCGATCATAACAACAACTGAGGCAGAATTTCGGCCGACGTTCCGCGAAGCGAATACGTCACCTCGTCCGAAAACGCGGTCTCCTCCGGATTGATCTCGATGACCGTGGCTGCCAAAGGAATCAGCCCGGCCGCGGGATAAACCTGCGCCGAAGTCCCGGCGACGATCAGCAGATCGGCCGCGCAAACAGCGGCCGTTGCCCGTTCTAAAGCCCCTTCCGGCAGGGATTCGCCAAACCACACAACACCCGGCCGCAGCATTCCGCCGCAGGCGCAATGCGGAGGCAAGTCCGTCAATTCAGCCCGCTCGACCCGCTCTTTGCCACATTTCAGACACTTCACAGTCCAGATGTCTCCATGCAGCTTGATCACGTTCTTCGATCCCGCCAGATCGTGCAGGCCATCCACATTCTGCGTGATCAGCGTGAACGCCGCAACCCGTTTTTCCATCTCGACCAGCGCGAAATGTCCCGCGTTCGGACGAGCGGCGGCGATGGCTCGGCGGCGTTCTTCGTACCAGGTCCAGACGAACTTCGGATCGCGCGCGAAGCCCTCCGGCGTGGCCAGATCTTCGAAGCGATACTTCCGCCAATAACCGCCGTTACTGCGGAACGTCGGGATGCCGCTCTCGGCCGAAACACCCGCGCCAGTCAGGACAGCGATCTTACTTGAGGGCTTCAACAGCCCGGTCGGCAGGTGCATCGGCTTCTGTCAGACGCATCAGTTCGAGGCGCAAAGCATCGACCAGCGCGTTCCAGCTGGCTTCAATCACATCGTCCGAAACACCCACAGTAGACCAACTTTTGTGATGATCGGACCATTCGACGAGTACGCGGACTTTGGCCGCCGTGCCCTTTTTCGAATCGAGTACGCGGACCTTATAGTCCGTCAGGCGAACGTCGGCTATCTGCGGGTAGCGCGCCGAAAGACATTTGCGCAAACTGAGATCGAGAGCGTTCATCGGGCCGCTGCCGGTAGCGGTCGCGGTTTGGATTCCGTCATCCGTGGCGACAGTGACAGTAGCCGTGGCGTGGCCCGATTTGATCACGGCCTCATAATCCCGCACCTCGAAGAAATTGACGCCCGGGTGCATGGACTGGCGCACGAAGAGCTCGAAGGTCCCGTCGCCTGCTTCGAGATCGTAGCCCTGGAATTCCATTTCCTTGACGCGTTTGAGTAAGTCGCGGCGAGCCTGCTCCGAAAGACGATCCGCCAAACCATTCTGTTGAAGCTGGTATGTGACGTTGCTGCGCCCGGAGAGATCGCTCACCAGCACCCGCTGCCGATTGCCCACAAGCTCGGGGGCGATGTGTTCGTAAGTGGAGGAATCCTTCATGACGGCGCTGACGTGTACGCCGCCCTTATGGGCGAAGGCGCTCTGGCCGACATAGGGCTGGTCTTTCCGCATAGGCAGGTTCGCGAGTTCAGCGATATAACGGCATGCGGAAGTCAACGACCGAAGCTTGTCCGGACCAATCGTCGTATGGCCGAGTTTGAGTTCGAGGTTGGCGATGATGGACGCGAGATTCGAGTTGCCGCAGCGCTCGCCGTAGCCGTTGAGACATCCCTGCACGTGCGACGCGCCGTTCTGGATTGCGGCGAGCGCGTTGGCTACCGCGACATCGGAATCGTTATGGGTGTGGATGCCGATGATGCCATCGAACTTCGCGCGAACATCGGCGACGATCTGGGCAAGGAACTCGGTCAGAGTGCCGCCGTTGGTATCGCAGAGACAGAGCACGTCGGCGCCGGCGAGTTTCGCGGCTTCAAGGGTGCGCAGAGCGAAATCGCGGTTATGGATGTAGCCGTCGAAGAAGTGTTCGGCGTCGTAGACAACTTCCTTACCGTGGTCCTTGAGATAGCGGACCGTCTCTGCGATGATCGCGAGGTTTTCGTTTTCGGTGATGCCGAGAGCACGGGAAACATGCAGGTCCCAACTCTTGCCGAAGATCGAGATGACCGGGGTACCGGCATCGATCAACTCGCGGACATTGCGGTCTTCCTGGACGGAGTTCTTCGCGAAGCGGGTCGATCCGAATGCCGTGAGCTTTGCATGCTTCAGCTTCAGACCGCGCGCCTGCTCGAAGAATTCCTTGTCTTTGGGATTGGAGCCGGGCCATCCGCCTTCAATATAGTCAATACCGAGCTCATCCAGTTTCCGGGCAATGAGCATTTTGTCATCGACCGAGAAAGAGACAGCTTCGCCCTGCGAGCCGTCCCGAAGAGTGGTATCGAACGTTTGAATGCGCATGGTGTTCTTTCAAAAGAACCGGCGGCAGAGACCGCCGGCGTTACGCCTGAGCGGCCGGTACTCCGATCTCCCTGTTTCGCTTGAGGAACGTCATCATTTTGCGCAGCTCGCGGCCGACGTTTTCGACAGGTTGATCGGCCTGTGCAGCGCGCATGGCGAGGAACTTCTGGCGGCCTGCTTTGTTCTCCGCCATCCACTGTTTTGCGAACTCGCCGGATTGGATCTCGGAAAGGATCTTCTTCATTTCCTTGCGGGTTTCGGCAGTGACGATGCGCGGGCCGCGGGTGTAATCGCCATATTCGGCGGTGTCCGAAATCGAGTAACGCATGTAGCCGAGGCCGCCTTCATAAATGAGGTCGACGATCAGTTTGAGTTCGTGCAGGCATTCGAAGTAGGCGATTTCCGGAGCATAGCCGGCCTCGACCAGAGTTTCGAACCCGGCGCGGATCAGTTCGGATGTGCCGCCGCAGAGAACGGCCTGCTCTCCGAAAAGGTCGCTTTCGGTTTCTTCCCGGAAGGTGGTTTCAATCACACCGGCGCGAAGGCAACCGAGCGCCGCCGCATAGGCCAGAGCGTTTTCGAGAGCCTTGCCGCTGGCATCCTGGTGAATGGCGACGAGAGCCGGAACGCCGGAGCCTTCCACAAAAACTTCCCTGACGCGATGGCCGGGAGCTTTGGGGGCGATCATCGAAACATCGACATTCGCGGGCGGCTTGATGAAGCCGAAATGGATGTTGAATCCGTGGGCAAACATCAGGGTCTTGCCTGCAGTAAGATTGGGCGCGATGTCGGAGGTGTAGAGATCGCCCTGAATGTGATCGGGTACAAGGATCATCATTACGTCCGCGACTTTGGCGGCTTCGAAGGGCGTCAGAACGGTGAGCCCGGCGGCCGTGGCTTTCGCCCGGCTCTTGCTATCGGCAGGCAGGCCGACAACGACGTCGAGCCCGGAGTCGCGCAGGTTCAATGCGTGCGCATGACCTTGCGAGCCGTAGCCGATGATGGCGATTTTCTTTCCTTTGAGGGCGTCGATGTTTCCGTCTTTTTCGTAAAAGCGTCGTGGCATTTTAGTATTCCTTAGAGATTTTGGAGACGCGGCTTGAGAAAAAAGGCTTCGGCAGGCTGAATGCCTGCCCCACCATGATCTGCAAACTACCAGTGGTTGAAGCTTTTTGTATCGGCAGCATCAGCTTACCTGGGCGGCGACCGGGGCCGGGACCGGCGGTTGCAGCCGGAGTTTCTTCGGTTCGAGCGACATGGCGATCGCGCCGGAGCGGGCCACGTCGATTTCGCCGTAACTGCGCATCACTTCGATGAACTCGTCGAGCTTTTCGGGGTCACCGGTCGCTTCGATGGCAAAGCCGTCGGTGGAGGAATCGACCACGCGCGAGTGGAAGATTTCCGCTTCCTTAAGAACCGTAGTCCGGCTGTCCTGCGCGCAGCGAACGCGTACCAGAACCATCTCGCGAATCACCGCGGGCGAGTCGGTCATGTCGGCAGCCTGGAGTACGTTGACCAGTTTATTGATCTGCTTGATGACCTGGGTGCGGATGCGATCTTCGACATCGACCACGATGGTCATGCGCGAGAGTTCGGGGTCGAGCGTTTTCGCGACTGTGAGGCTCTCGATGTTGTAGCCGCGCGCCGAGAGAACTCCCGTAACACGCAGCAGCGCGCCTGGTTTGTTCTCCAGGAGAATAGAAATTGTCTGCATATTTACACCACTGCCACGGGTTGGGGCGGGCCCATCACCATTTCGTAGATTGCTCCACCTGCCGGGACCATCGGATAGACGTTCTCGTCGCGAGTCACTTTGACGTTGAGGAGATATGGGCCTGGCTCCTTGATCGCCTCTTCGAGCGCCTGGGCTAATTGCCAGGGCTTATCGATGGTGCGGCCTTTGAATCCATAGGCGCCCGCGAGCTTTTCGGCGTCCGGGAAGCAATCGAGTTCCACTGCGCTGAGGCGGTTGTTATAGAACAGCGTCTGCCATTGCCGGACCATGCCGAGATAGCCGTTGTTCATCACGATGATCTTGATGGGCAGGGCGTGCGAGGCGATGGTGGCGAGTTCGGGAATCGACATCTGGAAACCGCCATCGCCGCAGATGGCGAAGACGAGTTTGTCGGGCCGGGCCATTTGCGCGCCCAGGGCGGAGGGAAGACCGAAGCCCATGGCGCCGAGTCCGCCGGAGTTGATCCAGAGGCGCGGTTCGTTGAACCGGATCAGCTGCGCGGCCCACATCTGGTGCTGTCCGACGTCCGAAGTGACGATAGCCTGGCCGCCGGAGAGACGATCGATCTCATCCATAAGGTGCTGCGGTTTGATTTCATCCTCGGAGCGGGAACGATCAAAGGGGTGCTCGTCCTTCCATTCGCGAATCTGCGTCCACCATTTGGCGCGAGCGGCTTCCTTCTTCGGCTTCATTTCGGGCGCGAGTTCCTGCACGGCTTTATTGAGCTTCTGAAGAACGAGCTTCACATCGCCGACGATCGGGATATCGGGAACGCGATTCTTGCCGATTTCGGCGGGATCGATATCCACATGTATGACGCGGGCGTGGCGGGCGAATGTGCCCAGCTGGCCGGTGACGCGGTCGTCGAAACGAGTGCCGAGGGCGATGAGGAGATCGCACTCGGTCATACCCATATTGGCGGCGTAACTGCCGTGCATGCCCGGCATGCTGATGAAGTTGGGGTGGCCGGCAGAGAGAGAGCCGAGCGCCATGAGGGTGCAGACGGCGGGGACGTCCACCAGTTCGACGAGTTCCGTCAATTCCGCGGAAGCGTTGCCGAGAACGGTGCCGCCACCCGCATAAATAAAGGGCCGCTCCGCTTCCCAGATCAACTGGGCGGCACGGCGGATCTGTCCGGCATGGCCTTCGGTGAAGACCTTATAACCGGGGAGATGGATGGAATCGACGGGAACATATTGGCCGCGAGCGGTGAAAACGTCTTTCGGGATGTCGACGAGCACAGGGCCGGGACGACCGCTGGCCGCGATATAGAAAGCCTCGTGAACGATCCTGGGAAGCTCCTGCAGATTCTTCACCATGAAGTTATGCTTCGTCGCGGAGCGCGTGATGCCGAAGGTATCGGCTTCCTGAAACGCGTCGCTGCCGATGAGCTTGGAGTGAACCTGGCCGGTGATGGCGACGATGGGAATGGAATCCATCATGGCGTCGACGAGACCGGTGACGAGGTTGGTGGCGCCAGGTCCGGAAGTAGCGCAGCAGACGCCGACCTTGCCGGTGGCGCGCGCGTAGCCTTCGGCAGCGAAGCAGGCGTTCTCTTCGTGACGCACGAGGACGTGACGAATATGGCTGTCATAGAGGGCGTCGTAAAAAGGCAGGGTGACGCCGCCAGGATAGCCGAAGAAGCAGTCGACGCCTTCGCGGGCCAGGCATTCGAGCAGGACTTCAGCGCCATTCATTAGTTTTCCGGATTCGGTCTGCATAAATAACTCCCGTCCATATTCCAAAAAAAAAGGCCATCAGGTGGGTTATTCACCCCGCTGACGGCCTCGGATCTCTTCGACTTCCCGAAAGCCTCAGACGGGGACGATGACTACGACCCCTACCCCAATAATGCTTACTACAGGGAAGGACGTAATAATTCGGCCTGTGAAGCTGGAGAGCATCGAAATTTCAGTTTAGGGCAGAAGTTTTTGAAATGCAAGCAAGGGAAGCTATAAAAGTTACTTATAGTTCAGCGCTCTTCTGCTGAGCTTCGATGTTTTCGGATTCCATCGAGTTGACGGTGGCGCTCATTACGGCGGAGGGTAAATTTGTGGGAAACGAAGCCGAATCGATGCTATCGCGATAGTTCTCAGTGGGTTCCGTGGGAATTGCGAGACGTTCTTTATTGATACGCACAGCCTGAAGACGTTCCAATTCGAGGGAATAGCGGAGCGCCTGCCGGGAAAGGCGCGCTTCGTAGCGGCCGAGCAGGTCGAATGAAGAGGAACTGTCGGTCCAGGCGCGGGTTTGGGCCTGCATTATTTCGAGACGTTCGTCGTCGTCCGTGCCTGTAATGTTGGCCAGGAGCGCGAAGTTGAAGATGTTGTTTTCGATGCCGGCCAGTCTGTTGAGACGGAAGTGGCTGTCGATGAGTTTTTGCGCGATCTGGTGCTCGAGCGCGGTTTTGGGTTTGGTTTCGGCGAGCAGAGAGTTGGTCAGGCGGTCATAGGCTTCCAGTTCGTCCGGCTGAAGAATCAACTTCTGGCCGGTCAGACCGTGTTTGAAGGCGTTCATGCAGGACTGCTGTTTACCCTGGGTGGTTTTGGGGCCGGTTGATTTTTGCGCATTGGCCCGGTTGATTTCGGCGCGGATTTCTTTTCGCATATGGTTTTGCGATTTGACGGTAGCAGGGGAATGGGGGCTGGAATGCGTGGATGGAGATAAGTCGTTGATTCGGT
Source organism: Bryobacteraceae bacterium (assembly GCA_049516355.1). Classification (GTDB taxonomy): domain Bacteria; phylum Acidobacteriota; class Terriglobia; order Bryobacterales; family Bryobacteraceae; genus BOG-234. Next base: position 14,632 of record JBEKTF010000068.1, on the reverse strand, counting down.
GGGTAGGATAAAGTTGCGGAGGCTGTTACCAGAGTTGGGGTGGTGAGGATGCGATTCCCAGCGGTAGCTTCCTCGCGTCCTCCGCGAACAGGATTGCCGAACCGATCCAGCTCAGTCGACGATTCGTTTCCCGCCAGCCTTTGCATGCGGAGTGTGTCTCGCAATAACTCGGACTGGTTAATGTTCTGATAATGTTCTGATTTTGTTCTCGCGGCCCGGCTATTTTCGGAATAAAATATTCGGAACGCCGATGAAACGTCTTATTGCCGTTTTCATTCTTGCCTTGCCTGCTCTCGCGCAGCAGGAAGGGCAATTGTCGTTGAGTGGAACCGTGGTAAACGCAAAAACCGGAGAGCCGATTCGCCGCGCTCTGGTCAGCGCCGTGCGGTTCGGCGCGCGGCGGGAGGAAATACAACAGCAGGGAGGCGTACCTGGAGCGATCCAGCCCATTCGCCTCACCACATTTACCGATTCAGGCGGTGTATTTCACTTCACCGGGCTGCCGACCGGGCAATATTCCGTCACGGCGCAGAAGCCGGAGTTTACCGTCGATTTTAGCGGCGGCCCCGCCAAGCCGATCGACCTCTCTTCTTCAACGAACGGGCTGAGTGTCAAACTTTCGCCCCTCGGCGTCATTACTGGAACGGTTACCGATCAGGATGGCCTTCCTCTGAGAAGCGTCAACGTGTTCGCGTTAAGCAGTCAGGTACAGGACGGGCTAAGGCAGGTCAGATCCGACAGGAATGTTACAACCGATGACCGAGGGGCGTACCGTTTCTGGAGTCTTCCGCCGGGTAAGTATTATGTGAAGGCGGCTGGCATCAGCGGTGAGTCGTTTCAATTCGTGGGAGACGCCGCGCCCACGTTCAGCGGTGAGTCGTTCGCGCCCGTGTATTTTGGCGGGACTCATGAACTCGTCGCCGCGACGCCTCTTGAAATTGGTCCGGGGACTGAGGCGCGCGCGGATATCTCACTCAAGGTGGAGGCGGGTTTTGGGGTGAGCGGTTCTGTTTTGAATTTCGTTCCGCGCCACGAGATAAAGTTTGAGCTTTTAAGCGGCGCAGAAGACGTGTCAGCAACTCGCGTCGCCATTAACAACGAAACAGGACGCTTTTCGATTCCGAGCGTAGTTCCCGGATCATATGTCCTGCGCGCCACGCAGGGCAACTCAACGGCTGAAGCGCCCGTCACGGTGCGGTCCTCCGGTGTCGATGGAGTAGTGATGACCCTCGCGGCACCGGTGCAAATTGCCGTCACAACGCGGTTTACAAACAAGCCTCCAGAGATTCAGCCTCCCGCCATTCAGGCCGACGATGACGACGACCTGAATGGAGCACTCGGGAGCTGCATCGCCATTTTGCGGCCATCGGTGCGGTCAGGCGTGCGGCCTTACTTATTCTCCGCACCCCCGGAGAACCCGGGCGGGGATGCCATGATCCCGGAAGTGCCGCCGGGTAATTACGGCGTTACCATTCAGTGTTTCGGCGCCTACGCCCGCTCGGCCACTTCGGGAACGCAGGATTTTGGCAGCGATCCCGTCCTCGCCGTTTCGCCCGGCGTTGCGCCGCCGGCGATTCAGATTGTGGCCACTTATGGTGGCGGAAGCATTAATGGCAAGCTTAGGGCCGACCCGACCCTAAGTCCCGGAAATGTGACCGTTATTCTTGTCCCGCAATTCTCGAGCCCCGCGGGCCTGCGGGTGACGCAGGTGCTACCGGATCCGGGCAATCCGAACCAGCTTCAATTCCAATTTCAAGGCCTGGCCCCCGGCGCGTATTCCGCCTGGGCGTTTGCCAATGCCGACATTGAATACCGGAGTGCTGACTTCCTTCGGGCGCTCTCGGGAGGGACAGCTGTTCAGGTCGATGAAAGCGGTGTAAAGGATTTGACCCTGAATGGAGTTGCGCATTGATATGTCGACATCACGTCTGACCACGTGGAGCATTGTTCTGCTGATGGGCGCCGCGGCGAGCGCGGGCGCAGATCTCTATACCGTCGCCGGTACAGTTATCAACTCGCAGACGGGCGCGGTACTTCCGCATGCACAGATATTCATCTCCAGGGCAGGGGCGCCCCGCCCCCGTTCTCCTTTCATCACCGGCGACAACGGGCGCTTCAGCTTTGAGCTTCCCCAAGGCGCGTATGTACTTCGGGCCGGCACCCGCACCACCATGAATAACTATGGGATGCGCGGCAGCGATAATTCATTTGGATCCGCCGTGATCGTTGGCCCCGACCGGGACACGAGCAACCTTGTTTTTCGATGGTTGCCCACCGCCGCTATTTTTGGCAGAGTGCTGGACGATTCCGGCGAACCGGTGGAGGGAGCGCTGGTGCAGCTTCTTTTTTCGCATGTGACTGGAGGCCGCCGCCTCACGTCGACGGAGAGGTGGGAGCGGACGAATGATCGGGGTGAATATCGTTTTGGATCGATTCGGGGCGGTAGTTATTATGTCGCTGTCACGGGCAAACCGTGGTACTCCGTTAACAATTTTGCGCGACTGCCTTTGGGACAGGAGATGGATCGCCCAGTAGCATTTATTCCCGTCTACTATCCCAATACGGCCGACGTTTCGCGCGTGTCGCCATTGCCGGTGAAGCCAGGGGAAGAGGCGCGGGCAGACTTCACGCTGACGGTCGCCGTCGGCGCGAATGTCTCGGTGACACATTCCGTGCCCGCCGACCTGCAGGGTCTTCTGAGCCTGAAAATCGCGGGTGTCGCCGGCAATGATTCTTTACAAGATCAGCAGTTCGTTTATGCCGGGGTTGCGGGCCGACCCGCGATTCCCGGGCAATTCCTCGGCGTACCCCCGGGGCATTACGTTGTTCAAATCACTGGAAAAAGCGGAGACGCCGACTTTTCGGGACAAGCGGCTATCGACGTCAATGGCTCCGATGTTGCTGTGGAAGTGCCCCTGCGGGCAGCCGCTAGACTCACCGGTCACATTGAATTGCAAAATGCCGCAGCATATCTCCCTCCGCAGTTGGGAGCGCGCCTCACCCCGGAAGGCAGCGCGGGTGCTCCCGCGATTACCCTGATAGGACCTGACGGCGGCTTCGAGTTCCCGAGCGTGCAGTCAGGCAGCTACCGCCTTGGCCTCATCGTTCCCAGGGGTTTTTTTGTGGCTCGGACCGAGGCAAAAGGTGTGAATTACCGCGATGGGTTACTGACTATCGCGGCTGGCGATTCCGGAGATCTCTCTCTTACACTCAGTGACGAGATTGGGCAACTTAAAGGCACGGTTATGGATGGCAGCCGTCCCGCCGAAGCGGTGATGGCGGTGCTTGCGCCAGTTGAGGAATCACAAAATCCTGGACGCTATCGCGGGTATCAGACAGAAAGTGACGGCAGCTTCGATTTCACCAACGTCCCGGCCGGACGTTACCATCTGTTTGCCGTCGAAGATACGGGTTTCGAATATGCTAATCCGGCGGCGATTCGACCTTACCTTGCCGATGCAAAAGTGGTGATGATCGAGTCGCACGGATCGTCTACCGAACGTATTCCGATCGCGGCCGCCCAGCGGCAGTGACTGAGCGCTTCTTTCCAGTGTCATCGATCATTAGTTCCAGTACTAACATTCTTGCTCCACGCCGCGTTTTGCGGCATAATAGCGCCGTCCATAATTCCGCGCCCGGACTGAAAAGAGGCAAGACCGAAATTTGCGAAGGGGAAAATTTGTCACATATAAATTCACGGATCCCAGGAGTTATGGCTACGGCTTTTCTATTAGCCGCGTCGGTGGGGAGCGCCTCGGCGGGGCAGATCCTGAACTTCAGCTACACAGATCGTGAAGGGGACACGTTCGCCGGAACGTTGAACGGAAATCTACGGTCGGACAATAACACATTTCTCGTTACGTCCATAAGCTCTTTAACTCTAGATACGATCCCGACCGTTGCCCTCCCGTTTGTTGAGTCCTGGGACTACCTGGATGGCTCAGGCCACGGGTATCTGGGGGAGAATCTGGGGGCAGTGACTTTAAATGGTTCCTATTTTGACATCGTTACATGTGACAGCGCGAGTTGCGACAAAACTTTCGCGTTCGCGAAAGGAGATGAATCAGCTGGGATACTTATCTGGGGGGCAACCTTTGCCACTCAATTCATCGAGGGGAACAACTTCGCAGTCGAAGCATTCAACCCGGACGGATGGAGTGCGAACATCGGCCAGTCCACCCCGGAGCCGGGATCATTGGTCTTTATGTCGATCGCGCTTCTCGCAGTAGTGGCACTAAAGTGTAATGCTTTGGGTGTGATTTCGGGCACACCGACAAACCGCTGAGATCCCGCACCGCTCGACTCCCACCGCGCCTCCATCGATGACCTGTTTGCCCGCGGGCGCGGAGGTCGCCGAGCGTCGTTATCAGGTCGCGGAGCCTCCGGCCCAGGTCTCCTGAGGAAAACGCGCAAAATGGGTCTCGCGTTGTCCAATGCATATTCCCCGGGAAGACGGCCATACGCCGCCCGGTGCGCCGCGCGGCGCTGGCGATCTACGCCCTTCACAGCGGTACGAGCCAACGCAATATTTGTGCCGATGAAGGACCGGCGAACAATGATCGCCCACGCTACTGTTTCACTAATACGACGGGCGCAGCCTGAGCGCCGTCTACCTTATCGAAAAAATCGCGCACCTTCGCATATTCCGAGACCGGAGCCACAGTTTCGCGAATCTCGAGCGTCTGCTCCATGACGATTTCACCGTCCTGCAAGCTCCATTTGGCTTCCAGGTTTCCGTAGGCGCTCTCGATCTTTGCGTTCGCCGGAAGTTCGTCGAGCTTGAACCCGGCCGGCAGTTTGATCCGGATGGTATCGCGCCGCAGATCGGATTCCAGCCTGACGGGGACTGTGCGCTGCCGCGATTTGAAGAAGTAATCGCCGCCACTCGTCAACAATCCAGGACGGACAATGAAGAGCCGACCCTGCATGCTCTGGGCGAAGCCTTCAGCCGTTACGTCCAGACTAGCGGTGATCGAGTTTTGCTCCGGTTTGGCCTCGGTTCCGAGCTTGTTCACCGTAGCACCGAGCCTGGCGCTGAGCGACCGTTCGAAGAGCTTCTTGAGATCGCCGCTTCCCCGCAAAGTCTCGGTTGCGCGAAGCGGCCTTGCCGCCTGGCCGAACCAGGTGCGCTCGATGCTCGCCGTGAGGCGGCCATTCGCATCGACTGAACCTCCAACGGAGGATTCAATCCTGTTGGCGGCGGCCGACAGCCGAGGCATAGTGAGGAGCGCACCACGGTCGCCCGCAATCACCAGCGCGTGACTTCCCTGTTCCTGTGCCGGCAGATCGCCGAGCAGGGTGATGGGGTCGGTCGGATCGAATATCAGAAGCCGTCCGAGCTGCGGCGCGGTGAGCACCGCAGGCAGCGCGATGGCATCGGAAACCCGAACGGCAACGATGGCGTGATTGAACTGCATGGGCGAGGCCCACTCCGGCCTGACGTATGTACGGTCGCCGGCTGTGATCACTACGAGGTAAGAGTCGATGCCCGCAGCTTTGAGCAGCGACCGCATCAGAGTGGCTTTGTCTTTACAGTCGCCATAGTTTCGCGCGAGAGTCTCGCTGGACGGGTGCGGGGTGTAGCCGCCGCCGCGAGTAATGTTCAGCGCCACTTCGATGTAGTTAGTGGCTTGCGTGAAGCGCGCTATGGACGCGATCTTTTCCAGTTCGGAGGAAGCGCCGGCGGTCAGTTGCGCCGCTTTGGCTCGCACCGTGTCCGTTACCTCCGCCGAGGGTTCCACCAGACCCGAGAGCCAGGAGGAAACGGTGGTCCAGTCTTTCAGCCCTTTGAGGCCTGCCGGGTTGTCGGCCGGTGGGAAGAAACTGACGGCGAGACGCGGCGCGAGCGAGGTGAGCGAAGGGCTGTGATCCTCAAGTTCGATCCAGGGCAGATCGCGAAGCTCCCATGTATATGTGTTCCCTGAACGCGATGGCTCCAGTCTGTCGTGGTTGAGGAGGACGCCATTCGCTTCCCAGCCGACCGGCAAAGTAACCTGATAGCGCGAAACGAGAACGGGAGATCTGTTCTGAAAACGAAAGCCATCCTGTGTAAATACCGACTTCTCTTCCTCGGTTACTTCCCAAACGAAGGTTGACCCAGGCAGCGCGGGGCCGCACTCCAGCACTTTCGCGCGGGCCTCATCGTAAACATAATCGCGCGACAGGGCCACGTCGAGGATCCGGTTTTTTGCATAGGGCACCGGCTTTCCGGAAGATGGAACGAGCCATCCTGCGAAGTCGCGAATGCGGCCGTTTTTTGTGTTGTAGGTCCGGTATGCCTCGACCTCCTCGCCACCCCGCTGCAGGATTCTTATAGCGCCGCGCTCGCGCATCACGCGCCGGCCGTCGGGGTCGATGGTCACGACGTCTTCTTTCAGCAGAGTCACCGAATTCACTCTGTCCGGGTAGGAGGACACTTTCGCGGCGCCCTGCTGTGTTACCCAGTCCGGTACGCGGTCGGCGGCGCGGGCGCGACTAAATGCAAGTATTAGTGTCAAAAAAAGCGTCAAAAAAACGGGTGGCTTCATGGGGACTTTTCCAGAATGGTGACTCCGGCTATTTGGCTATGAGCGAAATTGTGTGCTCATCCCGCTTGCGTACCTCGCCAAAAATCTGCCTGAGCGCGGCATAGCTCGTTAGCGGGAAATTAAGCTGGGCCCCGTTGCCGAGGATGAATTCGCGCAAAGTGACGAGTTCCGGGTCCTGACCCGCGACGCTGATGGCGATTTTGTAGCCGCCCGTTTTACCGAACGACATACTGGAAGGTGCGTCCGCGTTATCGAGCGCAAAACCATCCGGGGGCTTGATGCGGATCTCATCTGCTTCCTTCCACGCGTAGGGAAATTCGACGTCATAAGTGCGTTCCGCGGCGGTGAAGGGCGAACCCTGCGAGCGCCGGAACGCGCTGGGCTCGAACAGGATGCGTTTTCCGGTTACTTGTGCGTAATGCGGCGCATTCAGGTGGTACCGCGCCCCAAAGGGCTGGGCTGCGTCATCGATGTTCTCGAGTTTGATACCGGTTACCTGGGCGTCCGGAAACATGCCGACTATCCGGTTTCGCAGCCACTCTTCGCGCTGCGCAGGGGATTTGTGGTCAAGCGTTTCGCGATATTCTTCGGCCCGGTGCCCGGTGTATGACTCCTCCACATCACCTTCGAGCGTACCGTCGGCGGCAAGCGCGAGGCGCGCCGTGCGCGATTCAACCGATGCCTCGGGTGGCGCGGGAGGGGCCTCGATGAAAGAGGGCGTTTTGGAATCCGTGATGAGCGCGTACATTCCTTCTTCGGCGTAGGGAAGCATGCCCGGCGTCAGAAAGCGGTCGCTCACATCGAACAGCTTCCAGGAATCGCCGCGTTTCACGGCGAGCGCGGAGCGACCCAGAAAGTAACGGTCCGTCATGCGGTGCGGAGCAAAAGCAGCTTCGTTGCGATCGGCAACCAGAGCGGGCCGCGCGTCGATCCCAGCGTCGGCCGCCATGGCGCCTAAGACGACGTTCATTTCCGCCGGGAAGGCGATGCCGCTGCGGAAGATTTCCGCGGCGTTCCTTTCACCCTCCTTCTGGAGCCTTGCGACGAGTTTTTCGCGATCCGCGGTTGTCACTTCGGGATCGTTGATGCTCCGTACATCCTTTCGGACGGCCATCACCAGCCGGGTCAGTTTCTCGTCGTCGTCTTTGGCTCCCGCGACGGCCTGAGAAGCCGCCGATTTGAGTTCATTGCTGGATTTCAGCAATTGTTTGAACTCCTGGAACACTTTTCGGCCTTCCTCCACCCAGTATTTGTCGGGATCCTTGACATTGTGGTCCCTGTAGTAGAGAAGGGCCCAGGGCGCAACTCTGGCCTGCGCGGGCGCGAACGGCTCGTCGCGCTCAGCCGGCACGTTGAACACGGTGGTCGAAGTGAAGCCATCGCTCTCCAGTTTGAACGGGGACGGGGTGCAATTGAACGCGGCGACGGCCATCTCTTCCTGGGTGTATTGGCCAGAGAGCGGAATCATAAAGTATGTGACCCGCTGAACGGGAAATTCGCGCTGGAAATTCAGACGGAGATACCGGAATCGATTGTCATCTTCAGTCTGCTTCCAGCGGTATTCGATGATCGAGCCCTTCTCAACGCCCGGCATGGCAAAAGAGACCACCTTCTGAGTGATGCCGCTGGCCCGAACGAGATCGCGCCGGAATACGGACTTACGATCCAGTTCGAGGATGGTGCCATCTGCTTTCATGCTGCGACCGCTGACATCGATAATGGCCCCAGGCTCGCGATACCCAAGGTCGACAGCGGACGCTTTCTCTTTCCCTTTTTCATCGAAGACCTTGAGGCGGACGTAGTGGTACAAAACCCGTTGCAATGTCCTGTTGTCACCGAGCAGTTCGTCGACAACATGTACCCGCCAGAAAAGAATTTCGGCGCCGGCGGACTTATCTACAGTGGGCGCTGCCAGGGCGCGCTCGGCGTCGGTCACGGGTAGCCATTGAACAAATTCTCCCGGCTCGCGCGTTTTCTGCTGGGCATTTGCGGAAACCGCGAAAATCAGTTGAAATACGAGTGTAATAAAACAAAAGGAGGCGCCGAGGCGGGACATTGGGGAAGTATAACCGGTGCGAAGCCGGCTTCAAGAATATTTCGCCCTGGCACGGGTTCATTTCCGTAGTACTATCCGAAGCAAAAACCCGGGCTTTCACGCCTTCCAAAGTATTGGCAACCTTGCTGGCGAATTTTCCTGATTATTGCTCCAACTTTGGCGAGTTTCCTGCTCTTGCCATTCCGTATGAGGGCGAAACTCGCCAGGATGCTTCTTCTGTGCGCCAGCGCCGGGCGTCCGGAAGACATCGGTAATCAGCTTCTTTGAGCGTGGAAGCTCATCAGTTACACCGATATATCCGAATCGGGAAAGCCTTCCCGTTCGGCATGCACCCGATGGGCGAGTTTCCAGACACGGCGGATGAGCACTTTTCGGTCACAGATGGCTCGTTTCCAAGGGAGGGGCCTGATCGCTGGGGAATCGGTGAGAAAAAACGGGCACCGGTGGACCTTGGGGACGGGTGACCGCCCAACTCAAACATCCATAATCTCCAAAGCCTGCGTGAGGCTTTGGATCGGGTCGCGTCCCGGCGTGGGCCTGTATTCATGGGTCACGTAGCCGGTAAAGCCGAGGTCGGCTATGGTCTTCGCGACGAAACGGTAATTGATCTCCTGCGTGTCGTCGAGTTCGTGGCGGCCCGGGACGCCGCCGGTATGGAAATGGCCGATCCACTGGAAGTTCTGCTGGATATTGCGGCAGATGTCGCCATCCATGATCTGCACGTGATAGATGTCGAAGAGCAGTTTCACGCGGGGCGAGTTGACGCGCTTGCACACGTCGATGCCCCAGGCGACGTGGTCGCAGATCTGGTCGAGGCGGCCGAGAGTGTCCGGGGTGAGCCGGCTGTTCATGATTTCCATGCAGATGGTCACGCCTTTGTCTTCGGCGTGGGATTTGAGCCGGTTCAGGATGGCAACACAGTTATCCGCGCCTTCGGCGTAGGACATGCCGCGGCGCTGGCCGCCCACGGTGATGATGTTCGGGCAGCCGCCTTCCGCGCAATCGTCGATGACGGCGTGCAATCCCTTCTCGATGGAATCGTGAAGTTCCTTGCGGATCAGGCCGTCCTGAATGGTGACCGGCGCGGAATTGGCCATGGTCGGGATGAGGCCGTACTTTCGGAGGGTGGGCCAGTCCTGCTTGCCGATCAGGTCGAAGCCTTTGCAACCGAGACCGGCCGCGATGCGGCACATGTCATCGAAAGGCATTTTGGGATCGAAGTTGACGCGCATGGCGCATTGCTTGAGACGGCCTTTGCGCGGGACGGGGGCAGGCGGGGTTTGAGCGGCAGCCGTGGCCGCGGCGGCAACTGCGGTGATGAAATTCCTGCGACGCATGTATTACTTCTGGACGAAGGCGTTGGCGAATCCGAGGGCTTTCAGACGCGCTTTGGCATCCGCTACGTCGGCGGTCTGGTGGTACGGCCCGACGAGCACGCGGAACAGATCGGGCTTCGAGCTATCGGCGAGCAGCGTGGGGAAATTCTGCTCCTTCAGCGTCTTTACGAGATTGTCGGCGTCCGTGCGGCGGAGCGCCGTGACCTGCAAATAAGTTGCGCCCGTTTCCGGAACGGCAGTTGCGGCGGGGGCGTTAGGCAAGTCACGCGCGGCTTGAGTCTGCGTGGCTGGCGGCGCTGTTGGCGCGTCAGGCGGCGCCGGACTTGTTTCGCCCGAAGCGGGGGGTGGGGTTTCCGGCGGCGCAGTCTCACGCGACGGTGCCGATTCCTGTGCCGGGACTGGAGCCACCTGGGCGGCCGGACTGGTCTCCGGAATTGCCGCCAACTGTTTGCCCGAAGGCCGCCCCATCATGTAACCCATGGCGAAAAACACGCCGCACAGGGCCACCACTACGAAGAAAAGACTAATGAGTTGCTTATTTCCGAGAACCAGTTCCTTCTCGCCTTCCGTTTGAGCCATGTTTAAGATTTGCCTGCCTCTTCACGCTTGTTGCCGCCAAGGACGCGGTCAAGCGAGGTCAAAATATCGATGGGGAGGGGGAAAACAATGGTTGTATTCTTTTCCGTTCCGATCTCCACCAGCGTCTGTAAATAGCGTAGCTGGATTGCGGCCGGTTGTCGCTGAATTACTTCAGCCGCCATGGCCAGTTTTTCCGACGCCGTATATTCGCCCTCGGCGTGGATGATCTTCGCGCGCTTCTCGCGCTCGGCCTCCGCCTGGCGGCCGATGGCGCGGATCATCTGCTCCGGAAGATCCACCTGCTTGACGGAAACGAGCGTCACCTTCACGCCCCAGGGCGACGTGTGTTCGTCGAGGATCGATTGCAGGCGCACGTTCAACTCATCGCGCTTGCTGAGGAGGTCGTCCAGTTCGACCTCGCCGAGAACGCTGCGGAGCGTGGTCTGGGCCAGCTGCGAAGTAGCGTAGAGGAAATTCGAAACCTCGGTGACGGCGAGGCGCGGCTCGACTACGCGGAAGTAAATCACGGCGTTGACCTTGACCGTGACGTTGTCGCGCGTGATCACGTCCTGGGGCGGCACTTCGATCGTGTCGACGCGCAGAGAGATGCGGACCATCCGGTCGAGAGGCGCGAATACGAGAATGACTCCCGGGCCTTTTGCCTGCGGGAGAAGACGGCCCAGGCGGAAGATGACGCCTCGTTCGTACTCGGCCAGAATCTTGATAGAGGAAAGCAAATAGATGCCGATAATGAATATCACGAGAAGCAGCGGAACACCGTTCATCAGGTCTCCTTGGGGGGCGTGGGTTCAACCCGTAACGTCAGTCCTTCGATTCCAGTGATGCGAACTGGCTCGCTTGCGGGCACACGCCCGGACGCCTGCGCGTTCCAATATTCTCCCCGCACCAGGATGGTTCCGGCGGGGTTGAGTTCTCCGACCGCCACTCCCATCTCTCCTATCATGCCTTCGATGCCTGTGACCACTTTGTTGCGCCGGGCGCGGAGCGCGATCGAGAAGAGGAAACTCGTGATCAGCGCGAAGGGAGTGGCAAGGCCGATGGCGGTGCTCCAGCGCACGCGCAGTTCGGGCACGTTGGTATCGATCAGCATGACCGCTCCCAGCGCGAGGCCGACTGCGCCACCCACGGTGAGGATTCCATGGGTGGGGTACTTGGCTTCCAGGATGAAGAAAATCAGCCCGAGAATCATCAGGGCCGCGCCCAGCCAGTCGATCGGAAACACGGAGAGCGCGGTGAGGCCGAGCAACGCGAGAACGGCGCCAATCACGCCTGGCGCAAACATTCCGGGAGAGGAAAACTCCACGTAGATTCCAAGCAGGCCGAGCACAACGAGAAGCAGCGCGATATTGGGATCGGCAATGCCGAGGAGGACGCGTTCGCGCAACGTCGGCTGGTAAAGATCAATGGCGGTATCGGCAAAGTGCAGGGTTTGCGCACGGCCGTCGAAGCGGGTGATCTGACGTCCTTCGAGTTGGCGGATGAGGGACGCGGGGTCGGGCGCAATGAGGTCGACCAGGTGCTGGTCGAGAGCTTCACGGTCGGTGTAGGAAACGCTTTCGCGCACGGTTTTTTCCGCAGCCTGTGGATTGCGATTGCGGTGAGTAGTGATGGTGCGCATCAGCGCGGCCGCATCGTTTTCGACTTTCGAGTTCATCACGGAATCCATCTTTGCGCCGTCCGCCAGCACGGGATGGGACGCGCCGGTATTGGTTCCCGGCGCCATGGCGGCGATGTCGCCGGCTTCGAGCAGAAAGAAACCTGCCGAGGCAGCGCGTGCGCCGGAGGGTCCGACCCACATGATTACGGGAACGGAGGAGTGAAAGATCTGTTCGATGATGTCGCGCATGGCGTCCATGAAGCCGCCGGGTGTGCTGAGGCGAATCAGCAGGGCGTCGGCATGCTCGCGCTCGGCTTGGGCGATAGCGGAAGTGACGACGCGCACGGTAACGGGATGGACGATGCCGTCGATATCCACCTGGACCACCCGGGCGGAAAGCGAAGCGGCGCAGAACAGGGCGGCAATGACGGGTTTCCAACAGGTGCGCAAGTGGATGTCCCTACTCAGCTTATCGGGAAACGGTCCGCCATGTGAGGCAGCTCACGTTTACGAATAGATTAAATAAAACATTTTTTCGTGGTAATGTCACATCCAGACCTTATAATCGGGGTGTAAGGCTATGGCAAAAAAGCAAGCAATCGTTAAAGAAACTGCGGCCGCGGCGGCCCCTGCAACATCCGCGCGCGCTGCAAAGCCGAAGACTCCCCGCGTTAAAGCAGCACAGCACAGCAAGAGCGTCTCAACCGAACCAGTATCCGTTCAGAGCAGTCCTGATAATGCCGAAGAAGCCATTGCGCGAATGGCGTACAGCTACTGGGAATCGCGTGGCTATCAGGGCGGATCGGCTCTCGAAGACTGGGTACGAGCCGAACACGAATACCGGCATCGGGCCGGCGCGACGCGGCTCTAGTACTTTCGCAACACCGCCAACAGGCGGCCCTGGACCTGCACGTCCTGAGCGGGGACCCGGATCGGGCTCATGGTCGAATTCGCCGGCTGCAGACGAATCATGTTCCCCGGTTCGCGATAGAAGCGCTTGAGCGTAGTTTCCGTTCCTCCAACGAGCGCGACTACGATATCGCCGTCGCGCGCCTGGACGGTGTTTTCCACCAGGATCATGTCGCCTTCGCAGATATGGTCCTCGATCATGGAATTGCCGCGTACGCGAAGCGCGTAGGTGTCTTTCTGGCCGACGAAATCGGCGAAGCTGACGGTGGCCGGGTCGTTGTAGGTCTCGACGGGCTGGCCGGCGGCGATGGTGCCGAGCACGGGAACTTCGAGCGAAGCCTGGAACCGATTGCGGCGCTGCTCCTGGAGATAACGCGGTGCGACATCGATGGAGCGGCTCTGATTGTGGCTGCGCTGGAGATAATTTTTCTTGTCGAGGGCGGAAATGTGTTTGTGGACAGTCGCGATGGAGGCGAGTTTCAGGCCCCGCGCCATTTCTTCGTAGCTGGGACTATAGCCGTTTTCGACCTGATACGCCGCGATGAAATCGAGCACTTCCTTCTGCCTGCGAGTGAGAGCCATTTGAAGATATCGTAGGCGAAGAAAAGGGGAAAAGCAAGCGGAAAGTGTTAAACTGAGGGGCGTTCACCAGTGAGATGTCCCGACAAACTCTGAGCTCTCTTCTTCTCGCCTGCACCGTGCTCCTGGCAATCGGGGCAGCGGTTACGCTCGTGCCCTCTTCCTCTTTGATGGTCAGCGACCTGGGCTATCACACCCTCTGCCCGTTTGCGCCCTGGAGCACGATCACGCTTCTGTTCCTCGCCGGTCTGGCTTGGGTGGTGCGCAAGCACATCGACAGTCAGGCGACGTGATGTCGAACCACGTGATGCACTCCCTCGCTTCGTTGCGATAGACTTTGTTAGCAACTGCGTCATTTTGGAGGCAAGCATGTATTCATTAAGGATTCTGGCGTTTGCCGCGCTCGCAAGCGTTCTCGCGACGGCACAGACCCGAACCTCAAAAGATCTGCAGGTTTACGTGATCGATGTGGAAGGCGGCAACGCGACACTATTCGTCGCGCCCTCGGGCGAATCGCTGCTCATCGACACCGGGAATGCCGGGGCGGTCGCTGCTCCGCGCGATGCGGGCCGCATCGTGGAAGCGGTTAAAGACGCCGGACTCCAACAGATCGATCACCTGATTACCACGCACTGGCATGGCGACCATTTCGGGGGCCTGGCCGAACTGGCCAAACAGGTCCCGATCCGCGAGTTTATCGATCACGGCCCCAACGTCCAGCCGGGCGAGCTTGCCGACACGTTTCTGAAGAACACTTATCCTGAGCTTTACGCGAAGTCGAAGCACACGGTGGCCAAGGTGGGCGACAAGATCCCGATGGGGGCCGGTCTCGATGTGCGTGTCATCGCTTCCGCGGGCGAGGTCATCAAGACGCCGTTACCCGGCGCGGGCAAGCCGAATCCTTATTGCGCCAATTTCAAGCCGGGTGAGAACAATGCCGAGGATCCATTTTCGGTGGCGGTTTTCGTTACTCTCGGGAAGTTTCGCACGACCCATCTGGGAGATCTCACGAAGAACAAGGAATTCG